>CAUTTP010000024.1:0-31930 GCA_963541305.1 uncultured Prevotella sp.
ATTGAGATCGCACTGCGATTAGGCCGTTATCGCGATGCGAAAGCATAGCTATCGCGAAGCCGACACAAAATTTTCGACCTTCCGCGACCCGAATCTTGCCCAACCACCCCGATTTTTCGCTCTAGAATGAACGAAAATCTGAACAGAAAAACTATAATGAATTCTTGACAAAAGAAAATTATATCCTGTTTCTATATGCAATAGAATAATAATCATTATCTTTGCGGTCGATTTATGAACTTAAAACAGTACAACAGGCGTTCTACGCTCATCTTCAAGCATTTCAACCGTAAGGGTTACAGCCTTTTTGCCGCTTTGGGCAAAGAGGTGATTATCGGTGTGCTGAGTGTCGCTACCTTGACATACGCCAAGGCCGACGGCATCGCCACCAAACCTTTGGTCGACAACGATTCGATCAGCTTCGGTGAACAGCGACTGGATGAGGTTGAGGTCATGGGATCTCGAGCGCCGCTGACTGCCTTGCAGTCGGCCAAAATCGTTGAGGTCATCTCGCGCGACGACATCCAGCGTGCCCAAGCGCAGACCATCAACGACATTCTCAAACTATCTACCGGCGTCGATGTCCGTCAGCGCGGTGGATTTGGTGTACAGACGGACATCTCGATCAACGGCGGCACGTTCGACCAGATTGCCATTCTCCTGAATGGCGTGCCTTTATCCAGTCCGCAGACCGGTCACAACGCAGCCGATTTCCCTGTTTCTTTATCCGACATCGAACGCATCGAAGTGCTTGAAGGCGCCTCGGCGCGCGTCTTCGGCTCGTCGGCATTCAGTGGTGCGATCAACATCGTGACACGTGCCGACAGTCGCAGCAATGTGCGGTTGAGTGCCGAGGGAGGTTCGTTCGGCACGTTCGGTGCCGATGGCGCCGTGTCGTGGGTACCCGCAGGGGGCATCGTCCGGACGCGCCATCAGCTCTCGGCGGGCTACACCCGGAGCGATGGTGGCACCGACAATTCCGATTTCCGTAAGCGCCGTGCCTACTATCAGGGCGACCTTGCGACACGGTTTGTCGATGCAGGCTGGCAGTTCGGCGTCACCTCGCAGGACTATGGTGCCAACACGTTCTATTCCGCCAAGTTCCCCAATCAGTATGAGGAGACACGGCGATGGATAGGCTCTGTCAATGCCCGTGTGAGGCCGTTTGCCGGAGCTGGCGGACGCTTCAAGTCTTCGTTGGAGTTTATACCCACCGTCTATGCCCACCGCGACTATGACCATTTCCAGCTCATCAAGGGTTCTACGGGTGCCGCCGCAGGTGAGAATTTCCATCGCACGGATGTCTATGGCGCTTCGCTCAATGCCCACTTCGACTGGTTGCCGGGCAAAACTGCCATCGGAGCGGACATACGCAAAGAGCACATCCGCTCCACGGCATACGGCGAACTGTTGCCCGAGAGCGAGTGGAAATCGATTCATGGCAGTGACCGCAGCTATTCACGCGAGGGCAACCGCACCAACACGAGCATCTTTTTGGAGCATAACATCCTGATAGGCAGCTTCACCCTGTCGGCCGGAGTGATGGCTAACAAGAACACAGGGCTGGATCATGACTTCCGTTTTTATCCCGGCATCGACCTCAGCTATCGACCCAACGAGCACTGGAAGTTATATGCCAGCTGGAACAAGGCGTTGCGCGTGCCCACCTATACTGATCTCTACACCTCCAATTCGGCACAGCAGGGCGACCCCACCCTCAAGCCCGAACGCAACTCCACCTTTAAGGTTGGCAGCCGATTCCGCACCCGCGGCATCGAGGCATTGGCGAGCGCATTCTATAGCAACGGCTCCAATATGATCGATTGGGTGTATGAGACGGAGACTTCCACCAAATATCATGCTCTCAACATCGGTAAGCTCGACAATATGGGCTGCAACGTGGAGACCACGCTCAACCTCACCGAGCTGCTCTCCCCATCGGTACGCAGCCGGCAGCCTGTGCGGTTCAAGGTGGGGTATGCCTATATCCACCAGCGTCACGAGACCTCGCAGCCCATCTACCGTTCGCTTTACGCATTGGAATATCTGCGCCATAAGGTCGTCGCCGAACTGTCTCACCCCATCGTGAGCCGTCTCTCGGCATCGTGGGCAGTGCGTTGGCAGCAGCGTATGAACGGTTACCATCCCTACACCAAGATAGATGCCAAGCTGGCATGGACGGAGCCTGCATGGCAGCTTTACGTCAAGGCCGACAACCTTACCTGCCACCGCTATTATGATCTCGGTTCGGTGCGCCAGCCCGGCCTCTGGGTGATGGCGGGCGCCACGGTACGATTATAAAATCTAATTTTCTCTTTTTTGCCGCGCGGAATCCCGCGCGACAAAAAAGTCCGGCCTCATGAAGAGAACCGGACTAAATGAAAGGAGGAGTGGTACCTCTTGGAGTTGAACCAAGGACACATGGATTTTCAGTCCATTGCTCTACCACCTGAGCTAAGGTACCGTGCTGATTTGCGGATGCAAAGGTAGCGGTTTAAAGTGAAAGGAAAGAACGTTTGCTGCGTGAATCATCTTTGTTTAATGTTTATTAACAAGCGTTCATTCCTTTTCTTGCATGGCTTCCCCGGGCTTCCGACAGTTGTCGGTGCGGGGGATGCCCGTGTTATTTCAGCGGGTTCCAACCTTGAGCGGTGATGTCGAACTCCTGATTATCGCGTGATATGAGGCGTGCGCCGAGGCTCTCTTTGGTGATGTAGCCGATCTGCTTGATGCCCTTACTTTCCAATGCGTTCAGTTTGTCATGGTCTCCGATGGAGCATGTGAAGAGCAATTCGTAATCCTCGCCGCCGTTCATGGCGCATGTCGTGACATTCATGTTCAGTTCCTCTGCCATCACTGCCGTTTGATAATCTATGGGGATCTGCTTCTCGTAGACGCGGCAGCCGCACTGGCTCTGTCGGCAGATGTGGAGCAATTCGGAGCTTAGCCCATCGGAGATATCCATCATTGCCGTGGGGCGGATGTTGCTTTCGTGCAGCAGGCGGATGATGTCTCCGCGCGCCTCGGGCTTGAGTTGGCGCTCCAGCAGATATTCTTTGCCGGCAAAGTCGGGCTGAAAGTCGGTGAGCTTGGCACCCTGCTCTTGCAGGTGCTTCACCAATGCATCGTTGCCCGCCTGCTGTGCTTCACGAATCTTGTTGTTGATATCGTCTATCTGATGATAGTAGACGTTCTTCTCGCGTTCAAGGAGCTGCAGCCCCATGTATGCGGCGCCGAGGTCTCCCGACACGCAGATGAGGTCGGTCTCTTTTGCTCCGTTGCGATACACGATGTCCTCTTTCTTCGCTTCGCCGATGCAGGTGATGCTGATGGCAAGGCCTGTGAGCGAGGACGTAGTGTCGCCTCCCGCGATGTCGATGCCCCACTTGTCGCACGCGGCACGTATGCCGGCATAGAAGGCATCGAGGTCTTCCACCTTGAATCGCTTGCTTACGGCAATCGAAATAATCATCTGACGCGGTGTGCCGTTCATGGCGAAGATGTCGGAGATGTTCTCCATCGCCGCCTTGTAGCCCAGTTCCTGCATAGTGATGTAGGTCAGGTCGAAGTGTATGCCCTCCATGAGCATGTCGGAAGTCACCAGCACCTCGCTGTCGGGATAGTGCATCACGGCGCAGTCGTCGCCCACGCCGTAGGCTGACGAGGGGTTCTTGAGTTGTATGTCTTTGGTAAGTCGGTCTATCAGACCAAACTCGCCGAGCTTTGAAATGTCCATTCTTATTTCTCTTTTGGAGAGGAGAGGGGAGAGAGGAGTGAGAATACTTTTGCGGGTGTTTAGGCAATGCAACTGCCAAAGTATTCTCTCTCCTCTCTCCCCTTTCCTCTCTCCCCTTTATGATCTTCGTATCATCTCCCTCATGATTTCCGTCATCTTAGGCTGGGCTGCATTGGCGGCGATCTGCACGTCTTCATGGCTCACCTCCGTCGGTATGTCGAAGCCGCCGAGGTCGGTAATGATGCTGATGCCAAACACCTTGATGCCGCAATGGCATGCCACGATCACCTCGGGAACGGTCGACATGCCCACGGCATCGCCGCCGAGGAGGCGGTACATGCGGTATTCGGCCGGAGTCTCAAACGTCGGCCCCTGTACGCCCACATATACGCCGTGGTGCAACTTGATGCCTTTCTCCTTGCCTATCTCGTCGGCGAGCGTCACCAGCTGGCGGTCGTAGGCCTCGTGCATATCGGGGAAGCGTGGCCCGGTGGGGAAGTTTGGGCCGTGCAGCGGATGCTCGGGGAAGAAGTTGATGTGGTCGGTGATAATCATTAGGTCACCAATACTGAACTTCGGGTTCATGCCACCCGAGGCGTTGCTTACGAAGAGCGTCTCGATGCCCAGTTCAAACATCACGCGTTCGGGGAAGGTCACGTCCTTCATGTCGTAGCCCTCGTAGTAATGAAAGCGTCCTTGCATCGCCATGATATCCTTGCCGCCGAGCTTTCCGAAGATGAGTTTACCGGAGTGTCCCTCTACGGTCGATACGGGGAAATTGGGTATATCTTGATATGGAAACTCGTATGTGTCAGTTATCTCTGAAGCTAATTGTCCGAGGCCTGTTCCCAGAATGATGGCTGTTTTTGGGCTTGTGGTCATCCTTTCTTTTAACCAAGATGCTGTTTCTTGAATTCTTTTGTACATAGCTTATGATTTTATTGTTGAATGTTTCTTCCTGATCGAGCATCAGCTTCACCTGTATCGGGAGCGTGTATAATGCTTGCCTGACCTCTGTGCTGAGGTCGGTGAGGGTAGCCAGACGGGTCGAATCTTTTTCCGTCGTGATGATTATTTTGGGTGACGGCATGGCGGCGAAAGCCTCGTTGATGCGTTGCGCGTCCTTGTGGGTGAAGATGTGATGGTCGCCGAACGTCATCGGCGTGACCGTACGACACTTCGGCCGTATGTCGTTCTCCATCTGCCGGGGCGAAGCGATGCCCGTGAGCAGCATCACGTTTCTGCCTTTCAGCGGTGCGAGGGCATCCTTCGCGTCGGGTGTTGTCATTGGTTCTGCCTCCTCCTTGAACATCGGTTGGGGCTGTGCATAATCGATGCACGAGAAGAAAAGTTCCTGATAGGCATAGAGGTCGAGCGCCTTGGTGAGCACGCGAAACTCCATCGGCTTGAGGTCTTTGGGGCATTTCGTGATGATCACGATGTCGGCACGGTTCTTTCCTTTCAGCGGTTCGCGCAGGCGGCCGACGGGCAGGAGTTTGTCGTAGATGATGAGCCGGTGATAATCCACCAGCAGGATGTTGACACCCGGCTTCACATATCGGTGCTGAAAGGCATCATCGAGCAATATCACATCCACGTCTTTTGTCGCCTCGTCATGTGTCAGTCGGTCGATGCCTTCGCACCGTTTCTTGTCCACGGCGACATAGATGTCGGGGAATTTGCGCTTCATCTGATAGGGCTCGTCGCCGAGCTCGCTCATCGTCGAGCTTTCATCGGCCAGCACATACCCCCTGCTCTTGCGCTTATATCCGCGCGACAGCACGCCCACCTTGACCGAATCTTTGAGCAGTTGCACCAAGTATTCCACATGGGGGGTCTTTCCCGAGCCGCCCACCGTGAGGTTGCCCACGGAGATCACCGGGATGTCGAATGCCCGTTGCTGCAGCACACCCAGATCGAAGAGCTGGTTGCGCAGGCTCACCCCCATGCCGTAGAACCAGCTGAGGGGTGTGAGCCACTCGTTGATTTTGATAAGGTCGCCTTCTGTGCGCATGTTCTTTCTTTAAGCCCCCTAAGTTAGGGGGTTGGGGGTCTGAACGCCCGCATTAGCCTCCTAAATATAGGAGATTGGGGTCTGAACGCCCGCATTAGATATTATGATTTTAGAATTGATGGGGGAAAGAGCCGTGGTTCAGACCCCCAACCCCCTAACTTAGGGGGCTTTGATAATAAACGGCATGCGTGCCTGCAAGCGGTCTTGCTCCTGCGCTGTGCGTATCAGCATGAAAGGTTCGTAGAAGGTGCCGAGCGTAGAGCGCAGCCGCTCGTCGAGGAAAGAGTTCTTGGCGTCGGCGCTTTCGTCTAAAAGACTGGCCAGCCAGCCGGCACTTTCAGGATAGCCGGCGGTGTGATACTCGTCCAACTTCGCCAAGCGGGCGGCCTTAGCCACAGCTTCGTCCAGTCCGCCAAGCCCGTCGACGAGCTTCTGTTTGAGTGCGTCCTCACCGAGATACACACGTCCCTGCGCCCGCTCCTCCACCTGTGCCATAGACATCTTGCGCCCGTCGGCCACACGCTTCTTAAACAACAGGTATCCGCGGTCGATGCAGTTCCGGAGCGCGCCGATCTGTTCGGTCGTCATGCCATGCCCCATTGCGCCGAACACCGCGTTGCGATTGGTCTTCACCTCGTCATATTTGAAGCCGATTTTCTGCGTCATCAGCTCCGAGAGGTCGGGGAAGAGGCCGAAGATGCCGATGCTGCCCGTGATGGTGGTAGGCTCGGCAAAGATATAGTTGGCGCCCGCGCTGATGTAGTAACCGCCCGACGCGGTGGCGCCACCCATCGACACCACCACGGGCTTCTTCTTTTTCAGCAGTTCCACCTGATGCCATATCTGTTCCGAGGCATAGGCCGAACCGCCGCCCGAGTTGATGCGCAACACCACGGCTTTCACGTCGTCGTCGTCGGCCAAAGCCTGCAAATCCTTACACACGTCCTTGCCCACGATGAAATGTCCCTGCGAGAAGAAGCCTTGCGACGGCTCCTCGTCCACGATCGTACCGTAGGCATAATACACCGCCACCTCCTCGCCGGGGTTGTCCTCGCGCACATTCTGCATGTCGGCCACCGACAGCTGGCTGATGGCCTTGTCCTCATCGATGCCCAGACGCTCTTTCACCTTAGCCTTTATCTGGTCGTTATAGAGCAGGCCGTCCACCATTTTCAGCTTCACCAGCTGCTTCTGTTCGTCGAGCGACACCATGCGGTCGGCGTAGGCGTTGAGCGAGTCCACGCTGATGCCGCGGCTCGTACCCACGGCCTTGCATATAGTCTGCCACCAGCCGTTGATATATCGCTCGGTCTGCAGGCGGTTTGCCTCGCTCATCCTGTCCTCGGTGTATGTCTCCGTGAAACTCTTGAACTTGCCGCACTTCAGCGGAACCACCTTGATGCCCACCTTCGCCAATACATCTTTTATATACGTCAATTCCCCGCCGATACCAAGCCAGTTGACTATGCCCTCGGGGTTCAGGTACAGCTTGTCGGCCACCGACGCCACGTAGTAGCTGCCCTGCGAGTATATTTCTCCGTAAGCCACGATCCACTTGCCCGACTTTTTGAAGTCGGCCAGCACATTGCGCAGTTCCTGCAGCTGTGCCATGTCGGCACTCAGCACGCCGCCTTCGATATAGATACCCTTGATGTCTTTCTGCCCCTTTGCCTTCTTGACGGCCGAGAGCATCTCTGCCAATCCCACCGTCTTCTTGCCTGTCAGGCTTTCCCACGGACTGTCTTCGCTTCGTTCGTTCAGCACTCCGTCGAGCTTCAGCACCAGCACGGAGTTTTTATCCACGCTCTTGGTCGATTCGGATGAACTCACCATACCCACCACGGCCATGATGCTGATGACGGCGACGATGATGCCGAAGATAAACAGGCCTACGATGGTGGCACCTACATTTTTGAGGAAATCATTCATAATCAAGATATTTGCGAAATTGTTATGGTTCTTTTGTAAAAGGTGAATATCACGTGCAAATATAATTCATTTTTCTCATTCGGGCAAATTTTATAATCCACAATTCACAATTGGCTTAACGCCGGCCAACGTTTCACGAGCCTCCATTCGTCGCACAACCCAATCTGTCTGCCCCACAAAAGATATATTTTCAGGGTAGGGGAGAGGTAGTGGTGTTTTTGGAAAAAACGGGCATCGCAATGTGTCAGTGCATGGCAGTTTGTTGATTTATAATCACATTCCCGACTCTCCGGATAGTCTCGTTTCAGAGAAAAATATGGGCTGATTTGTGAAAAATGCTGAGATTTTCGTTCGAAAAATTTGAGCTGGGTTTGCGATAGCTATGCTTTCGCGTGCCGATAACGGCCTAATCGCGACGCGATCTTAATGCTCTCGCACCGCGATAACTATGCTTTCGCGATGCGAAACCTATGCTATCGCAAGACCCGAAAGTCGAGATTTTTTATAATTTTCCACCGCATATTTGCAACGCTTTGATAATCAGCCAGTTTCAAACATGCCCCGATTTTCCCCGATTTCTGCCCCGAAATCCTTTGATTTTCGCATACCGCCCATTTCCAGAGGCGCTTTGTTGCCTTATTTCAGCATGATTTTTTTAAAGATAGTAGAGGTGGAAAAGGGAAAATTCGGTTAAGAGGTGAAAGATTGACAAAGGGTATTGAAAGGGTGGAAAGAGATAGAAAATGCAGCAAGCGTTTCGTCTTTTATAGGCCGGATTAACTACCTACATGGTGCTATCTGCCAAAACAGAGTACAAGTATGTCCTTGCTATACTTCATGTAATATTACCCCTGTTCAGGATAAGAATTAGAATAAAGAGAGTAAAGGATGTACCCAAACTCTCTTTTTGAAAATCCAACCAACAATTTGCAAGTCGGTTATTTTTAGGAACGATAGAGGGCATATCTATTTCCTGTCTTTAGATTTCAAGTTGCGCTTATCTACTGGTTTAATTTTGCTTTTCAAAGGATAAAACCATATTATCTTCATTTGTAAGAGTCAATACGTTATCTTTCAAAGTCACTTTATAACAGATTAAGCGATTTCCAGTCTTTTCGTACTCTACAATATAAAGACCTTCTGTGGTTTTGCCTATCAATGAATTATGGAAAGAAGTCGGTTTAGACCAAGACAGATAGTAGGCAAAACTTGAACGGGCAGACTTATTCAACGTTTTAAAACTATCGTTGTGGATGATAGAATCTTTAGTAAAAGTGATTCTGAAATCATATTTAGAATCATCTCCTGACTGATATCTCCACGATGAGTTTACTAACTGGCTGGCTTTTACTTGGGCACAGCATCCGATATTGCAAAGCAATAAAGACAACATTAAGAATATAATACCTTTTTTCATGTCATTATTTGTTTTCTTTTACCGATTTAACACTATATTTATTATTGAAATCCGATAATAAAAAAGATTCGTAATTTCCTGTTGCAGGATTTAAACAAAGCACTTTCGACGTATCATCCGTGTAGTAACCTATAAATCCGCACCCAGTAATAACTGTCTGACTAATGATGCAAATATATATTATATCAGCACAATGCGGCATGGCATAGGGTTAATTGTTGTTAAGAAATAGGGCGTAGAGTGGACAAAACCGGATAGTTTTTGTCGCAAAGGTGGATAATTGAAAGAAATTTTAGCTACCTTTGCACTTGCTTTCGGCAAGTGCAAAGCATCAGTGCGCCTTTGCCCGAGGAGCGACGGTAGAAAGAGAAAGACTAATGATAGCCTAAGATTTGGCTTTGCCAGCCACGAATAACAGTAAACAGGACGAAAACAGGAAACCAAAACAAATGATATTGCTTAGCTTCGACATAGAAGAATTCGACGTGCCTCGCGAGCACGGCGTGGATATTCCCATAGAAGAGCAGATGAGTATTTCCGTACAGGGGGCACGCAGCATTCTGGCGGTGCTCAAGGAGCATGGCGTGAAGGCGACGTTCTTTTGTACGGCCAACTTTGCCCGACGAGCCACTGATGTGGTGCGCCAGATTGTGGCCGATGGACACGAGCTTGCCTCGCACGGCTTCTATCATTGGACATTCGAGCCCAAAGACCTGCTCAGCTCCAAGCTCTTGCTCGAAGAGCTTACGGGTACGAGCGTCAAGGGCTATCGGCAAGCCCGCATGCAACCCGTCTCCGACGACGAGATAAGCAAGGCCGGCTATACCTTCAACTCATCGCTCAACCCCACATTTATCCCCGGCAGATATATGCACCTGAACGCTCCCCGAACAGTGTTCAGAAGGGGCGGACTGTGGCAGGTGCCTGCCACGGTGACGCCGCTTGTCCGCTTCCCACTGTTCTGGCTCTCGGCACACAACCTGCCGATGTGGCTCTACCTGTGGATGTGCGGCATCACACACAGGCACGACGGCTACATGACGACTTACTTTCACCCGTGGGAGTTTACCGAACTGAATGCCCGCCCCGACTTGAATTTGCCGTTTATCATCCGCAACCATTCGGGAGAAAAGATGATAGGGCGGTTGAGTCGCTTTATCAGTTACTTCCAAAAGCGAGGGGCAGACTTTGTCACCTATTCGCAGTTTTTGAGTCAACGAAACGCCCACGCCCGATGATACGTCTTAGCATAGTTTGCCCCTGTTACAACGAAGAAGCCGTGATAGCATCTTCTGCCCGACGGCTTCGGAAGGTTATTGACGACTTGGCGGGAAAGAAGAAAATCTCGCCCGATAGCTTTATCCTTTTGGTAAACGACGGAAGCACCGACGGCACATGGGCACAGATAGAAGCTGTGCACCGGGCAGACGCATCTTTCAAAGGCCTGTGCTTGGCTGCCAACGTGGGACATCAGAATGCCATCATGGCCGGAATGATGTTTGCCAAAGACCATTGCGATGCGGTTATCACCATAGACGTTGATCTGCAGGACAGCCTCGAAGCCATTGAGCAGATGGTGGACAAGCATGCAGAGGGCAAGGATATCGTCTATGGCGTGAAGGTGTGTCGCAAGGCGGATAGCTTCGTCAAACGTACGTCAGCACAGGCTTTCTATCGCTTTCAGCAGTCGATGGGCGTGAAAGCGGTGTACAATCACGCCGACTTCCGCCTGATGAGCCGTAGGGCTTTGGAGCAGCTCTCGCTCTATGGCGAGCGCAATCTCTACCTGCGTGGGCTGATACCGATGCTCGGCTATCCGTCCGACACGGTGGAAGATGTCATCAGTCTGCGTGAGGCCGGCAAGTCGAAGTACACGCTCGGCAAGATGTATCGCTTGGCCATCGACGGCATCACCTCTTTTTCTACCAAGCCCATAACGATGATAATAGGAGCAGGACTAATCTGCGTGCTTATCGCCCTGCTGAGCGTTGTGTATGTGGTGGCATCGTATGTTGAGCATAAGGCGGTACCGGGCTGGTCTTCGCTGATGCTGTCGGTGTGGCTCATCGGTGGCTTGCTGCTTATCTCGATGGGGATTATCGGTGAATATATCGGTAAGATTTACATTGAAGTAAAACACCGGCCGCTCTATCACATCGGCCGTGTGCTTTGGCAAGACGAACCGGCAAAGGACGAAGAGAAGGCAGACAGCGATGCTTGACCGCGTGAGGCAAATAGTGCGCAGCGAGAAGTTCGGGCAGTTTGTCCGTTTCTGCATTGTGGGCGTGATAGCCGCAGGCATTCACTATGGCATTTATTATCTGCTCTTACCCTATCTGCCCGTCAACGTCGCATATTCAGCAGGCTATTTCATCTCTCTGTGTATCAACTTTGTGCTGACTACCTATGTGACGTTTACCAAAAAGCCATCGGTGAAAAAAGCGTTCGGCTTTGCCACAAGTCATGCCATCAATTACGCTTTGCACATCATTGTGCTGAACATCTACCTGTACTTTGGGATGAATAAACTGATAGCTCCCGTCGCGGTCATCCTTACGGTGATGCCCATCAACTTTGCCATACTTCGCTGGGTGTTTACCCGCGAAGCCGGTCACAAATGAAATTAACTCAACAACCAATTAAATGTATGCAACTAACCAACCGTATTAAAGAATTCTTCGGCAAACCGTTTTTCTGCAACGAGCGTACCCTCTTTTGGTTATGGATGATGCTGGCAGTGGTGAGCTGGCTCACTAAGCATGTATCCAATAACTACCGCATTTTCGAGGGCGTGTTCTGGCACACGTGGCGCGGCACCACCCTCTACGGATATTATCACGGTGAATATGCCGATGTAAACCACTATGGACCACTGTTCAGCATCATCGTCGCACCCTTTGCCCTGCTCCCTGTGCAATGGGGAATGCTCTGCTGGCACATCGCCCTTACCTTGGCATTGTGGTGGTCTTTGAAGAAGTTGGAGCTGTCACATTACGCCTTCATCGCCCTACTGTGGTTTGTTTCCAACGATCTGCTGTCGGCACTGTTCATGTCACAGTTCAATATCGCCACGGCGGCAATGATTATAGTCACATTCTATTGCATACAGAAGGGCAAAGACGGTTGGGCTGCGCTGTGGATAGTGATAGGTGTGTTTGTGAAGCTCTACGGCATAGTGGGCTTGGCGTTTTTCTTCTTCTCGAAGAATAAGGGGAAGTTTATCCTTTCTCTCATTGGCTGGTCAGTGGTGGCGTTTGTGCTGCCGATGCTCATCAGCAGTCCGCAGTTTATCATAGCCCAGTATGGAGAATGGGCAGACAGCCTGATAGAGAAGAACGGGTCGAATATGTTCTCGATGTATCAGAACATATCCTTTTTAGGGATGGTACGAAAGATTTCGGGTATCGCCACCTACCCCGATTGGTGGATAATCCTGCCCTGCTTGGTGCTGTTTGCCTTGCCCTATTTGCGTATCAAACAATATAAGCACGAAGGATTTAGATATGCCCTGTTGGCATCGGTGCTGATGTTTACGGTGCTGTTCAGTTCGGGCAGCGAGGTGAGTACGTACATTGTGGCGAGCCTCGGCATAGGGCTGTGGTACTTCACGGCACCTCTCGAACGAAGCAAAACGGCCTTGTACCTGCTCATCTTTGCCATCGTCCTCGGCTCGTTCGGCACGTCAGACTTGGTGCCCCACTCGTGGATAGTACACTTCATCCGCCCTTATGCCCTGAAGGTGCTGCCCTGCACGCTCATTTGGTTCTACTTGGTGGGTGAAATGCTCTTTAGGGATTACGCCCCCCGCAATAAGGTGATTACTCATTGAAAAATAGCAGAAGGTGCGTCAGAATAAAAGAATAAGAGTATAAAAGAATAAAAGCCATCACTTAATATGCAAAATAAAACCATATAAACGGATGTTTATCCGGCATTTGGCTTTTATACAAAGCACAGCGATTATTCTCTTATTCTCTTATTCTTTTCTGACACACCTGCCATGTTATCCTGATACACACATGCGACAGACTCCCGTCTGCCGGCATTATGACCTAATCATACATATAAAAAATATAGTAACAAATTGTGCATTATCTGATGGTTGGGATATTGCCTTCCTCGTCGTAGAACACTTCTGCGACCTTAGCACTGCGCAGCCACGTCTTGTCTTTGCTGGGCACGCAATCGTGATGGAAGAGATACCACTTGCCGTTGTATTCCACGATGCTGTGGTGTGTAGTCCATCCCACGACAGGCTCAAGGATTACGCCCTTGTAGGTGAAGGGACCATAGGGGCTGTCACCCGTGGCGTAACAGATGAGATGGGTGTCGCCCGTGGAATAAGAAAAATAATATTTCCCCTTATACTTGTGCATCCAGCTGGCCTCGAAGAAGCGGTGCGGGTCATCGGCAGGCAATGGGTGCCCCTGTTCGTCTACGATGAGGACGCGCTGCGGCGCTTCGGCAAACTGCAACACATCATCGGTCATACGCGCCACACGTGAGGGCAGTGGGGCTTCCTTGCCCGATGGCAGATATTCGTTCTTGAGCGCCTTGTTGTCCTTATACCACTGCAATTGCCCGCCCCAGATGCCGCCGAAATAACAGTATATCTGTCCGTCGTCATCCTTGAACACACAGGGATCGATGCTGTAAGACCTGCGGATGGGGTCGGGCTGTGGTATGAACGCCCCCTCGGGCTTGTCGGCAACGGCTACGCCGAGACGGAACACACCGTTATAATCTTTGGCCGAGAAGATGAGATAATACTTACCGTTCTTCTCCACCACGTCGTTATCCCACATCTGTTTCTCTGCCCACGGCACATCCTCAACGCTGAGGATGAGGCCTGCATCGTGCACCTCGGCGTTCATCGGGTCGCCGTCGATGCAGAGCACGTGGTAATCTTTCATCTGAAAGTGACCGCCGTCGTCATCGAATGCCTCGCCGCTCTCCCTGTCGTGGGAGGGGTAGACGTAGAGTTTGCCGTTAAACACATTGGCTGACGGGTCAGCCATATAGTCTTGTGGGAAAAGATACCTTGCTTTCATGCTGTTGAGTGTTGAATGTTGAGGAATCGATGGGAGGCCGGATGACCCCGCCTATTCGAACATCTTGATAATGTCTTTCACTATCGGTTTCGCCTGATAATCGCGGTCGAAGAGGAGCGAATAGTTAGTGCGCCCCTTGATAGGCCAGTCGTTGAGCCACG
This sequence comes from uncultured Prevotella sp., assembly GCA_963541305.1. Taxonomy (GTDB): domain Bacteria; phylum Bacteroidota; class Bacteroidia; order Bacteroidales; family Bacteroidaceae; genus Prevotella. The sequence goes on from CAUTTP010000024.1 coordinate 14,309, forward strand.
TCCGGTTGTCGGTGACGCCCCAGAAAGTGACGCGTTCCACCTTATCCTTATACTTCGCCACGATGCGGAAGAAGTTGAGATACTGCTCGTTGAAGTTCTTGAGCGCCTTCTTGGTCAGCCCGTTTCTGTAGGGGTTCATCTTCTCGTCGTACTGGAATTTCTGGTTTATCTCCGCACCGCCGAAGCTGCCCGGATTGGGCAGCATGTTGATGTCAAGCTCGGTAAACTGCAACTTCACGCCGAGTTTGCTGAATGCTTCCACGCTCGCCTCAAGCTCTTTCCAGTCGGGATAGTTGTATCCGTGATGGCTCTGCAGGCCGATGGCATCGATGCGCAGACCCTTGTCTTGCAGGTTGCGGATGATTTTGCAGTAGGCCTTGCGCTTACCCGGCTTCGCCATCGAATAGTCGTTGAGGTAAAGCTCGGCGTTGGGGTCTGCCTCGTGGGCAAAGCGAAACGCCATCTCGATATACTCGGGACCGATGATTTTATAATAAGGCGACTCGCGGTAAGAGCCGTCGTCGTTCACCGCCTCGTTCACCACGTCCCATCCCAACACCCTGCCTTTGTATCGGCTTGCCACGGTCATGATATGGCTATACATGCGGCCGATGAGCGTTTCGCGGCTCACGGTGTCGCCTTTCTCATCGGTAAACATCCACTTGGGCGGCTGCGAGTGCCACACCAAGCAATGGCCGATGACGGCCTGACCGTTTTTCCGCCCCCATTCTACGAATCGGTCGGCATCTTCCCAATAATATTCGTTCACCTCGGGATGAATCTCCTCGCCTTTCATGCAGTTTTCGGCCACGACGGAATTGAAGTGCGTGCGCACGATGTCGGCAGCCTGCTCATCATGTCCGTTGGATATGGTGGTATCCACGGCAACGCCGATGAGGAAATGCTTGCCGAGTGTGCTCTTGAGCGTAGGCTCCTGTGCGTAGGCACCGATGGAGAGCAGCAGTGCGGCCGTCAAGCCGGACAATAGTCTTTGTTTCATGTCGGTTTATGCGTTATGTCGTTCTTCAATCTCGGTGTTGATTTTGTCGATCACCTCGTCGGTCAGTTCATATTGCTTGATGATAAGCATGGCAACGATGAGCAGGATGGCGGGGATGACGCATACCAGCCACAGGATGCCCTGCTCGGCAAAGGGCGTCTGCGACACAGCATTCTTCTCGTCGAAACCCACGTAGGCGAGCACCAGCCCGGGAACCACGCCGCCCAATGCCATGCCGGCCTTGTAGAAGATGCCCGTGAGGGCATTGACAATGCCGGCGATGCGGCGCCCGGTGGTGTATTCGCCGTAGGAGACGACCTCGGGAACCAATGCCCACATATAGCCGGTGGCTACGATGACGCCCGTCGATTTGACGAACTGGGCTACGTAGACCAGCCATATCTGATGCTTGAGCGAGGGTACCACGGAGATGACATAGAGCAGCGCCATGCCGATGATGGCGATGCTGAGAAACGCATAGAACATCTGCTTCTTGCCGATGGCCTTCTTGATGGCGGGCACCATCGGCATGAAGATGAACGAGGGAATGGAGCCCAAGCCCATAAAGACGGCCATCTCGCCCGGTGTGCCATGCACATTATATATCATGTAATAGCTGCCGGCAGAGTTGCCCACGGCCATCATGGCAAATGCGGTGATGAAGAAGAAAGCGAGGACACGCAGCGGGCGGTTGCGTGCAAACTCGGTGAAGAGGTCTGAAACCTTCACGTTGGCGGTCTCTTTTGCGTCCATCACGACGCGCTCTTTGGTCTGCGAGAAGCAGAAGACGAGCAGCGCCAAGCCGACGGCGGCATAGATACCCATGGTGACAAACCATGCGGCGGCGTCCTCCTTCGTATTCATCTTGCCGTCGGGCGACAGGGCGGCCACCATGATGGGGATGCCGAGCGACACGGCAAGGCCGCCGCAGTTGGCCATGAACATGCGCACCGAGGTGAGGATGGTGACCTCATCGGTGTCGCGGGTGAGGCTGGAGTTGAGTGCGCCGTATGGCACGTTGACCAATGTGTAGCACATGGACATGCCCACATAGGTCACGTAGGCATAGAGCAACGAGCCGGAAAATCCGTTCCAGAAACACAGCACGGCAAAGGCAGACAGTGGGATGCCGCCCAAGATGAGGTAGGCGCGATACTTGCCGAGCCTCGGTTGGTGCTTGTCGACAAAGGCTCCGACGATGGGGTCCCATGCCACATCGACCAGTCGGACAACAAGAAACATGAATGCCGCGGCCTTGGGGTCTATACCGAAAACATTGGTATAGAAAATCAGGAGATACATGCACACGGTCTGATAAATCAGGTTTTGTGCCAAGTCGCCCGAGCCGAAACCGATGCGTTGCAGCCAGTTGAGCTTGTAGAAGCCTTTCGACTCGCGAAGTGTGGAGTTGTTGTCCATAGATATGTTTGGTTTGTTGTCTTTCTCTCTACGGCATTTCCCAACATGGCGCAGCGTCTTCACGCCACAGCCTCCACGCCCGTTTCTTCGGTGTCTTCCGCCTTGATGGCGGCGTACACCGAACGCCGTATGCACGTACACCGAACGTCGTATGCACGTACGTCGAACGCTATACGCATGTACACCGAACGCCGTACGTCGCCGTTTCCGTGAAAACGATATTGGTTTTGGCCGTAAAGATAGGTTCGCTGCAAAGTTAAGCATTTCAGGAGTAAGCGGTTTATGTCGTGGTAGCAATTGTGTTTCAATTTGTTTCATTTGGCGAAAAATCGGCGTATAATTTGGTTTCATCAAATTCTTATCGTATATTTGCGATACTATCCCACTACCAAGCTCTAACACGCTCTGCTTTATGAATATCAAACGACTTACACTTCTCATCCTCGTATGTTGTGTGCCGATGCTTCTTGCCCATGCAGGCAGCGGGCGGCTATATACCACCGAGCAGGGGTTGTCGAGCAGTTCGATCAACTGCGTCGTCCAAGACCATTACGGACTGATATGGGTGGGCACGGGCTACGGGCTGAATAAGTTTGACGGTTACACTTTCGCCGAATACCATTCTGTTGCCGGCGATTCTGCCTCGCTGTCGGGCAATGAAGTGATTACGTTCTTGGTCGACCGCCGCCACCGCCTGTGGATAGGGTGCAGCGACGGTGTGGCACAGTATGTGTACAAGACCAACACATTTCGTCGCTATGCCTTCCCCGGCGGTTTGAAGCCCCGTGTGGAGTCGATCATCGAGAATGCCGACGGCGACATCATGCTGGGCACGCCGGGCTATGGCCTGTTTGCGGTGAAGGCGGGAACGGATGAGGTGCGGCAGCTCAGCGAGTTTGCACGCGGTCAGCGTGATAACTTCTCCAGCAAACTGTTTGAAGACGCCCGGCACAACCTTTGGCGAGGAAGCCATCTGGCGGAGATGAGCCGATGGAAGGTGAACAATCTGAAACCCACATCGGTGAAAGACTATACGCTGTCGGCCGGCCCTGTGGTGAGCACTATACTTGTGGGCAACGGGTTTCTCGTGGTCTGCATGTACGGCATTCTGCGGTATGACTATGCCACGGGGCGGATGACGGATGCCGGATATGACCTGAGCCTGCTCGATCGGCAGAACTCCATTCGTAAGGCAATGAAGAGCAGGAGCGGCGATCTCTATGTCGGCACATCTGGCAAGGGATTGATGGTGATTCGCAAAGGCACCAAGCAGTTGGTGCAGGTGGAGAGCGAGAACCGGAAGTTCGACCTTGCCACCTCCAACGTGAACGACATCTTCGAGGATAAGGACGGCAACCTGTGGGTGAGCTGCTACAAGAAAGGGCTCTGCCAACTCAATCAAGGGAAGGATGCGTTTGCCTCTTGGTCATTTGCCGGGCAGAATGTGCGCTTGGGCAGTAGCATCTCGTCCATCGCCTTGGGCAACGATGGCGATGTATGGTGCACGGTGCAGAAAACCGGCGTATACCGCTTCTCGAAAGACGGCAGACTGCTGGGCAGAGTGCCCTCTCCGGAGAGTCCTAACACCATCTATCGCGACTTGCAGGGGCGCTACTGGCTGGGCACGGAGAATGCGCTGTACGGCTATGATCCGCTGACGGGGCAAAGCCGCTGGGTGCTCGGCATGAGCGGGTGGGGAGTGACCTGCATGGCCGACGACGGAGAGGATAATCTGTTTGTGAGCGACTACGGCAAAGGGCTCACCATATATAATATAGGTGCTCGTGAGGCACGCTCGTACAGCATGAATCAGGCGGACAAGCGGAAAGGGCAGCTGTGCAACGACTGGATCAAGGCCTTGTATCACGACCGCCACGGACTGCTGTGGATCGCTACGACCAGTGGCCTCTCGTGCATGAATCCCAACGACGGCAACTTCAGGATATGCGGTTGGGAGGTGCAGTTGAAAGGCATTCTGGTGCTCGCTCTGTGCGAACGGCGCAATGGCAACATGCTCATCGGCACATCGCAGGGCTTGTATCTCTATCAGCGCAAGACCGGCAGGCTGCTGCCCTTTCCCCATTCGGAGGAGATTGCCGGCTACCCCGTTTATGGCATAGTGGAAGACCGGAGCGGCGACCTGTGGCTGAGCACGGTAAACGGAATATGGCAGTATCATGCCAAGCAGCAGAAATTCATTGCCCATATTAATGGCAGCGGCCTTACAGCCCGTGAATATGTGACCGGCGCGCAGATTCATACAGCCGACGACCGCATCTATTTCGCCACCAACGACGGCATCACTACCTTCATGCCGAAAGAGGTGAAAGGCAGCGGTATGCGGATGGACAGGATATTTCTCACGCATTTTGTGGTGAACGGACACGAGCGCGGCTGTATGGGTGATGAGTTTGAAGTGGGCTATCAGGAGAATAATTTCGCCATGGATTTCTCGCTCCTCACCTATCGCAATATCGACAACATCGTATATCAATATCGTGTGAACGGCTCTCCCGAATGGACATCGGCGCCGGAGGGCAGCAACCGCATATCATTCAATGAGGTGAAGCCGGGTACCTATACCATAGAGGTGCGTGCGCTGAACAATGGCGTTTACTCCAAAACGATTAAGCAAATTACGGTGCGGGTGAACAATCCGTGGTACGCCTCGCCATTGGCTTATCTGCTGTATGCCTTGTTTTTCCTCGGTTTCATCGCTTTTGTGTTCTTCTATTTCGACCGTCGTCGCCGTGCGGATGTGGAGGAACAGAAGATGCGGTTCCTCATCAATGCTACGCATGACATCCGTTCTCCGCTCACGCTCATCTTGGGGCCGCTGCGTAAACTCAAGGAGAAAGTGAAGGGTGCCGACGAGCAACAGTATATCGAGACCATCGACCGCAATGCACAGCGGCTGCTGTTGCTGGTGAACCAGATACTCGACGAGCGCCGCATAGACAAGAACCAGATGTGCCTGCATTGCAGGGAGACCGACCTTGTGGGGGTGATCAAGGGCATCTGCTCGATGTATCAGTATAACGCCCACCAGCGCAACATCACCTTTGCCTTTGACCATGACGAGCCGGAGGTGAAGGTATGGATAGACCGGCAGAACTTCGAGAAGGTGCTGACCAATCTGCTTTCCAATGCTTTCAAATATACGAAAGACGGCGGCGAGATTCGTTTTTCCCTGAGCAGGGATGCCCGGAGCGCTGTGGTGCGGCTGACCGATAGCGGCGTGGGGCTCAAGGAGGAGAAGACCGACAGGCTCTTCGAACGATTCTATCAAGGACAGAATGTGCAGACCATGCACGTGGAGGGAACGGGTATCGGTCTTAACCTGAGTAAAGCCATCGTGAATCTGCACGGCGGTGAAATCAAGGCATACAACCGTACCGACGGTCGGCAGGGCGCTTGCTTTGAAGTGACGTTGCCGTTGGGCAGGAAACACCTGAAGCCCGAGGAGGTGGATATGGAGCCGGATGCCGTTGAGGAGAAAACGGAGAAGCCGCGCTCGCAGGCCAATCGTAACTTTCGCGTCATGGTGGTGGATGATGATCAGGAACTGGCGAAGTATGTTGAGGGCGAGCTCAAGGCATGGTATCGCTTCGACCTGTATAGCAATGGCAAGGAGGCGCTGAGGGCATTGCTCACCGAGGACTACGACTTGGTGATCTCAGACATCGTTATGCCGGAGATGGACGGCATCACTCTGCTTAAGAATATCAAGGGCAACACGCAAGTCAGCGACATTCCCGTAATCTTGCTGACATCGAAAAACGAGGTATCCGACCGCATCGAGGGGCTTCGTCGCGGCGCCGATGCCTATATCGAAAAGCCGTTTAACATCGACGAACTGCATGTTTTGGTAGACAACTTGGTGGATAACGTGCGTCGCTTGAAAGGCAAATTCTCAGGTGCGCAGAAGCAGGAGGACAAAGTGGAGTATGCCCCCGTGAAGGGTAACGACGACATTTTGATGGAAAGAATCATGCGGTCGGTCAACGAACATATCTCCGATCCGTCTTTCAACGTGGAGGCGCTGACCCATGATGTGGGTATCAGTCGTGCCCAGCTCCACCGCAAGATGAAAGAGATGACGGGTATCTCGACGGGCGATTTCATTCGCAATCTGCGATTGGAGAAGGCTGCCCGGCTCATCAGTGAGAACAAGATCAATGTCACGCAGGTGTCTTACGACGTGGGATTCAGCAACCAATCGCACTTCTCCACCGTGTTCCACAAGCATTTCGGCATGACCCCGACGGAGTATGCTGCCAAATATTCGGCTAAGAATCAATCCTCAAACAATAACCAATAACCCACTGTATGAAGAAACTACTATTCATCTTTTTGTCGCTGGTGGCGCTGATCGGCCGTGCCGACGACGGTCATCTGCTATGGTTGGGTGCTGCCCGCACAGCCGATATACTGCCATCGGTGCAGGTGCAAGGCGTGTCTTCAACCACCGCGACCATTGCCCGAAACGAGTTGCAGCAGGCTTGGCGAGGCAAGGCAGTGTCGCTCCGATTAGACCGGAGCCTCGATCTGGGAGACGGTTTCCGTATTACGACCTCGGGTGGAGGCGCATCCGATATGAGTCAGGCCACCGCTACCATCAGCGCGAGTAGCGAGGTGGGGCTGCTCTATGGTGCCTACGAACTTCTGCGGATGCAGAACACCGGCAGGCTCGACACCGCCGTCACCCAACGCCCTGCCTTCGAGTTGCGCATGCTCGACCATTGGGATAACCTCGACGGCAGCGTGGAGCGTGGCTATGCGGGCAAGAGTATCTGGAAGTGGGAGCAGGTAAACAACGGCAGGATGTCGCCTCGATTGCAGGAGCGCATGACCATCTATGCCCGCGCCAACGCGTCGTTGGGTATCAATTATGTAGCGCTCAACAACGTCAATGCCAATCCAAAGATCGTGACAAAGGAATATTTGGAGAAGGTGAAAGTCTTTGCCGACTTCCTCCGCCCTTACGGCATCCGCGTGTTTCTCTCCATCAATTTCGCCTCGCCTATGGCACTCGGCGACACCAAGACGGCCGACCCACTCGACAAGGGCGTTGCCAGATGGTGGCAGCGCAAGGCAAAGGATATATATAAACTGATTCCCGACTTCGGCGGATTCCTTGTCAAGGCCAACAGCGAGGGGCAACCCGGCCCCGGCGACTACAAGCGCACGCATGCCGAGGGCGCCAATATGCTTGCCGATGCGCTGAAGCCTTACGGCGGCACGGTGGTGTGGCGCTCGTTCGTTTACGGTGCCAACCACAAGGGGGAAGACCGTGTGAAGCAGGCGGTATCGGAGTTTAAGGACATGGACGGCAAGTTTTGCGACAACGTAATCCTACAATCCAAGAACGGTCCGCTCGACTTTCAGCCCCGCGAACCCTACGCCCCTATCTTTGATAATATCAAGCAGACGCCGCAGATTGCGGAGCTGCAAATCACGCAAGAATATCTCGGGCAGTCCATCCACCTTGTCTATCTTGCACCGATGTGGAAAGAATTCTTCGCCTTTGTCAGTCCGTCCAAGCTGAAGGGCATCGCCGGCGTGGCGAATACGGGTGATGACGCCAACTGGTGTGGGCACCCTTTCTCGCAGGCCAACTGGTATGCTTTCGGCCGATTGGCATGGGATCCTACGCTCACCTCGGAGCAGATTGCGAAGGAATGGATAGCACAGACCTTCACTATGGCGTCTGCCGATGCCGCCGCCGTGATTGAAGACATCATGCTGACCTCGCGCGAGGCATGTGTCAACTATATGATGCCATTGGGCTTGCACCACATTTTCAAGTTTGATCATCATTATGGGCCTGAGCCCGACGGGTTTAAGGCGGAGTATCCGCTGGAGTGGTGCCCGGTGTATTATCATCAGGCCGATGCGAATGGTATCGGCTTCGACCGAACGGCCGACACCGGAACGGGTGCCACGGCTCAATATCGTGAGCCTTACGCCTCCTTATATAATAAGGTGGAAACCTGCCCGGAGGAATACCTCTTGTGGTTTCACCATCTCCCGTGGACTTACAGGATGCACTCCGGGCGCACTCTCTGGCAAGAACTTTGCGACAAATATGATGAGGGCGTGCGCAAGGTGCTGACCTATCAGACCCTATGGCGCTCCGACCTCATTCGCAACTCTGTGGATGAGGAGCAGTGGCGGCACACCGACCGCCTCTTGCAGCAGCAACTCGACAATGCCCGCGAATGGCGCGAGGTATGCCTCAAGTATTTCTTAGGAGTTAGGCTTGGAGGAGTTAAAGAAGTTAAGGGAGTTAAAGGAGTTAAAGACAATACTCTGCTTGCCGATTCCATAAAACAGACATTTGTCTTTAACTCCTTTAACTTCTTTAAGTCCTTTAATTCCAAAATAAATCGTCTCCTTTAACTTCTAAAAAAAATGAAAAGGCCATTCATCCAAGCTGCATGCCTCGTGCTTTGCGGTATGCTTGCCACCACCCTCTCTGCGCAGGTGAAGGTGGTGAAGACCGGAACACGCGCCCATATCGAGGTGGCGGGCGACCCCATGCTCATCCTCGGAGGCGAGGTAAGCAATTCGGCTGCGACCAGTGTCGCCGATATCGAAGAGTTCATGCCTCGCATGAAGCAGATCGGGCTCAACACCGTGCTCGTTCCTGCCCAGTGGGATCTCATCGAGCCCACCGAGGGGCGGTTCGACTGGACGCACGTCGACGCCACCATCCAACAGGCGCGCCGGCTCGACATGAAGGTGGTGTTCCTATGGTTTGGCGCATGGAAAAACTCCATGTCGTGCTATGCTCCGATGTGGTTCAAGAAGGACACCAAGCGCTTCCCCCGTTCCTACACCGCCGAGGGCAAGCCGCTGGAGATTGCCACCGCTTTCTCCGAGAGTGTGTGGCAGGCCGACAACAAAGCCTTTACTGCCCTCATCAGCCACATCAAGGCCGTCGACAGCCGGCAGAACACCGTCATCATGGTGCAGGTGGAGAATGAGATAGGCATGCTGGAAGCAGCACGCGACCACTCGCCCCTCGCCGAAAAGGCCTACCGGGGTGACGTGCCCGCCGAGCTGCTCAAGGCGCTCCGCCTCAAGACCAAAGGCACGTGGGCGGAAGTGTTCGGTACCGATGCCTATGCCGACGAGAAGTTTCAGGCTTACTACTATGCCAAATATGTGGAACGTCTCTGCCAGTCGGCATGCCGGATATATGACATTCCGCTGTATGTCAATGCGGCGATGAACAGCCGAGGCCGCAAGCCGGGCGAATATCCCTCCGCCGGGCCGCTGGCACATCTGGCCGACATCTGGAAGTGTGCCGCCCCGAGCATCCGGTTTCTTGCCCCCGACATCTACGACACCGGCTTTAAGAACTGGGCATCGCAGTATGCGCTCGACAACAATCCTCTCTTCATCCCCGAGTCGCGTTGCTGCGAGAACAGCGGCGTGCGCGCACTCTATGCCTTCGGCCGATACGAGGCGGTGGGCTTCAGTCCGTTTGCCATAGACCAGAGCGGCGAGCGCGACACCCGGCAGGTCTCGGCAGCATACGGCATCATGCGCCAACTGCAACCCATCCTCATGAAGCATCGGGGCATGGGCAGGGTCACCGGTGTGCTCTTCGATCAAGAGGACAAGGAGGAGGTCATCGATGACGGCGGCGTGCAGCTCGTGTGCCGCCACGTCTTCACCCTGCCGTGGGATTCTCGTGCCACCGACGGCTCCGTGTGGCGCGAAGGCGGTGCCGTCATCGTGAGACTCAGCCCTATGGAGTATCTCGTGGCAGGCAGCGGCGTGGTGGTGGAGTTTAAGACCAAGAGCGAGCTTGAGCAGGAGGTGAGGCGCACCTTAGGCGAGGACGGATTTGCCGAGCAGGGCGCGTCGATGCAGAACCGGTCTGCCCGATTCCGTGGGGCGCGCATCGGACTTGGCGAAGTAGACGAGGTGCAGGTCGAACCCGACGGCAGCCTCACCTGTCTGCGCCGGCTGAACGGCGACCAAGACCATCAGGGGCGACACGTGCGCATCGGCATAGACGATTACCGGATACTCCGTGTCAGGCTCTACGAATACCAATAGTCCTCGATAATCATCCTAAATATATACCGTGCGCTTTCATCAGGCGGCATGGGGCGGCTGCTCGTCCGGTCTGTCCGCATGCCGCCCGTTCGTCTGTTTTGCCGATTTTCAGGCGGATAGCATCTTTATGCCACACTCTCTGCACCCGTTTCATCATCGTTTTCCGCTCTGTCGGTGACGTACACCGAACGCCGTACGCATGCACGCCGAACGCCGTACATGCGTACATCGAACGGTGTATGTGCGTACACCGACCGACGTGCGTCGCCGTCTCCATCTGATGGCGGAGGCGAGGCGATGCCGTGGAGGCGCCGTCCGGGTGTTTTTCGGTGTTCTTGGAATGTTTAGGGCAATACGGGCAGCAATAGTTAAAAAGCCGTTTGCGCAATCCTTTGAAACAAAAAGAAACGGAGTTGCAATAAAAAGAAAACCGACGTATTGCTAAAAATCCTAAATTTGCAACAGTCAGTAGTATTTATCCGACTACTACCTCAAACCACAAACCTTCAAAACTCAATGTATGACGAATATCAGATTCTACGGATATTAGTTATGGCATCAGCTGTTACTAACCGCACCTACTTATGCAATCAGTCAGTATAACCTAAATAAAAGAATATGAAACCAAGAATCAAGAATGCAACTCTTTTGCTGGGGCTATGTTTGTTAGGGCTGTTATATCCCCCGCGGGCAGCGGCTTCCACAGTTACCCGGAACGTGCCCGCCGTGCAGCAAACCAAGAAAATTACCGGCAACGTGAGTGACGCGATGGGTCCGCTCATCGGTGCCACGGTGATGGAGAAAGGCACCGGCAACGGCACGGTGACCGACATGGATGGCAACTTCACGCTGAACGTGCAGCCCGGTGCCACGTTGGTGGTGTCGTATGTGGGCTACGAGAATCAGGAGATTGCGGTGGGCAACCAGTCGACAATCAATATTTCGCTGAAGGAAGAAGGTCACAACCTCGGTGATGTGGTCGTGATTGGTTATGGCACGCAGCGCAAGGAGGCAGTGACGGGCTCGGTGGCCAACATCAAGGGCGATGTGGTGCGCGAGGTGCCGGGCTCCGACATCACGCAGGCCTTGCAGGGGCGCGTGGCCGGTGTGGAGATGATGCAGACCTCGTCCAAGCCGGGCGCGTCGATGCAGATACGTATTCGTGGCACGCGCTCGCTCACGGCGAGCAACGACCCGCTCATCGTGCTCGACGGCATTCCCTTTGCCGGGAGCCTCAACGACATCGACCCCAACAACATCAAGAGCATGGACATCCTCAAGGATGCCTCTGCCACCGCCATCTATGGCAGCCGCGGTGCCAATGGCGTGATTATCATCACCACCAACAAGGGCTATCAGGAGATGAAGCCCACGGTGAGCTATAACGGCTATATCGGTGCCAAGACGCTCTTTGCCCGCTATCCCATGATGAACGCGGAGGAGTTTACCGCTCTGCGCAACTATGCCAACAAGTATCAGTATGGCACGGACGAGATACCGTGGGGCTCGGCGGGCGCCGTCGATACCGACTGGCAAGACCTGCTGTTCCGCACGGGTATCACCACCAATCAGGATGTGAGTGTCTCGGGCGGCAGCCAGACCGGAAGCTATAACTTCGGTATAGCCTACTACCGCGATGAGGCTGTGATACCCCTGCAGAACTTCAATCGCTACTCCATACATGCAGCCATCGATCAGGATCTCGGCAAGTGGGTGAAGGTGGGATTTAGCAGCAACACCAATTACAGCGTGACCAACGGAGCCAACCTCAGCCTTTACAACACGCTGAGCTCTACGCCGATTGCCAACCCATACAATGCTGACGGTTCGCTGAAGACCCGTATCAACATGGCGAGCGATGACCAGTGGGTATATACGAAGGAGAGTTTGGAGAACTTAGGCGACGGCTATAAGGACCAAACCAAGGCTTTCGGCACCTACAACAACTTCTACGGCGAGGTGAAAGCCCCGTGGGTGGAAGGGCTGAAATATCGCATCAACATCGGCTTGAACTATCGCCACAGCGACTATGGCAATTACACGGGCGAGGGTGTATTCTCGAATACGGCCAACTCCGAGTCGCATGCCACTTCCCGACAGCAGACTACGACCAACTGGGCTGTAGAGAATATGCTGACCTACGACCGCACATGGGGAAAGCACACCGTCAATGCCGTGGCGCTCTACTCGGCTGAGCAGACCACCTATCGGCAGACTTACATGTATGGTCTGGGCGTTCCCAACGACGCTTTTCAGTTCTATAACATCGGGCAGGCAGCCAATATCACTGTCGATCCCGCCAACCAGATATACTATAAGGCAGGTCTTGTGTCTGCGATGGGGCGTGTGATGTACAACTATGCCGATAAGTACATGGTGAGCCTCGCCCTCCGCGCCGACGGCTCCTCACGTCTGGCCAAAGGGCATCAGTGGCACACCTATCCGGCCGTATCGGTGGGTTGGAACATCAGCAAGGAGAATTTCATGAAAAGCCTCACATGGCTTGACAACCTGAAACTGCGCGTGGGCTACGGCGAAACATCCAATCAGGCCGTGAATCCTTATCAGACCTTGGGTACCCTCTCTACCCGCGCCTATAACTTCGGCGACACTTACGCCACGGGTTACTACATGTCGGCCTTGCCCAATACGGAGCTGGGCTGGGAGTATTCGCGCACATGGAACTACGGTGTAGACTTCTCACTCTTCGGCGGGCGCCTCTCGGGTACGGTCGAATACTACGTCTCGACCACCGAAGACCTGCTGATGAGCGTCACCCTGCCATCGACCTCCGGTGTGGCGAGCTATATGGCCAACGTGGGAAAAACCCGCAACAGGGGCTTCGAGCTGTCGCTCAACGGCACCGTCATCAGCAACAAGAACGGCTGGACATGGGATGTGGGCATGAATTTCTATACCAACAGCAACAAGTTGGTGGAGCTGGCGTCGGGCGCTGCACAGGATGAAAGCAACTGGTGGTTTGTGGGTAAGCCGATCAATGTGATATACGATTATCAGAAAATAGGTATTTGGCAGACCGATGAAGAGGCCGTGCGACAGATCGCGGAGCCCGGGGGCAATGCCGGAATGATTAAGATTAAGTATAACGGCACATACGACGCCAATGGCAATCCTACCCGTGCCTATAGTTCGGAAGACCGCCAGATTATCGAGGTAGACCCCGATTGGGAAGGTGGTTTCAACACCCGCGTGGCGTATAAGAACTGGGATCTGAGCCTTGTGGCATCGTTCCGCCATGGCGGTACGCTCATCTCCACCATCTATGGTGCACAGGGTTACCTCAACATGTTGTCGGGGCGCCGCAACAATGTGTCTGTGGACTACTGGACAGAGAGCAATCCCACCAATGCCTATCCTAAGCCGGGCGGCATCGAGAGCAGCAATAACCCCAAGTATGGCAACTCTTTGGCCTATTTCAGCGCGTCCTATCTGAAGGTTCGTACCATCACTCTGGGTTACAATTTCGACCATAATCTCATCCGCAAGTGCGGCCTGAGCAAGGCTCGCGTCTATTTCACCGTGCAGAATCCGTTCGTTCTTTTCTCTCCCTATCACGACGAGTCGGGCATGGATCCCGAGACCAACTCATACGGAAACGAGAATCAGGCCGTTACCTCATTCTATCAGTCGCGACTGCTCGTGGTGGGTTACAACACCCCGGCCACACGCAACTGGCTCCTCGGCGTAAATCTAACCTTCTAAATTTTGACTAAAATGAAAAATCGAAATATCAAGATAGCTGTAGGCCTGATAGCCGCATCTATGACCCTCACCGGTTGCAACAACATCTTGGAAGAGACCAACCGGCAGACTTACACCCCCGATTATTTCTACACGGAGAAGGGTGTGGAGGGCGGTATCACTGCTCTTTATGCCAACCTGCGCAATCTCTGGGGCAATGGTTACTGGCTCATCGCCAACGAGACGGGTACCGATGAATATACCTTCGGACACGGCGGAAACGAGAACGACAAGCCCATCGACATGTCAAACAATGGTGTGCTGAATGCCAGCAACTGCCGTGCCGACGTGCTCTGGACCTATGGCTTCCCCGATATCAATACGGCCAACGGCGTGATCGAGAACGGCTCGGCTTCCGGCATCAACGAGGCGCTGCTCGCCGAGGCACGTTTCTTCCGTGCTTTCGACTATTTCTGGCTGGTGCAGACTTTCGGCGGCGTGCCCCTCGACTTGGGTTCCGGCGAACTGAAATTTAACATCAGCCACACCCGTCTGTCCACCCGCAACACCGTGCCCGAGGTTTATACGAAGGCCATCTTCCCCGATCTGCTGACTGCCATCGACAAACTGCCCGTCACGGGGCGTGTGACCGGCGGGCTCACCAAAACGGCGGCACGGCTGGTGCTGGCCAAAGCCTACCTCACTTACGGCTGGTGGCTGGAAAATCCCAACAGCATTCCGACCTATCCCGAATGCGAGCGCACCGACCCCGACGGACATAATGCGCAGTGGTATTACCAGCAGGCCTACGACGTTGCCACGGCGGCCATCGCCGACCCGGGGTCGTTTGCCTTGCAGAAGTCGTTCTATCTGGTCAACGTGGGCACCAACGACCGCAACAGCGAGATGCTGCTTTATGCCGACCACACGCAGAGCAGCAACTATTATGACGGCGGAACCAACTTCGACTGGGCTAACGGCAACCCTCCCGGCAACTTCGCACGATGGATGTGCCGCTGGGACTACACCTTCCTTGAGACATCATCCAGCGCTGCCACATGGACGAGTTTCCGCTCCGTGCAGCGCGAAGCCGTGCAGGGCAAAGACCGCCCGTGGAAAGAGATGGCCACCCCGCAGGAGGTGATGAAGGTGGCATTTGCCGACAAGATATACGACTCCCGCTTCGACGGCACGTTCGCCTACCAGTTTCGCGGCAACTGGGACCGTTCGGGTGCCAATGCCGACGCCACCGGCAATCCGGCCGTAGGATACAATGCCAACATGCTCCCCGTTTACCCGGGCGACTCTATCCTCACCTTCATCGACAGCGATGCCGGCATCACCTATCCCTCCGCGTCCGACAACGGGGGCGCCGGACAGAGCAATGTGGGTGCAGGATGGCTGCCGGGACGCGCCGACTGGGTGGTCGGGCCGTCGGCCATCAGCCGCTACAAATACCTCAACAACTGGAAAAACGGTATCTATCGTACCGACAATGGCACCGGTCTGGGCAAGCCCAACGGCGACAGTCCGCGCCCTTATCCCGTACTGAAATTCTCTGAGCTCTACTTTGTCGCTGCCGAGGCAGCCGTGAAGCTGGGGCAGAACACCAATGCCCGCAACCTCATCAACGTGATTCGTGCCCGTGCCGGCGTGTGGACGTATGACAACAACCGCGGGCGCGAGAAGATTGCCGACTACAGTGCACAGATGACGGCTGCCACCCCGGCCACCATCACCATCGACTATATCCTCGACGAGCGCCAACGCGAGTTCTTCGGCGAGGGCTATCGCTGGACCGACCTCATCCGCACGCAGACGTGGCAAGAGAAGGCAGGCACCTACACCATCGCCGGTCTCAATGCCGGCGATCACACCCCCGAGGTGGTGATCCGCACGGGCATCACGGTGCAGAAATATCTGCGCCCCATCCCGCAGACGCAGCTCGACGCATTGGACATGACCGACAGCGAAAAAGCGGCCTATCAGAACCCGAGCTACTGATTGCCGTCCGCCACAGAGCCGTAGGAGGTATGGAGATTGCAACCCGATGCTCCTGCCCCCTGCGGCTACGCTTCACGGCATCCATCGCATGGTCTATCATTGTTGAATTTATTCGTAATTTTTTAATGAGAAAATAGAGACGAAAGAGAAAAATAATAGGCCTTGTTTGTCAGAAAAGCGTCAAATCATGCCCGAAAATTTTAAGATGCCTTTGCGATACCTATGCTTTGGCATCTCCATTTGGTGCTTATCGCGATGCGATCTCAACGTTCTCGCATCGCGATAACTATGCTTTCGCGATGCGAAAGCTATGCTATCGCAACCCCGAAAAAAACGATTTTTTCCCTTATTTTTGTGTCGTCGCCATAACTTGTTGATTATCAGCATGTATCAAACACACCCCGATTTTTAGCGATTTTTAGCCGAAAATGCGACAACGTGGCAAAAATCGCGACTTTTTGACGACTGTTGTCCAAATAATTCCGAATGAATTTTTTTGTGGAAAAGGAGAGAAAGAAACATCCCTGAAACTCTTCGCCGGAAGAGATTCAGGGAGATATAATCATTGCTGTCGGTTAGTTCTAAGAATCAGAAGATTTCTCCTTATTGGGTTTGCATACCGACAGATTGCAGATGGTACTGCTATTCGGGTTTCTGACTTAAATATTTTACAATGGTTGTAAATTCATTGATGATTTCCGTTATATGGGGGTTATCATTTCGCAGGATAATAGTTGCATAATTGATAATACCATCTTCATCCACGATGGAGGAGGAAAGGAATGTAAACCGAAGTTTCCTTTCATAATGAGTAAACCAATATTCAAACAGCCTGCTTCTCATGAACTGCCTGTCATCACCTGTTTCACAGATATATAATAAGGTTTCATTGTTCTTGGTAAAAAAGTCCTCAACAATGGCAATTATTGTATCTTTAACTTTAAGGTCACGAGGGGATTTTTTGTTATTGACGTTAATGATAACAAGTTGATAGGCTGTGAAACTCATAGATGTATCGTCGGTTTCGAATCCTACCATGTATCTCACACCATAATCTGTGGAGAATGTAACAAATCCCTCACTCTGTGTAAGCTGAACGGCGTATGGAGCCTTAGCGTTGATATTTGTTGTTGAAAGAGGTGTCACAATACGGAAATATACTTAGCTTCCAATCCTGTTTCTTTCTCGTATTGCTCTTTTAGCTCTTTAGACATTCTATCCACGCACTCCTGTTTCTTGCGTTTGGCAGCCATGAAACGGGTCATAGCCATCTCTCTTGTCATTTTTACTTCTTCCATATTGTTGTCCTCCATAATGATGTTTACATTGCAAATATAGCCTTTAGTTTACACTTTTGCAAGGAAATGAGCAAAAAAAATGCACCAAACGATTACTTAAATAGTGCCTGCGAAGCGTCCGGCGTT
>CAUTTP010000025.1:0-30776 GCA_963541305.1 uncultured Prevotella sp.
TGTTCCATAAAAACTTGCCTTTCCGCGTCCTTCGCGTTTTTATTTTATATTGTTATAAATGAATGGACACAACCCTTAGTAACAAGGATTGTGCCAAACTCATTTATTATTCTGCTAACAGTGCCTCGATATCCTGAGCAATGTGTTCGATTTTCTCTGTAGGTTCATAGCGTTTCACTACCTGTCCTTTCTTGTCAATCAAGAACTTGGTGAAGTTCCACTTGATGTCGGCAGACTCCTTGTAGTTGGGATCGGCCTCGCTCAGCATCTTGTCGAGGATGGGATAGATGGGATGGCTCTCGTCCCAACCGGCGAAGCCTTTCTGCTCTTTCAGGAACTTGAACAATGGGTCGGCATCATCGCCATTCACTTTTACTTTCTTGAAACGTGGAAACTCTGTGCCGAAGTTGAGCTTGCAAAACTCGTGGATCGACTCATCCGTGCCGGGAGCCTGCTGCCCAAACTGATTGCAGGGGAAGTCGAGAATCTCGAAACCTTTGGCATGATATGTCTCGTACAACTTCTCCAGCTCGTCATACTGTGGAGTGAAGCCGCACTGTGTGGCCGTGTTTACAATGAGGAGCACCTCGTTGGCGTACTCTTTGAGCGATACATCCTTACCCTTTCTGTCCTTAACAGAGTATTCAAAAACAGTTTTCATTTTCTCTTTATTATAAATGTTTGCTATAATGTTCTATTTGCAAATGTACGAAAAAGATGGGATAGGCTGGGGGTTATGGTGCCCTCTTTTCCATTTATTAAAGTTATTTAGGGATTCCCCTGCAACGGGTAGGGGTATCCCGCTGAAGGAATATGTGTTTCATCCTTGCCATGTTATGATTAAGATTTATCTTTGTAGCAGATAAAACATAATTGAATAACATAAACTGACAAAAGATGAAAACAGTGATAAATATGCTGGCAGCAGCCATGATAATGGCTATGCCTATGTTTTTGACAAGTTGCGGAGGTGATTCTTGGAACGACGATTACCGTTGGAGCAATGATGGAGATGACAGTAGAGTGGAGTTCTGCATCGCGATGGCTCAGACCCTTGCCGGACAGTGGCGCGGCGATCTTGCGGCCTACGGGATGGATGCCAACAATCGCGTGGTGGATAGTCTGATTTATGAGACGGACATACAGTTCAACTTACCCAACAGCAATCAGGTGAACGGAACGGGTACGCAGTATGACTACGAGATTATCTATGACGCTCAGGGTAACAAGATTACTGCTGCTACTCCTGTTATCCGTACGTTCAGTTGGTACATCAACACCAGCGACGGCTCTATCCACATCGTGTATCAAGGTTCCAACGGTACGTTCGAGATGGTGATTGCCTACGATGATCTGAATCTGGACGAGCGCCGGTTCACGGGCTATATGGTTTCTACCAACGGCTCTGAGGTGGACGACTTCTTTTTCTACAGATACACGCGAGCCTCGACAGGTCAGCAGGTAAAGAAGATTATGTTTATGATGAAGTAATTGCTGAATCTTAGAATAAAAGAAGCGTATAAAAGAATAAAGGCCAAATGTCTTGCGAGTGGCACATATACCGGTGTCCACATCCGGCAAGGTAACGGTTTTTATTCTTTTATACGCTTCTTCTTTTGTTCTGTTAATCCTAAGAACGGTTTTAGTTCAGGCTCCAGATGGAGGTGGCGTAGTTCTTCTCCACGTTGTTTTCCGTGTCGTCGGGCAGGTTGCAGAAGAAGTCGATACCCGTGCGTTCCTCCAATTCGTCTATGCTGATGGCATACCGCGAGAGACTGCTGCCCGTGTCATTGACATTGCTCACTTGGTCGGTCCATAGGGCAATGGCATTATAGGCGCCGTTCTTGACACGCAGCAGCGCCATGAAGAAATAGCGAGGTACGATGAGACCGTTGTCTAATGTGCGGTATATCTTGTTGTAACCGCTGTAGGTACCCGTGTCGATCGTGCCGCCCTTGCAGACGTACAGCGTGTCGCAGTTGGTGGCGATGGTGCGCACTTTGGCCTCCATCTTAGCCCACAGGCCGGCATTGAACGCGTTGAACTGGGGCTGCATGTTGGTGAGGAAGAAGGTCTGATAGTTGGCCGTGTACGAGTAGAGACGGTCTGCAGACGGACAGATGTGCCCGTGGTCGAAGCGCTGTCCGTTGCTGTAATAGGGGTCGGAAGACCATTGCATGGACGCAGGAATGAGATCGTCTTGCGGATACTGGTTGGTGTCGCTGGTGTAGCGGGTGGTGTTCTGCTTCAGATAGTCGGCATCGAGCACATAGCAACTCCAGCGCTGCGTCTTGCGCGCATAATCCCATTCGGTGATGTAGTTGATCACATCGCCGGATGTTCTGTGAATCAGAACCGTGTCGTTGGCACCGCCGTTGATGTGTGGCATCTCCAATCGGGTATATGCTGCGATGGCGGAGGGATTGGCATTCACGTTGGCCTGCGTCGTGGTGGATGACCCACCCTGTGAGTTACCGTTGTCGTCATCGTCTCCGCTGCATGAGGTGAGCAGGATAAAACCGCATAGAAGCGTCAGGATTTTTGTCTTCATAAGCCTCCTTTCTTGTTGTAAGGGGTAAACGAAAAGTGCGATAGGACGTATATGCAACTACGTTCGACCGCACTTTTGTGAATTTCGTAAATACAGTGTATATATGCTGAGTATTACTTCTTGAGGTTACCGTAACGGTTCATAAAGCGGTCAACACGACCTGCTGTGTCTACAAGCTTGTTCTTACCGGTGTAGAATGGGTGAGAGGTGCTTGAGATTTCAACCTTAACCAATGGGTAAGTCTCTCCTTCAAACTCTACCGTCTCGGATGTTTTGCAAGTAGACTTCGTAAGGAACATATCGCCGTTGGACATATCCTTGAATACGACGGGGCGATAGTTTTCGGGATGAATACCTTGTTTCATTTTAATCTTATCTTAAATATAATGTTTATAACGAAATGATGTCACATAACGTAACAGGTCGCAAAATTACCAATAATTCTGCGACCTGCCAAACGTTTTGAGGATTATTTTCTAATATTGGAATGTTTTCCGTGTTTTCCGAGCCTATAAATGTTTACCGTATGTTTTCATCGGGCATCATGGGTTCGGCAGTCTGTCCTGAACGTTTGCAGATCACCCATTCGGATGTTTTTGCGCTTTTTCAGGTGGAAAGCGTCTTTACGCTGTTCCCCTTATACCCGTTTCAGCATCGCTTTCCGTGCTGACGGCGACGTACACCGAACGCCGTACGCATGTACACCGAACACCGTACGTGCGTACGGCGAACGCTGTATGCACGTACACCGTACGTCGTACGTCACCGTTTGCACCTGTCGGCAGAGCCGAAGTGATGGAACGGGGGCGTCGTCAGGGTGCTTTTTGTGTGTTCTGGAAACGTTTAAGACTTGATTATATCCTCTTTTTCAGTTGGCGTAGGTAATCGTAATGGTCTGAACACGAAGTTGTACGCCACCGGTGTTGGCTGAATGGGTGTTGGTGTAGGTGGCGTTGCTTCCGCTGAATGTTATGGTCTCCGTGGAATTACCCACATAGTCTGTGCCGTTATAGCTGTCGCATGTAAACACGATTTTCGCGATGGTCGATTTCCCGGCGAAGGTAATGGTGTTGTTGGCATACATGCGCACACCCTTTGTCAGTGTATAATACTTAGGCGCGGAAGTGCCGGTACCTGCACCGAAAGTGAGGGTAGAGCCGTCGGGAAGCGTGACCGTGGAGACTTCTGCCGCATTCGCGTAGCCGAGCGTATCAAGGGCTATGGCGGTGGTTGTCGAGCCTTCGGTGGCATTGGTGTTGGTCAAGGTCACGGTGGTGCCGCTGATGCCGACGGTGCCTGCCGTTGCCGTGCCGCCGCCACCGGTAGAGCTGTCGGGTTCCGTCTTTCCGTTGATGGAGTAAAGCAGGTTGCCCTGAGTGAACTCGTGCGTACCGTTGTAGTTTGTGAGTACACCCTTCACGATGACGGTATCTCCTACTTTGAGCTGTGAAGCGGAGGTGAAGCGCGTGCCTTTAAGATAGTATCCGCGATAAACATAGAACTGTCCGCTGGTTTTGCCATCATCTGAAATATAATAGGTGGCATTGCCATAGTTCGTGCTGTCGATGCCGGCGATCTGTGAAACGATGCCGGATACATATACGCTGTCGCTGGTATAAGCGCCTGCCGTGACGATGCTGTCGGCTGCAACAACGTTGTAAGGATCGCTCACCGTACCCGACCCGGTAGGCGTGCCGGAGATGGTCGTGCCGGAACTGCCGCCTGTATTACCATTCTGTGAATAGATGCTGCTGCCCTGTGTCACCTCGTGCGTACCGTTATAGTTGATCAATACGCCATAGACAATCACGGTGTCGCCCACGCTGATCTGGCTGGCTGAGGTAAACTTGGCGCCATTCAGATAATAGCCGCGATAGATGAGAAGCTGGCTTGTGGTCTTTCCATTGTCGGAAATATAATAAGTGGCATTGCCGTAGTTTGTGCTGTCGATGCTGGTGATCTGCGAGATGATACCCTTGATATATACCTTGTCGCTGGTGTAGGTACCTGCGGTGATGATGCTGTCGGCTGCCGCTACGTTGTATGGAGTGGCCAACGTGCCGTCGCCCGACGGGGTGGAGGTGTCTGTGGTCTCCTCCTCATAGGAGAAGTTATAAGGCATAGGCACATCCTCGCAACTGCTGAATGATATGGCCACCATGGCCAAGGCAAATGCTGACTTGATAAGATTCTTCATTTTATTTGTGTTTTATTTATTGTACATATTCTACATCATTCAATGTGCGAATGATGATTTTCCAACTGGTGTTGTAGCGCTTCATGATGCCGGTAACGTTGACCGTGCCTGTAGGCAGGGTGTTGGCAGCAAAGTCCGCGTAGTTGCTGGTGTAGAGCATAACCCTTGTGCCGTATTCATTGAAATAGACACTCTTCGAGCCGGCGCCGCTGCCGGCGTTGGCGTAGGTCTCTGTGCCGTTGGCTCCTTTGAAAGTAACGTTCTTCAGTGTCACCAACTTGCCGGCGTAAGCCAGTCCGTTGGCATCGTTCACAGCCCAGTTGGCAAAGTCGATGGGCTCGATAATCCGGCTGTTGCCTGTGATTTTATAGTGTTGCGCCCACAGTGCACGGCTCATGCGACTAACGTAGGTCACGCTGTTGGCATTAGTATAAGGTGTGCCGATCACAGCCTGCTTGCCATAGCTACCCACACAAAGCCCTTTCAGATCGATGAGCACTTCGGCACCCACGGGGAAGATTCCGTATAGCCCGCCCTCAGAGATAGAGACGATGATGGCACCTGTGCCGTCGTCAATGGCAATCTCATTGTATATGTTGCCGCTGATATCGTTGCCGGTAACATAGCCTTTGATCTGCAGATCCTCGGTCACCTCGGCATAGCTTCCTGCGTCGCGGTGGTCTTTGCTGATATTGGCTTTGTATCGCGTCTTGAGCGAATCGATGGTGATGACATTCGTTTCCTGAATGCTTGAGTTCCCCACACCGGCCTCGGCAGCAGTCTTTTGGGACTCATCCCAATTGCCATCCATACAGCTTGTAGTCATCCCGCAAGCCATAGCAAGTATGATGAATATCTTTAATGTCTTCATTGGTCGTCTGTGTTTAGAATTTATAAGCAATGTTCAACATGCCGTTGGTACCGAAAGCATAATACTTCTTAGGATTCTTCGAGAAGGTGTAGATGCGCTCCGACCCGCTCGAGGTGTAGTCTGAACGGCTCTGCTCATAACCGCCGGTCACGATCTTCTGATTGTTTAGAATGTTGGTAACCGAAAGGTTGATAGAGAGTGAACCGCGCTTCAGATAGATATTCTTGCCGATAGAGGCGTCGAACATCCAGCCGCCATGTCCTTTTGTCTGATTCATGATGACAGGCTCGTTGGTAGGTGACACCACTTTGGCTACGCTCTCGTATGTATAATAAGGTGAATAGCTGAGGTAGATACGGTCGTACCAATTGCCGTTGAGGTCGACAAACCAACCGCTTTTGTGATAACTCAGGATGATGGAGGTGGCGGTGAGTGGCGTGCCGCTCTCGCGCATACCTTTCACCAATGCGTTGTCGGAGTGGTAGGTTCCCTCCGTGGAATTGAGGTACATCACTTTAGCATTGCTCACGTTCTTGGCCTCGCTCATGCTTCCGATCAGTTTCAAGTTGAATGCGGAGGTGAGCTTGAAGTCGAGTCCGCCCTCTATGCCGTAGTAGTCTTTCTTCAGACCGGTGAGTGAGTTATAGGTGAAACTGTTCTCGTCATCGAAGTAGAAGCATGTCCACTCGGTGGCGTTGATGATGTGGTTGTAGTAAGCATTCACGTTGGCATGCAGCCATCCTGTGTTGAGCTGATAGCCTAACTCTGTAGAGAGAATGCGCTCGTTGTGCAGGTTCAGCGCGAAGTCGTTGTTCATCTCGGGTGCGACGAATGCGGTTGACGCTTGTGGTGCACGGCTCTCATAGCCGAGGCCGAGGATCAGCGTGTTGCCATAGCCGAGATTGAAGTTGCCGCCAGCCTTGAATCCTCCCTCAAGGAAGTGAGCCGTCTTGCTCTTGCCGTATGAGTTATCGGCAAAGAGACCGTTGCGCATACGGCCGTCACGCTGCATCGACTGGTAACCCAAGCGGGCAGAAATGGAATAATCTACGATGCCAAACTTCTCGGCATAGCTGGTCCAAGCCTGTGCGCGGTTCACGAGAATGTGGTAATCGTAACCGAAAATGTCTCCCTCGCCCACAAGAGCATTGGGGTTATTCAGGTCATACTGCAACTTGTCAGAGCCCTCCGGATAGGTGCCAAGCGCGTAGTTGTTGATGTTATGGAATGATGTAGCCCCCAGCAAATCCTCCATTGTCTGATAGTGACGGGCATCGTTATGCATCAGGAAGAAGCCATTGCTCCACGTGATCTTATCATTGATATGCGAAGTGAGACTTGACGAAAGCGTTAAGTTCAGCACATCGTTACGCTTTGCCTGAATGTAATACATGGCATCAGCCCCTTGGGCGGCAGCCTGACGGTTGGCGTAGATCAGCTTGTCGAAGTTGATCTGGCGAGCCGCCTTGCTTCCCATGAGATAATCGCGGGCAGTGAGAAAGTCCTGATAACCCTGAGCGGAATTGAGCGTGCTCGTACCCCAAACATAATAATAGTTTGAAGGCAGGCGCTTGTAGTAATCAGGATGCGGATTATCGGTATTGTTGTAATTCAGCTTAGTGCTGGAATACATGCTGTACTTACCGAAGAGCGAAGTGGTAAGCTTGTTCTTGCGATTGATATCCCAGTCCCATGTAAAGATGGCCGACGGCGCATAGTCGTTTACTACGCGGCTGTTGCGCTTCTTACCGTTCTGGTAACCCCAATATGGGTTATACTGGTAATTGTTGGCGAGCCAGTACATCTCGTCTGTCGATGCACCCTGCACGCCACGCTCTGTAGGGTTGCCCCATGTGGAGAACGAGAGCGAGTGGTTGTTTCCGATGAGTTTCTGCACGCCGAGGAAATAGGAAAGGGAGTTGTAGAACGTTCCCTCCACGTATCCGCGATTAGCCCAACGGTAGGTCACGTTAGCAGAAAAAGCCCATCCCTTATCATTCAGCCCGCTGTTATAAGTGTACATGCCTCGCAGCATGTAGTTGCGGTTGGCTGCCGTGAGTGTCACACGATGGCCGACTGCCATACCGGCGGAGCGGAAATTATAGTTGTTGGAACCTCCAAGACCAGCCATCGAGAAGTTGTTAGCCTCGAAAGGCAATACCGACTCCATGTTACGGGTCTGCTGATTTAGTCCGCCTACCATCGAATAGCGAAACTGTCCCGTCTCCATATCGTTCACAGGCGTGCCATTGATGTAAATCTCATTATACTTCTGGTTCAGCGCGCGATACCGAAATCTTACCGGTGAGAACAAGTAGCCCACCTGCGAGGCATAGACGTTCGAGTTGGAGTTGACCAGCGAGATATTCTGCTCCATGTTGTCGTCTTCACCCAATTGCGCCTCTGTGAATGTGAAAGCAGCCTCTCCGATGTTGGTCGAATCGCTCTGGGCGAACATCAATGGGGCATAGCTTAAGGCCATCACGGCTAATACAAGCTTCTTCTGCATAGATGATATATAATTAATAATGTTTGTATTTGAAAACGCAAAATAACAAATTTTATTTTAAATTAGAGCATGTTTTTAAATAAAAAACACGTGAGTATATCTACTAATTCAAATTTAATTACGACATTTGCAAAAAATATGTAAACAGAAAATGAAACGAATCATTTATGTCCTGACATTGATGTTGGCCATATCAATGTATTCTTTTGCGCAGAAAAAATACGCTGTCTATGCCATTGGCTTTTATAATCAAGAGAATCTTTTTGACACCTGTCACGATGAGGGCAAGCGCGATTACGACTTCCTTCCATCAGGTTCTTATCGGTGGAACGGGCTGAAGTACAGCCACAAACTGCACAATATGGCGCGTGCACTGAGCGATATGGGCACGTCGATGTTGCCCAACGTGGGCTGTGCCGTCATCGGTCTGGCCGAGGTAGAGAATGCCAAGACGCTGGCCGACCTCTGCAACCAACCCGAACTCAAGGCGCGCAACTATCAATTCTGTCACATTGAGGGTCCCGATAAGCGGGGTATCGACTGTGCCCTGCTCTATAACCCATCGTTCTTTAAGGTGAGCGATGTGCAGCTTCACCCATACGTACCCACAGAGAAGCAAGACACGGGCTTTGCCACGCGCGGTTTTCTCACCGTGACAGGCGAGTTGGCCGGCGAGAAAGTTGCGGTCATCGTGTGCCATCTGCCCAGTCGTTTCAGTGGTTCCTACTATCGCGAGGTAGGTGCGGCGCAGGTAAAGGCAGTCAAGGATTCTATCCTTCGGGCTGATAAGGATTACAAGGTGCTGGTGATGGGCGACATGAACGACGACCCTACCAATAAGAGCATGCATGAAGTGCTGTCTGCCAAAGAAGATGTTGATAAGGTGGGCAAGGACGATATGTACAACCCGTGGTATAACGTGCTGACCAAGCAGGGCACGGGCACGCTGATGTATCAAGGCTCGTGGAATCTCTTCGACCAGATTATCCTGTCGCCCAACCTGCTCGCCCCCAAAGGCTCAAAGGATTATCGCGGCCTGAAATACCTGAAGTGCGAGGTGCAGCGCATGCCTTACTTATTTCAGACAGAGGGCAAATATAAAGGACAGATCAAGCGTACGACGGCCGGTGGGGTATGGCTTGACGGTTATTCGGATCACCTGTCGGTATGCGTGTATCTGGTAAAGGAACAGCAATAGAAATGTAAGCGTAGCGTATGCCGGAAGCTATTGAGTCTCATCCTTTCACTCCTTTTCTCCCCTCCCATGCCAAGCTCCTTATGCTTGGCACGTTTCCGCCGGCGCCCAAGCGGTGGTGTATGGAGTGGTATTATCCCAACTTCACCAATGACATGTGGCGTATCTTCGGGCTTATCTTCTTTGGCGACAAGTTGCATTTCGTGGATGAGGAACACAAGACATATCGGCTGGAGGAACTCAAAGCGTTTTTGGAAACGAAGGGCGTGGCGATTTTCGACACCTGCCTGCGCATACGTCGCACCACAGGCACGGCGTCCGATAAAGATTTGGAGGTGATCGAGCAGGCCGACCTCGACGGTATGTTGCGTGCATTGCCGCAGTGCAGGGGCGTTATTGCAGCCGGCCAATTGGCCACCAGCATCTTTACCGAGCATTATGACATCGATGCCCGACATATCAAGATGGGTGCCCATATCGACTTCCGGTTTGAGGCGCGCACCATCAGTCTCTATCGTGAACCCAGCTCCTCACGCGCTTATCCTATGAGGGTGGAGCGTAAGGCCGAATACTATGCGGAGATGATGAGAGAGATAGGGATAATTCACAATTCATAATTTACAATGTGCAAATGGAAATGGGACGACCCGTAATTCAAAAAGATATGATTTCAAAAGACGATAAGATAACGATTATCGGCATTGCCGGCGGCACCGGCTCCGGCAAGACCACGGTGGTGAAGAAGATTGTGCAGAGCCTGCCGCCACACTATGTGGCTGTGGTGCCGCTCGACTCTTATTATAACGACACCACGGGTATGACCGACGAGGAGCGTAAGGCCATCAACTTCGACCATCCTGATGCTTTCGACTGGAAGCTGCTCATCAGGCAGGTGAACGAATTGCGGTCGGGCAATGCCATCGAACAGCCCACCTACAGTTATCTGTTGAGCAACCGTCTGCCCGAGACGATACACGTAGAGCCCAAGCCTGTGATCATTGTGGAGGGCATCATGACGCTTATCAATAAGAAGTTGCGCGAGATGATGGATCTCAAAATCTTTGTCGATACCGACCCGGACGAGCGTCTGATTCGCAACATTCAGCGCGACACGATAGACCGCGGCCGCACGGTGTCAATGGTCGTAGAACGTTATCTCAACGTGCTCAAGCCCATGCACGAGCAGTTCATCGAGCCAACGAAGCGCTATGCCGACCTCATCATTCCGCAAGGTGGTGAGAACCTCAAAGGCATTGGCATCCTCTGCAAATATATCGAGGGGTTAGTGCCGGTGGAATAAATATCGGTTTGCTGCGGGAACAGGCAGAAATGCAGAATCGGAAATACTTGTCGGCGGAATGAAGACTATTGCACTTCATTCCGCTTTCTCATTCGGAATGATTACAGTCTGCCGGAAACAGATTGCCGGCTCGACCATCCTTTATCTATTAAGCCTACAAGCTGGTCTGCCGTAAAAGGGCTTGCCTGAGCGGCGTACGTACCAAACGGCACACCAATCTCATTACCTCGCCGACGTGCACCATACGCCGTACGCACGTACGCCGAACGCCGTATGCATGTACACCGAACGCCGTACGTGCGTACACCGAACGCCGTACGTGGCCGTCAGAGCGGGATGCGCCGACGAATCGGGCATAAAGAGAGGGTGATAAGCATTTTTTGAGGAAGGCGGTCTTTAGGAGACCGCGAGGAAACCTATTTCAGGATGGGAGGCAGGAGCGGCGTATTTTTTGTATTAACAAATGTAGGAAGTATTCCTTTTTTCCGTATCTTTGCATGTATCTATATGCTGTCGATGCAAAAATACGTCTATCTGTCCATTGTCTGGACGGTGCTTGTGCTTGCGGGATGCAACCGTGGCACACAGTTAAAGTCGCTTGGCGAAAACGAATACTATATCGGCGACAAGTTGGCTTCGCTCTCTGCCGATCCTGATTCCACGTTCTGGATAGGTGGCGAATCGGGTAAGATGTGGCATATAGACGGCGATAGAGTGACCGACTATATCACGGGAACAGACCGTATATATAAAATAGGTACGCGGCCGAGCGGCGATGGCGACACCATCTGCTGGTTGGGCGTGCGCAATTCGGGATTGCAGGTGTGGCGGTTGCACAACGGCAAGATAACGCACGAGCACACTTACGGCATTCTCTTCAAGCGAGAGCGCTATTCAGCCTACGACTTTGTCAACACTCCCGGTGGCATTTTCACCGCCACGAGTCAGGGTCTCTATCTGCTGCAACCCGATGGGCAGTTTCGCTTGCTCTATCCGTCGCTTGACAGTCCGACGGCTAAGGCGGGCGCCCCTTTTATTATTTATAACCTGTGCCCCTACGGCGAGCGTTACATGTTTGCCGCTTCGATAGGCGGGCTGTTGCGGGTCGACCTGCGCAATAATGCCGTCGACGTGATGCATCGGGGCGAGGACATACAGTCGGTGGCAGTGTATGGCGATGAGATATACTCGCTTGCAGAGAAAAAGATATACGTGGATCGCGCCGACGGAAAGCCCGTGCGAAGAATCGAGCTCGACTTTACGCCGCGCCTGTATTACCGTGTGGGCAAGGTGCATTATATTCTTCGCAGCCACTCTGTTGTGCTGAGCGAAGACCTGAAACATTTCATCACCATCCCGCTCCGCAGAGATTTCCCGAAGGGATGCCACAACCTGATGCTGCCCGACTATCGGTCGGAATTCACATTGTTTATCACAGACAATGCCTTCTGGCGCATCCCGTTCCATTCCGGCTACTTCAATAATGAGGGAATCATCGTTTCGGCCTGTGCTGGCAGCACCGAAGCCTACTATCTCAACAATCATAACGAACTGTTCCGACAGCCCGCCGCCGACAGCGTGGCGGTGAAGGTGTTTGCCCTGCCGAAGGATGAGCAGGTGACACAGATGGCTGTCACCGATGACCGTCGGTTGTTCTACGTGAACGACCGCTTTGAATTGAAGAGCGTAAAAGTTGGTGGGAGCTACCTGAAGAATGAAATTTTCTCGCGCATCAATACCATCTATAGGTCGAAGAAGAAGGTGACGGCCTTGCATCTTGATGCGAAGGGCAATACGCCGTGTATCTATTTGGGCATACAGGATGGCTTGGTGACGGTCGACGAAACCGGTGTGGCAGATACCGTCAGCGACATGAGCGATAAATATATCACAACATTCTTTGCTCCCTCCGGGCAGGGCGGTCTCTACATGTCGACGATGGACAGCGGCATCCTCTATGGAAGCAAGGGGCGGTATGTTACCATCCCTCGGTCAGAGCAGATGATCTTCATTCGCGATTTCTTCGTTTCCGACGGTTATCAACCCACGCTCACCGTGCTGACCAATCAGGCATTGGTGCGCCCGAGCAGCCAAGACACGCTTGCCCTGAACGGCTATAGCCGCCTGATAGCGATTAACGATACGCTCTTCTATGCGTTTCCGTCCTTTGGTATGCAGAAATACACGGTGCGAAACGGCCGTATGACGCCGCAAGGAGTATATTTTAAGGACATTCTCTTCAACCCGCAGTCGTCGTTCCGCATAGGAGAGACGCTGCATTTGGTGTCGGATATCGGTGTGCTGAACGTCAAACCGGGGCAGGAAAACAGTCCGCGGTATGTCGTATTCGATACGAGAGTGCTCAGCATCAGGCTCATCGCAGCGTTTTTCATGGGCTTGCTGTTGCTGGCCGGCTTTGTTGTCGGCATGCAGGTACGTAGGAGAGCCGAGCACAACCGGCAGGTATGGCTGCGTATCCACGACCTGAAGGAGCGTGTGCGAGGTATGGAGACGATGGCGGTGTTGCTCGGACAAGGAGACCGCCAGCAGGTGCGCAAGCTGCTGGATGAAATCCATGCCATCAAGCCGGAGGTCAGGGGCACCAGTCGGCAGATCAGCAACCTCTCGCAACAAGTGATGCACAAGAACCGAGACTTGGCGCTCAGTCTGTCGAAACTGCTGGAACGACAGGTGGAAGAGCTGAAGACAATCAAGGCTTACGACCGTGTGCGGATGATAGAGGAATCGGTCGCGGCCTTGTCGCAGGATAAAGTGTCGGCTATCGGAGGCTGTGTGAAGAAAAATAATGAATGGCTCAGACAATACGAGGAGCTGTTGCAGAAAATTAAGAAGTATCGGCTTGTGGCTGACACCGGCCTTTGGATAGAGGGTGTGAGCAGCGGTATGGCTCGGCATGCAGAGGTGTTGGAGCTGGAATGCAGGCAGCGCCCCATAGCCGATTTGGATAAGGCTATGGCAGAAGCGGAACGAGATTATCAGCACATCTTTACCGCCGAAGCTCTGCAAAAGCTCATGGAGACGCTTGAAGACTTTGAGAAAAGAGTAGGGGAAGTGGAACAGGATGTCGTGGCCGAGGCTCTGCTGGCCGAGATTGGCAAGCTCAAAGACTCGGCAGAAACAGCTGGACGGTTAGACATCTTGCGTGAGATGAAGCGCACGGACGCTTTGTTGGCACAATTGGAGGCACGTTGCCGATTGCAGCAACAGATGGAAGTCTACCATCGGATGCGCGCAAACGTTGTAAGAGATCGTGAGAAAGGGCAGGACAGAAAGTATGACACAAAGTTGAAAGGCGATATTGCCGACTATATGCAGGATGCTGTCGATCGTATCGATCGGCTGATCACATCGCTCTACGAGCGGTTCTCGCTCACCGATCAGGATGTGCTGACAGAGGTGTTAGGCTTCAACAATTTTACCAATCAGCAGGCGCGTGTGCTTGCGCTGCTGATGGCTAACCCGAAAGAGAAACGGGCAATGCTGCCGGAGATGCTTGGGATCTATGGAAATCTCAATCCTGTCATCAGTCGATTGGTCAATAGCAAAATTAAGCCTAATGAGGTTTGGCTGCAAAACTATATAGAGAAACATCCTGCGAGTATGGCATTCTATGTGTTGAGACTGTCTGACTGACAGCGGGGCGAAAAAACTCTGATACAGGTTTAAATACAGCGAGTTGCAGGAAGTTGCATTTTTTATTTTAAGCAAAATAACAAAATGCAACCTTTTTTTATTCTTCCTTTTCCATACATTTGCACTGTGTTTCAACGATAGAGCATGTTGGCAATATCGGCGGCACAGCCAATTATAACCTATTAAACCATTATTTAACTTATAAACCTTATGTATAATCTCCGGACAGACTGTAGGAAAGTCTCTTTAAAAGGGAAACAGAGAGAAGGTAAAACTAAAAGGATAATAGTTCTCTCTATGCTGTTTTGTGGCGTTGTCTCACTTTCTGCACAGAACGCTATCCGGGACGTGAGAACGATTCCCGACAGTTATTTCCTCCAATCGGGCGATGTGGCGAGCAGTTTGAAGTTGCTTCCGCCGCCGCCGGCTCAAGGCAGTGCCCGCTTCAAATATGATGAGGAACGTTATCTTTGGGGTAAGCAACAACGCGAAACCCCACGGGGAGATCAGGCCTCGGCGGATGCTAATCTGGAGGGAAACGGTACGCCTTTGGCTTTTTCGGATGTTTTTGGTATCAGAATCAGTAAGGAGGAGACACCCGAGATATATAAGTTGGTGCTCAAGATGCGTGAAGATGCCGGTGACTTGTCGACCCGCGAGGCTAAGGTACATTACATGCGCCAGCGTCCTTTCGCCTATTATAATGAGCAGACCTGCAATACGACGCAGCAGCAGGAGTTGTCGTCCAACGGGTCATATCCCTCCGGTCATACAGCCATCGGATGGGCAACGGCACTCGTCCTTGCCGAAATCAACGTGCAGAGACAAGACGAAATACTGAAAAGAGGCTTCGAAATGGGAGAGAGCAGGGTAATCTGCGGATACCATTTCCAAAGTGACGTGGATGCCGGCCGTATCGTAGCGAGTGCCGTCGTGGCGCGACTGCATGCCAATGATGAGTTTGCTAAACAACTGGGAAAGGCAAAAAAGGAATTCAGACGGCTGGTTAAAGCAGGAAAGATAGACCTCAACAAGCATCCGGCAGCCCAACCTTAAGAAATGAAACTATAATCTTGAAACTTTAAATAGTACTGATATGAAACTGAAAAGAATGATATTCATACTCATGGCGCTATTATGTGTCAGCACGTATGCGATGGCTCAGAACGGTATCATCACGGGTGTGGTGGTCGATGAGAACCGGGTTTTTCTGCCGGGTACTACGGTCTGGCTGAAAGGAACAACCAAGAAGGTAATCACAGATACAAATGGAAAATACACGTTGTTGTCTGTTCCAAAGGGCAAGAACGAGCTGCAATTCTCTTTCATAGGCTATAACAATAAAACGGTGGAGGTGACCGTGCGAGGCGATGAGACGCGCACCGTGAATGTAAATATGACCCCGGCCGACATCTTCGGGGGTGAAGTGGTGGTTAGTGCGCAGGCTAAGGGGCAGACTGCAGCCATCAATCGTCAGCGCAATGCAACGGGAATCATCAGCGCCGTGTCGGGTGAGAGGCTCAGTGAACTGCCCGACGTGAATGTCGCCGATGCCATCGGACGCCTGCCGGGCTTGATGGTGGAACGCGACGGCGGTGAAGGACAGAAGATCATTATTCGTGGTCTTGACCCCAAGTACAGCGCAGTGGCTATCAACGGAATGAACTCTCCCTCTACAAGTTCGAGTGACCGTAGTTCCGATTTGAATATGATCTCGCCTGAAATTGTGGGTGGAGCAGAGGTGCTGAAAGCCAATACCGCCGACAAGGATGCCGATGGATTGGGCGGGACGGTCAATCTCATCATGAAAGATGCACCAAAAGGCATGAAGCTGAGTGTGACAGGGCAGACCGGCTATCACTCGCAGATCAATAATATCGGTAATATTAAGGGTAACATTTTGGCGAGCAACCGCTTCTTTAACGACCGTCTTGGCCTCATTTTCACGGCCAGTGCAGAGCAAACCGACAGAAGCAACGACCGCTTTATTGCGGCTTACAAGGTAAATGGCAATACTCCGACAGAAGGATTGTCATACACTAAGCCATGGATCACGAGCACCCGGCTACAGTCGAACCTTGAAAAGAGAAATCGATTCAACGTGAATCTCAACCTCGATTACGATCTCGGCGGCGGCTCTAAGATCAAGATGTCTAACCTTTTCAGTGCACTCAGTCGTGACAGAGATATTCGCGAGAAGCGTTATGATTTGGAAGGCGGCCGTCTGCGCTATAGCCAAACGGATGCCGATGTGCGCGGAAGTGTGCTGACCAATATGTTGCAGGGCGACCATAACTTCTGGAATTCGACACTGAGCTGGGGTGTAGGCCGAAGCGAGTCGCGCCAGAAAACACCGTACGAGCACACCTTGGAATTCAGAATGAATACGCCATTCACCGTCGACATCAATGCTTTGGGCACGTTGCCGCCGCACATGGTATCGGCGCCGGGTAATGTGAATGAGACGGATATTACCCAATATTATCTCTACGACGGTACATTCAATACGGACAAGACGACGGAAAAAGAATACAGTGCATGGCTGGATTGGAAGAAATCATTTGAGTTTGGCGACAATTTCAACGGATATATCAAGGTCGGCGGTAAGTATCGCCAGAAGGATCGCGAGCGTATCACCAGCCGAAACTATCGACGTCTGGATCAGAATGCAGACCTGATTTATGCGAATATGCCTGATATCACGCGGTCGCAGTATGACAGCAGATATGTGGGCATCACGGATTTCCTCGACGGCGACTTCAAGCATCGCGACTTTTTGAATAATCGTTACGACAACCTCGACTTCACTTTTGCGCTCGATCAGGATGCTATGAAGAATTTCTATAATGTCAATTCCGACCTCTACCGCCCCATTCTGACGACCAAGATACAGAAAGACTATGACGGGCATGAGGAGATTTTGGCAGCGTATATCATGGGCGAGTTCAATATCGGCAGGTATATTACCTTTATTCCCGGTGTGCGTTATGATCATACTTATATGCATTATGGAGCCTATAGCGGTGTGAATGTGCCGGATGATGAGACGCAGGAGCTGTCGTTCGACTATAGCAGAACCACCGATTCCAATAAGTTTGGCTATTGGCTGCCACAGATTCATCTGAAAATAAAGCCGACCGATAAGTTGGATGTGAGGCTGGCTTACACAGAAACGCTCTCTCGCCCCGACTACGATTTGCTGGCGCCGCGTACCATTATCAAGTCGAGCACAGGCGAGGTGGTGTATAACAGGACTAACCTGAAGCCCGCCTTGTCGAGGAACTTTGACGCCATCGTTTCGTATTACGATCCTAATATCGGTCTGATCACGGTGGGCGGCTTCTATAAGAAGATAAAGAATTTTATCTATACACGTTCGGCTTATCTGCTCGAGGGCACTGCTACCGATCCCGCAAACTTCGGTTTGGCTTCGACATTGGCAGGTTACGGCATCACCTACTCGCTCAACAGCCCATACGATGCAACGATTAAAGGTCTGGAGATCGACATTCAGACACAGTTGCGACGCCTTCCCGGCTTGCTCAAAGGTATCGTGATAGGTGCAAACATGACGCTGATGGACTCGAAGATGGGCTATTTTGAAACGACGAAGTCGCGGGTTGCCAATCCTAACTACGTGGCAGGAGACGGCAGCAAGCCGTTCCTTCCCGTCAACAAAGATACGGTTTACTATGACCGCCTGCTCAAGCAGCCCTCGTTCTTGGCCAATCTTTCTTTAGGATATGACTATAAGGGGTTCTCCGGCCGCCTGTCCTACACCTATCAGGGCAATATCCTCATTGCCGAACAGCATCGCTCCGACGGCGCCGATGTGGAGTCGACAAAGGCCTTCTCCAAGTGGGACCTGCAGTTGAAGCAGCGCATCAGCAAGCAATTCTATGTGTACGCAAGTGCATCCAACATCTTCAACTGGTCTGACAGCAAAAAGCGAAATGTCACCGGATATCCCTCCAGCGTCGAGATTTACGGCTCTACTTTCTATGTAGGTGTAAAGTATGACATCTTTAAATAAGTGGAACGAAAGCGCATTTTCATCCCGACGCCGGCGTACATCGAACGCCGTATGCACGTACACCGAATGCTGTACGCACGTACACCGTACGCCGTACGCATGCACACCGTACGAGATACGTGGCCATCAGGATGGGGAGCGACGATAAAATGCGCGGGAAGAGACAGCAATAATTAAGAAATAACAAGTAGAAAGGAATCTCAATATGAAAACAATAGTCATATTGTCTAACCAGACAACAACGATAAGGAGGCGACATGGCATGGTTAAGAATCTCGTTGCCGTGTTAGGATTGGTAGTCACGGCATCGCTCATCAGCGGATGTGAGCCTAAAGACACATTTGCAGAAGATAGCATTGTGCTGCCGAATGTTACCCCGAAGGAGATTGTGAGGGTGGAGCCGGATGACGGCGTTACCCGTGTCAACTCCTTGCCGAAGGCCATAGCCGAGAATGGCGATGCCATTTATGAGCTGGAGCGCGATGGTGTGTATTATCTGGAAGGAAAGAACGTCATTACCAAGAATGTGACGATCAGGGCTGCCTATGGAACAGGTGCCTTGCCGACCATCCAACCGATATCTGATGAACAAGGCTCCCTGAACGCGGATATGCTCCGCTTCGAAGCCAACGCAACATTCGAGAACATCTATTTCAACGGTAAGGACGCCGCCTCCAACAATATGATGCAACGTCTCTTCCGCTTGGACAGTGAGGGGCTTACCCTGCGCTTTGACGGTTGCTTTGTCGAAAACTGCCGCAACTTCTGCATACGTACAGACAATGTCAACAGCAAAGTGTATATAGAAAATTCCACTTTCCGCAACTTTGCGCTGACATCAGACCCTGCCAACGGCCGTCTTTTCGACTCCAGAGGAAATGCGCCCGATACTATCTCCATTACGAACAGTACGATTTATAACATGACAGGGCACCTCATTCGTTTTGATGGAGCTGTGGCCAAGTATGTGGAATTTAGGAACAATATGGTCTATAACGTGGGGTATCATTTCCGTATCGACTATGCCATGACAGCCTATATCGAGAATAATATCTTTGCCAATATGGGATGGAAGGCAGGCTATAACGCCTCTTCGCCGGGAGCTTTCTGGGAATTGCGCCAACTGTCGAGCGGAGGAACTTACGACCCTGCCGATATGAGGATATACATACGTAATAACAATGTATATACCGATGCAGAGATTAAGGCTCTCTATACCAAATACCCGGGCAATATAGAGCGTGTACCTCTCAATTCGGTGGCAGAGGCTATGATACAAGATGGGCGACTGACGTATGAGAACAACATCTCCGAAGTGCTCACATTCGATTATCCGTCTCCGTTGCCAATGTTATACATTGATAAATTCTTTGAAGTGCTGAACACAGGTATGTCTGCTTATGCCGACCTGCCATTCTATGTCGATGAAAACGGTATCGACGGCTTTACCAACGGAGAGACATTTACGTTCAACTATTCCTCATCAGCCGCTTCCGCCACGGCTTCAACCACGGGTGGGGCATTGGGCGCATCGATGTGGACTCAGAAGTAACATCATTATAGACGAAATGAACACCAAATCACATCCATTTATACAGCCTTTTATACTCCTCTGCGGACTGCTTTTTGGCATTGTCATCAAAGGAGAGGCGCAGGAATTTCCTACATCATTTAGCATGGCGGCCAAGCATCCCCGACTGCTCATGACGGCTTCTGATGAAGCGGCAATCAAGACCTCCATCGGAAAGGATAGCTTTTGGCAGCAGACAGACAGCCTCCTGATGCGGGCTGCTGATGAGATTCTGCCTTTGGCGGTGTCAGAACGGGTTGTGACGGGCAGGCGATTGCTGGACGTTTCCAGAGAAACATTACGCCGCACCCTGCTGCTCGGCTATGCTTACAGGATGACGGGAGACAAGCGTTACAGCGCCCGGTTGGAAAAGGAGCTGCTGGCAGTATGTGCATTTGCCGATTGGAATCCGAGCCACTATCTGGATGTGGCAGAGATGACAACCGCCGTGGCGGTGGGTTACGACTGGTTGTACACCCAGCTATCGGACAAGACGAAAAGCCAACTTCGTCAAGCAATCCTCGATAAAGGTTTGCGGCCTTCTTTCGATAGCCGGTATAACGACTGGCTTGAGCGCGATAATAATTGGAATCAGGTTTGCAACACCGGCATGTCCTATGGTGCATTTGCCATCTATGAGGAAATTCCTGCATTAGCCGACAGCATCATTCATCGGGCTATGACATCCATACAGAAGCCGATGAAGAACTACGGTAGCGATGGGGCTTATCCCGAGGGCTATTCCTACTGGGGATTTGGTACGACCTATAATGTCATGTTCATTGATGCTCTGGAAAAATGCTTCGGCACCGATTTTGGACTGGGGCATCAACGTGGTTTTCTCAAGTCGGCAGGATTCATCTTGCATATCGTAGCACCTGACCGAGAATCTTTCAATTACGGCGACAACAAGGATTCCGGCCGAATGAGTCCGGCGATGTTCTGGTTGGCCAAGCGAAATGATGATTTCTCCCTCTTGTGGAACGAGCGCATATTGTTTGAGAAAGGTAAGAAGAAAGAACTTATGGACTATCGCTTTTTTACGCTTGCGATGCTTTGGGGAGCCGGCACCGACATGAGCAACCTGCCACAGCCCATCCGGAAGACGTGGTTCGCTGCCAAGGCTGTTACCCCCATAGCCATCATGCGTACTTCTTGGGATGACAAGAAGAGTATTTTTCTGGCTTTCAAAGGCGGCACGGCACTCTCCAGCCATGCGCATCTCGATGCCGGTTCGTTCGTAATGGTGGCGAATGGAGAACGGTGGAGCATGGATTTCGGACGGCAGGACTACAACTCCCTTGAGTCGAAAGGACTTGACATTTGGAATAAGAACCAGAACTCCGACCGCTGGAAGGTGTTCCGCTATAATAATCTTGCGCATAACACACTGACATTCGACCGCCAGTTGCAGTTGGTGGAGGGCTACGTGAGTATCGGTTCCACATCCGATGATCCCCGTATGCTCTCTGCCGAAGCCGACCTCACACCCGTTTATGCCAACCAAGTGCAGTCGGCCAAGCGCCGTGTGGCCATCGTAGACGAAAGTTATGTGCTCGTCACCGACGAGGTGGAGGCCGGCAATCATGCCACTACCCTGCGATGGACTATGCTCACGCCCGCCGAACCCAAGATGAAAGGTAAGGACAAGATCATCCTCACGCAGAATGGGAAACAGCTTATGCTGCAGGTTGAGGCTCCCGGCAAGGTGGAGCTGAAAACATGGAGCACGGAGCCAACCACCTCTTACGATGCACCCAACCCCGGAACAGTGCTTGTGGGCTTCGAGACCACATTGCCTGCCAACAGTCGCCAAACCTTGCGGGTGAAACTTATACCACAGAACAATAAAAAAGCAAAATAATGAAGACAAACTTATTCATAGTGCTTGCAAGCGCACTGATTCTTTCTGGCTGCACATCCAAAGGCAGCATGCAGGCCGTTGTGGACAAGGGATTGCAGCGATCCGTCGCCCAATCCGAGATGCTTGCCAAGTCGCTGGAAAACGAACCCGACAGTCTGCCCCGCACCATAGACGCCGAGGGGCAGCTTATCAAGTCGGATTCCCATTGGTGGTGCAGCGGATTCTTTCCCGGTGTGTTGTGGTATCTCTATGAGGCTACCGGTAAGCCAGAACTGAAAACATTGGCCGAGGTCTACACACAGCGTGTGGCTGCCCAGCAGTTCACTACCGATAATCACGACATCGGCTTTATCCTCATGTGCAGTTTTGGCAATGGCTACCGGCTGACCCGCGACTCATCCTACATTCCTGTGCTCCTCAATGGTGCCCAGTCGCTGTCCACCCGTTTCAAGCCGGAGGTCGGGCTCATCCGCTCTTGGGATACAAAGGCGGACAAATGGCGGTATCCGGTCATCATCGACAACATGATGAATCTGGAGCTGCTGGAGTGGGGCGCAGCCCATTCTGATAGCACAAAGTTTGCGCGCATTGCGGAGAGCCATGCCCTTTTGACGATGAAAAACCATTACCGCCCTGATTTCAGTTCTTATCATGTCGTGTCTTACAATCCTGAAACGGGGGAGATAGAGAAGAAGAACACCCATCAGGGTTATGCACATGAGTCATCTTGGGCTCGCGGACAGGCATGGGGGCTCTACGGATTCACCATGATGTATCGCGAAACCGGCGACTCCATCTATCTGGAGCATGCTAAAAATATTGCACGCTATATTATGTCACATCCCAACATGCCGAAAGACAAGGTGCCTTATTGGGACTTCAACGCTCCCGATATCCCTCATGCCAAGCGCGACGCTTCGGCAGCGGCAATCATGGCTTCGGCTTTTGTCGAGCTGGGTACTATCACCAAGACGGATGCAGACTTCTCTAAGCAATGTCTGCAAATGGCCGAAACACAGATCCGTACGCTCACCTCAGATGAGTATCTGGCTGCGGAGGGAACAAACGGTGGTTTCATATTGAAACATTCCGTAGGGAATTATCCAAAGGGAACAGAGGTCGACGTACCGCTGACCTATGCCGATTATTATTATGTTGAGGCACTTGTGCGCTACAAGCAGATGGTGCTGCGTGCACAGTAGAATAGAGATAAGCAATTTATTTATAAACACTTGCTCAAGTAAAAGACCGATATAATGAAAAAACAATATGCTTAATTTTGAAGCCCTACCTAATGGTGACTTTCAAAGGATTCCTTTTGCTATACAGGAAATTCTCAATTTCCTGTACCCATTGAGAAAAGGTGTTGATGTCATAATTGCTCCATGCCGAACCGAAATAGTACGAGTATGCCTCTCCTCTGTACAGGTTTATTTTGCCCAGTGCATGCGTTTTATCTCTTGTTATGAAAGTGGTGTCTACGTTTTGAGGGAACAATGCCGCCAC
Organism: uncultured Prevotella sp.; assembly: GCA_963541305.1. GTDB lineage: Bacteria > Bacteroidota > Bacteroidia > Bacteroidales > Bacteroidaceae > Prevotella. The sequence continues at coordinate 23,251 of CAUTTP010000025.1, forward strand.
ATATATCTGTGAGTTGTGCAGTGCAGGGTTGTCGGTCGGATCTGCATAACAAACATAGTCATTGCCGATCTTGAGTTCTTCCGTCTGATGGAGTACGATTCCTGACACAAATGCCATAGGACGCTTGATGTTTTCATATCGTACGGTCATCTTGTTAAAATGCGACCCTTTGTCTAAACTTATTGTTCGATATTCTTTGATTCCTCCTGTCTTGGAATCGTATTCAAGCTCGACAACAAAGCGCAAAGGACCGTTTTCGATGATCCGATAGCTTGTATAGCAATAGGGGAAGATGATTTCATCGCCTGTCATCAGTGCCGGAGTTCCGCACCCCAGTGTCGCACCTACGGAGTAGGCATCCATGCCCGTGCCATGATCCAGATGAAATGATGTCTCCCTTATTATGGAATCCGCCTTTTCCTTTTGTCCAAGTCTTGCTACGGAGTCAGCGTCACATTTGCCTTGATAGCCCAACTCATATCGATGCTGAACCACAGGGTAGGGCACGTTCTTTACCCACACATCAATGCCAAATGACTTCTCGCCCGTACGTTGCAATGCCGGTCCATAGACGCGATAGGCGCTCTTGTCATTTTCCCACGCCAAGTCGTCTTTGCGATATGGATATACGTTTCCGCAGACATAGTTCTGCATGGGTTTGGGCATACCTTTCTCCACCCTATAGGTTGCGGTGGCATGCGGGTGTATGCTGACCTCCAAGAGCAGTTTGCCATCGTGGGTGACCTGATGTGGCAGCTCCTGCCCCAAGCTGTTTCTTATGATCATGTTTTCCGAATCGATAGCATCAGCGTGGGCTTTTAGGCTATCGAGATCGATTTCTACCACTTCGTGCCGCTGCAGATCGCTGTTATTTCCAATTTCGATAAAGACGTCTGCCGCATGTATAGACATGGGCAGACAGGCCGATAGCAGGGCGATGACAGCTGTTGATATTCGTCTTTTCATGCTTGATGGATTTTAGAGGGATGTGTTCAGAGGTGCTCCCGCACTTGCCCTATTTCCCATACCTTGCCAAAAGTCTTTCCGGAGCCTTGCCGCGGTGTGCCTTTTGGCGAGTGAGCCCCTCGGGCAAGCCGAAGAGCTCACAGTGTTTTTAACTTGCAGATATGCGGTTATTCCATTTTTTTGGCATTGCCCACACACGAGTTGGGCATCTGTATGTGGAGCATTTCGCATATCGTCGGTGCGATGTCGGTGATGTGGGTGGGCTCTGAAGTCTGCCCGTGGCTCACGTTCCAACCATATAAGACGAAGGGGATATGGGAATCGTAGGGATTCCATTGCCCATGCGTAGTGCCCTTGTAGTCGGGCTTATTGCTCACGTTCTCCCAATCGGCGCGAGCCACATAGACGATGTCGCCGCTGCGTTTCTTGTTATATCCGTTGACGATGCGTTCGCGGATGGGCTGTGGAATCGGAGTGGTGAGCACCTTGTCGAAGTCGACTGCATAGAGGATATTCTCATTCTTCTCAATCTCTTCGATAACCATCTGCTTCACCTCATCGAGTGTTTTGCCGCTCTTGGCAATCGCGGCATGATTAAGATAGATGCGCCCTGAATTTTCATACTCGATGATTTTCTCCGTCGTGCCAAGTTTCTGCTGCAAACGTTGCTCGCTGGGCTGAAACGTGTTCCATGTCTCCAGTCCGCCCGCAGGAATCTTGTGACCCTTCAACAGGTTGTGGTTATGCGCTGCGCCATGGTCGGCCGTGAGGAAAAGCAGATAGTTGCCCTTGCCCACTTTCTCGTCAAGGAAGTTGAAAAATGCTGCCATCTGCTTGTCGAGCTCCATATACACATCGTAGTTTTCTTGCCCGCGTGTACCGGAAGCGTGCCCGATAACATCGGTAGACGACACGCTGATGGCCAGCAGATCGGGCACATCGTCCTTACCCAATTCCTCGCTTATGAGAGCCGCTTTGGCAAAGTCGAAAGTCTTGGTCACGCCGGCTACGGATGATCTTACGTCTGTTCCGGGTTTGGTGCCCACCTGTTTGTTGGTCTTGACAACCCAATCGGGCAGACTGTTCATATAATAGGTAGACGACACGAAATGTCCGGCCGACTGATCCCACCAGTAGGCAGCATCAGCGGCATGCCCTGCGGGCAGGATGGCCGCGCGGTCTTTGAGTGAAACACCGATCACCTTTGCCTTATAGTCGGTAGCAATCTTCAGCATGTCGCCGATGCCCGACGCCAACAGGTTGCGGGGCGACATCTGGCCTTCCTTGCTCGTAGAGCCCACGCTCTGCACCTCGGAATCTCCACAGCAATACACCTCTTTGCCGTCGATATAGAAGTTGTTGCCGGCAATGCCGTGCAGGGCTGGCACAGAGCCTGTATAAACACTTGCATGCCCGATGGCTGTCACGGTGGGCACATAGTTGATCATGGTATTCTCGAAACTGTACCCTTGATCCACGAGGCGGCGCAAACCACCCTCCGCATACCGGTCGTAATAATAATAAAGGTAGTCCCAGCGCATCTGGTCAACAACGATGCCCACTACGAGTTTGGGGCGTTGCACCTGTGCCGGCGATGGCATGGACAGCAGAACTGCTGCAACAAGCGAAAGAAACTTTTTCATTATGTGATGTTTTAGGATATGTGATGGGAGGACACACGGCGTGTGTTTCCACTCCCGTTTGATAAATATGTGATATTGCAAATTTACGAAACAATTCACAATTTGCGCTTTATAATCAGCATTTTTTCTCTCAATTTCTCAAAAAAGCGGGCAACAGCGAGGTGAGAGCACTGCCGCATTCTCATGCCCATGGGGCGTTTAGCCCAATATTCGTTTCGGCTCGTCATCCGCTTACATAACTCTTCAACCGTTCAACGGCCTGTCTGCAATTCCACCAGTGGCGGCAATTGCAAATCAGCAGGTTACGGATATTTCAGCAGAAAAGCATCTTCGTGTCATCGCCTCCCCACCCGTTTCTTCACCATTTTCTGTTCTGGCGGTGACGTACGTCGAACGTTGTATGCACGTACACCGAACGCTGTATGCACATACACCGAACGTCGTACATGCGTACACCGAACGCTGCACATCGCCGCTCCCGCCTGATGGCAAGACCGAGGCAATGGTCAGGGAGTGTCGTTAGGGCACTTTCCCGTATCTTTTGAAATATTAAGAGAATGTGGAATGACCTCATAGAAGCCCATAAATATGGGATGGTTGAAGAGTTATCCTCTTATATCAGTCCGCGCTGAGTATTGTTAATAAAATATAAAGAGTAACAAATTTACCAACAAAATCGTTGTTTTCTTAAAATTAAATGATTATTATTGCAAAAAGTATCAATCTTTGTTAAACGTGTTTTTTTAATTTATCTTTATGTAGCCTAGTCTAGTGCTATTATCTTAAAATACCATTCGTATGAAACGTTCTTTAATGATTCTTCTATCCCTGCTTGGATTTAACGCTTCCCTTCTTGCGCAGGGAGTGACAAGAACCGCCAACAGTCCTCGGGCAGGCGACGTCATCTGCAAACAAGAATTAAAATACAAATCTCCGGGGAGAGACGGAAAGGGTGTCGTGTGGGATTTCAGCGACTTACCGACTATCGGAAGGAAGAAAACAGAAGCATATATGGCAGCTGAAGACTCCAGCATTGTCTTATATGGAGAAAATTCACTCCACTACTACCGCACTTGTGGTGACAGCATATTGTGTATAGGTTATGAGATACCCACTATGCAGATGAAGTATATTGTGTCAAAATATGACATGAGGTATCCCTTTGCGTATGGCGATTCTATCTCCTCGTATCATTATGGCGAAGGTATCTTCTCAAAGACAATGAGCCTTGTCAGATATGGCAGGTCTGAAGTGAAAGCGGATGCCGTGGGAACGTTGATCTTGCCCGAAGGGGATACTTTGCATCATGTAACCCGTGTGAAAGAAAATGTTCATTTTGGACAGAGGACATCGCCTTTTGCCAATATTCTTTGTCTCGGCAACGAAACGGTATATTCGCCGGACTCCATATCGGAACGCTTGCATACAGATAGCATAACGTGGAAGATTGAACGTTATCTGTGGTATGCATTAGGTTATAGGTATCCGGTCTTTGAAACCATACGTACATTTATTGTTTCCAATGGCCATGCTACGCAACATTTTGACAAGTCATATTATTTCCCACCGGCAGACCAATTGGCTCTTACTGACGACGAGAATGAAGAGATACGTGAGCACCTGAATCAGGGTATGCATCATGCTGAGCATGATTATGCTGACGGAAGTATCAATAATGACTATAATTACAACTGCTTCTTGGACGAGGGTGGCAACAGCTTGTCTGTAGAGTTGTTGCTTAAACGGAGTTCCAATGTAGAGTTGCTGGTTTCCAATATTCAGGGAATGGTTATATACACATCGGATAAACAGCAAAAAGGTTCCGGGCTTCATCGTTTCAATATAGACCTGTCTTCAGCTCATGTCGGTATATATCTTTTTTCTGTTATTGTAGACGGAAAAGTGAAAACACAGAAAATAGTCAAACAATAAATTTTTATCATGATGAAAAGAACACTGTCATTCTTATTTCTTGTGCAGTTCGGTCTGGCATGTTTTTGTCAAAGTTCCTTAAAAAATGTATGGTTCTTCGAACATCACAGCTATACTCCCTCTCCCGAAGCCGCGTCATTGATCAAATACGCAGACATTCCTGTTTCTCTCTATACGGGAGTTCCGGAAATCTCGATACCGATAGAAGATATAAAAGTAGGCAATTACAGTCTTCCCGTTTCCGTGTCTTATCATGCCTCGGGCATAAAGTTGGATCAGGAGGCAAGTCAGGTAGGGCTTGGCTGGTGCTTGAATGCCGGCGGCATGATATCTCGTGTGATCAACGCCGGTGACGACTTGGGCATGTATACAAAAAGGGGTGATAAAGTCTACATTGAATTCGCTGATAATGAACCCGACTTCTTTTATTATAATTTCGGAAACTATGCGGGACGTTTTTATCTGAAGAAGGACACTTACCATGAGGTGTATACCAATTTTATACTGGCAAATCCAGAAGATAATCTCAAAATAGAAGGCAATGATAGAAAATTTAAGATTACTGCTCCTGACAATACAGTCTATATATTTGGTACCACGGAAGAAAAGCAGTATTATTATGTTGCGGGTAACAGAGCTGGTACTTACATCGATAATGGTACTGATTTCAGCTCTACATTTGGTTCTATCGAAAGGGTAGATTTGAATTCCGGGATAAGTGATTTTTGGTTTCGAGATTCCAAGATACTGATTACGGGTTGGTACTTGTCGCAAATACAACTTCCTACAGGCGAAACGATAGATTTTAGGTACACGAGGTCAGACGAGTCTTTTATTAGCCCCATGCGTATAGAGGATACGGAAGTAAAAGTCTTATACTACAAACAATTACCCGGTTTTAAATTCATGACAAACTTAGATCATATACGTTCTTATGGTGGATATCCCCAAGATATGGAAAAACGTACGATAGAAAAAATGCATTCACTACCGATCCTGAGAAAAATTGAATGGGCTGACGGGTATCTTGACTTCATTCCTTCCAAAGCACCCCGTGAAGACATACGCTATCGTTATGAAGATTCCGCTCCCCATGCTCTCGAATATATCAACTTGTGCTCTAAGCAGAAAGAGATATTGAAGTCTTACAAATTCAGCTATTCTTATTTCCATGGTGATGACCGTTGTCAACAATATAAAGAGGGGTATGATGAACGTTTCACATTTCTTTTAGATAGACTGAAGTTAGACTCCATAACGGTTTTGGGCAAAGGGGACCCGTGTTACACTTACAAAATGGAATATGACATGACGACCCCTATGCATTGCAAGAGTTGTCTCGGCGGGGACAAATGGAATTATTTTGCCTCCGGAGAATGTTTTTGGCAAACGCAGCTCGAACCCTTTGTGGCTGACAGCAACTATTATGAGATGTATTGGAATCCCGATAAATCTTATTACAAGCGAGACGGCACAAATCAATATATCAAGATATATGATGTGAATTATAATAAGCCGATATTAAGAAAGGGAGAGGTGCGTAGTTGTCCAACAGGGGGACTTCCCCAAAAATATCCATCGTCGGACATGTCCAAAGCATGGATGCTGACAAGGCTGGTGTCTCCTACAAACGGAACAACAGATTTCAAATACGAGTGCAATGAAATACGTAACGGAGAAGTCGATGTAACGGAAAATGGGAATATCACTGCGACTTACCATTACGCCCTTGACTATCACGACGAGTCGTTATATTATGTCTCCAAGTTCTCCATACCATTCGACCGCGGGTATATGGAATTGACGTATCAGTATGATAATGAAGGTAGATGGAGAGAAGGTGATGTGAACATCATCACAATATCCGGTGCCGTCAACTTTATACAGACAGATTTCCCATACGGATTGAAAAATACGGGAAGCGCTACTCATGAGCAATACACTTTTACCAAGTATATCCCTATAGACAAAGCCGGGGAATGTAAGATACTGCTAAAAAGAGGTGAGAGAGACTCTGCCATAGTGAAAATGACACTCAAGCTATATGATGGTGGAAAATATACATATAAGGCTGATAAGGTAGGTGGATTGCGTATTGCCGAAATTAGGAATGGTGAAACGATTCGTAGGTTCCATTATACATCTTTGGACAACAATCCGTCAGGTGTATTGACCTATAAGCCGATATTTTCCCGTTTGGAAATGTTAGAAATAATCGGAGGCTTTTCTGGGAATGTAGTAGGGCAGGTGGCATATATCAAATACAGTTCTACGCCTTTTACATCCTTGTACAATCCTTTTACAAACAACTATATGGGATATAGCAATGTCATAGAAGAGAAAATTTCGGGTACAAGCCTCTCCAAAGAGTATTTCGACTTTCACAATGTATAGGACAAGAACAAGAACCCAATTATGCTTCCAGACAACTTGCCATTCAACGGAAAACAGAAAAAGCATGTGGTCTATAGTGGTGAGACACCTATGCTGGAGGAAACCTATGTGTACGACACTATAGGGGTCGCCTCGGTAAATGGCACCAAAGACGACTGGGCTTACATTCATTACTTAGCCGGTGAATACTATCATATTAAGTCTTACCACACATTCCTGAAAGAACTCCATACCAACACATTCTCGTTGGACGGGAAGTTGTTGCAAAACAAGAAACTCTATTATACCTATAATCCCCGAAACTATATGGTCAGCAATATCCGGCAAGTTGTCGACAATGCGGTTGAGACTTCCCATGAAATCAAATACAACGTTGATTTTTCCTTAAATTCGTCTACCGGTAATTCATATTTGGGTAGCAATATTTGTCTGCCTATAGAGGAAACATTCTATAAGGTTGGGAAGCTCACAAAGAAGATTGTTCATACCTATTGGGAAACGAAAGACACAAGGCCATATACGTTATATACGTTTTACAATACGGGAAACGTTTTGCCTTCTGTAACGGCTATTTGGAGAAATCCTTTGCTA
>CAUTTP010000026.1:0-30226 GCA_963541305.1 uncultured Prevotella sp.
TACGACGTTCGGTGTACGTGTGTACGACGTTCGGTGTACGTCGCCGTCTGAACAGGAAACGCTGAAAAAACGGTCGCGGAGGTGATGACATAAGGATGCTTACCGACTGAAAAAAACTGCAAGATACTCGGATGGGTGGTTCACAAGTATTTACCACATTCACAAGTATTTGCCACAGGATGTAACTATTCGGCGCCGGAAAGCGTAGTTAAATAAAGTTAAATACACTCCCCTTGTTTCGCTTATTACCGCATGCTTTTGTTTGTGTTTCTTTTTTTATTCATATCTTTGCGGGTAGACAGTTACGGCTTGAAACTAAACCATCACAGAGAGACGGCTCTTTCATGCGTGGCAAGAACAGGTGACCTATGCTGTGCCGAGTGTAGCGAAAGCCCGGAGACATATCTATACGAGGCAGGTGCAGATGGAAATACAGTTTAAGACATCATGAGAACGTCTATCTGTCACTGTGTTTAAGACATATCTACTCTGTCACACTTGCACCTGTTGCCTTGAACTCAACAACAAACAGTCAACGGATAATAGTATCGATGCGTGGTATACAACAGGACGAATCAATGCTTCTGGCGTTTGCCATTTAACCGAATGCCGTATAGAAAAAACTAATATCGACATGAATGTCTACAAATGTATAGCAGAAGATGTATATATCTCAGAAGGAAGTAGTAATCTTCTTTGCACCATACTTACCCCTAACGTTCTCTCCCACAAGCTCCAAGCAATGCCGGCGCAGAGCGTTCACAAACAAGGTCATCCATTTGGAATGTACCTTGGGAATGTACTTCCTGCAACAAAAGAACAGAAAAATATTCCCCGTAGGCACGCCCTAAGAACGACATACATCCCCAAAAAGAGTATCCGTAACTATATATGTGTTGCCGCATCTATCCCCCTAATGATGCAAAGGCAGACGCATTCGTACCCTCAGTTTGACCTATAAATTCTTCATCATGAAATATGCTTTAATAACAGGGGCTTCGCGCGGCATAGGCCGTGCCATCGCTCTGCGTTTGGCGGAAAGATATGCCATCGTGATAAACTACCATTCCAATATCGAAAGCGCCCGGCAGGTGAAGGCCTTGATAGAAGAGGCCGGTGGACAAGCAGAGTTACTGCCCTTTGATGTGTCGGACTCCAAAGCCATAGAAACAGCTATCGACCAATGGGAAGCTGCACATCCCGACGAATACATTTCGGTGCTGGTTAACAATGCCGGCATTCGTCGGGACAACGTGATGTTCATGATGGCAAATGAGGAATGGCATGACGTTCTCGATACAAACCTTAACGGTTTCTTCTATATAACACGGCGACTGCTGAAACACATGATGCCCCGCAAACACGGCGGCCGTATTATAAACATGTCTTCGCTTTCCGGACTAAAAGGAATGACAGGGCAAGTAAATTACAGTACGGCGAAAGCGGCGCTGATTGGAGCGACAAAAGCCTTGGCGCAAGAAGTAGCCCCCCGCAGCATAACGGTTAACGCCGTGGCACCCGGATTTATAGAAACAGACATGACTAAAGACCTTCCTCATGACGAACTTAGGAGGATGGTTCCTGTCGGACGTTTCGGGAAACCCGAAGAAGTTGCGGCATTGGTAGACTTTTTGGTTTCCGATGAGGCGGCCTATATAACGGGCGAGGTAATCAGCATAAACGGCGGACTTTACACTTGATAATCGCAGCAAGAGTATTCTACTACTAAAATTAACAAGGAAGCCAAATGGAAAGAAGAGTCGTTATCACCGGTATGGGAATCTGGTCTTGCATAGGCACAGATCTGGAGACTGTAAAAGAATCACTATATGCAGGTAAGTCGGGCATCGGCATTCAGCCGGAACGCTTGGAGTATGGCTATCGCTCTGCACTGACGGGTATTGTCGAGGAGCCTGTCATCACAAAGAAAATGCTCGACCGGCATATCCGTGCAGGCATGTCGGAAGAGGCGAAGTATGCTTACAAGGCGAGTGCACAGGCTTTCAGCCAAGCAGGAATCTCCGACGAGTATCTACGTGAGAATGAGGTGGGCTGTATCTTCGGAAATGATTCGTCCGCAAAGCCTGTCATCGAGGCCGCTAAGATTATGGACGAGAAGCATGACTCGGCGATGCTTGGCTATGGTATCATCTTCCAGTCGATGAACTCTACGGTGAACATGAACCTTAGTACCATCTTTCACCTTCGTGGCATCAACTTCACCGTCAGTTCGGCTTGCGCCAGCGGCAGTCACTCCATCGGTTTAGGTTTCATGATGATCAAGCAAGGATTGCAAGACATGGTGCTTTGCGGCGGAGCGCAGGAAACCAACTATTACTCGATGGCCTCATTTGATGCCCTTGCAGCTTTTTCCATCCGTATGGACGAGCCTGCTAAGGCAAGCCGCCCTTTCGACCGTGACCGTGACGGGCTGATACCAAGTGGTGGCGCGGCAGCTTTGGTGCTTGAAGAGTATGAACATGCTAAGGCTCGTGGTGCGAATATCCTTTGCGAAGTCATAGGCTATGGTTTCTCCAGCAATGGAGGAGGTATCAGTCAGCCATCCGATGATGGCAGCGTAATAGCCATGACCCGCGCCCTCAAGTCGGCCGGCGTAGAGGCAGACGAGATAGATTACATCAACGCCCATGCCACAAGTACCCATCAAGGGGATATGTATGAGGCAATCGCCTTGAACCGTATGTTTAACGGCAAGCATGCTTTGATTTCTTCTACTAAAGGCATGACAGGGCACGAGTGCTGGATGGCAGGTGCTTCGGAGATTATCTACAGCACGTTGATGATGCAAAATAACTTCGTCGCTCCTAATATCAACTTCGAGAATCCTGATGAATATTCCGAGAAATTGAATATTGTGGCTCAAACCGTCGACACGGAGATCAACCTCGTGTTGAGCAATAGTTTCGGTTTCGGGGGTACTAACTCCGCATTGATCATAAGGAAATAAACACTCTTAAAGCGTTAGCCAAAGATATAACCAAATTAAAATAAATCGTTCTGCAATGAAAAGAAAAAACCTCATTCTCTGCCTCCTGATGCTTATCTCGGCATCGGCTATGGCACAACAAAAAGTCGAAGGCGACTTAAGTCCACTCATTAACGTCAACAAAGTAAACTTTGTGATGGAATTTGTATCCATCCACGGAATGGATGAAGACGCTTTCGGCAAGTATGAAACAGACTGGTTCAAAGATAAGCCCGAGGTTATAGACATATTTACGGACTACGCAAATAGGAAACTGAAAGGCGTAATCACCCTCGGCCATTTCCCCAATGAGGCATTTACCGTTAAAGCCGTTGTCAACGACATCAGCCTCAAGGGGAATTACAATTGTGACATTATCGTCCTTGATTCCAACAAGAACCTTGTGGCAAAAGTAACAGGCATAAAAGCCAATGGTGGCGTTTGGGGTACGAAACTAAATCTGATAAAAGATGGCGCAGAAAGCACAGGTAAAAGATTCGGCATAGTGTTAAAAACAGAAATCGCAAAATCAAAAAAATGAATCTGTCTCAATCTGCAAGCAATAGATATACCGAGGACAAACTTTCTGCTCGCGAGGCTCAACGCCTTGCCGAATATATCGCTTGGGGGCCTGCCATATTTCAAGTCTCTCGACTGATGGTAAAATGGGGTATCTTTGACGAATTGCGTGACAGCACAAAGGGCTTAACCCTCGGAGAACTAAAAATAAAGACCGGCTTGTCAGAATATGCCCTCAAGGTGTTGCTTGAAGCATCACTGAGTGCGGGGACCGTGCTGATCAATAAAACTACCGATTGTTATACCATCTCAAAGACAGGATGGTTTCTCCTCAACGACCCTGCTACCCGTGTAAATATTGACTTCAACCATGATGTCAACTATCGCGGCATGTTCTACCTTGACGAAGCTCTTAAAGAAGGTAAACCTGCCGGGCTGAAAACCCTCGGCAACTGGGCTACCATCTACGAGGGGCTGTCTAAACTTGACCCTCAAGTACAGAAGAGCTGGTTTGGGTTCGACCACTTCTATAGTGATCATTCCTTTGATAAGGCTTTAGATATTATCTTTAGCAAGAAACCTAAGCAACTGATGGATGTTGGTGGCAATACAGGCCGCTTCGCCCTTCGCTGCACGAATTACGACGAGAACGTGAACGTGACCATTGTAGACCTGCCAGGGCAAATAGGTATGATGCGTAAAAATATCGAGGGAGAGAAAGGTGCAGACAGAATCAACGGCTATCCGACCAATATTCTTGACGAGGGGAGCCTGTTGCCGACAGGTCATTGGGATGTCATTTGGATGAGCCAGTTCTTGGATTGCTTCTCCGAGGAAGAAATCTACAGCATCCTTGTTCGTTCGGCCAAGATAATGAACAAGGATACTACCTTATATATTATGGAGACCTTTTGGGATCGCCAGAAATACGAACCCGCCTCCTTGTGCTTGACCATGACCAGCGTCTACTTCGCTGTGATGGCGAATGGCAATAGCAAAATGTATCACTCTGACGACATGAATAAGCTGATAGAGCAGGCCGGCTTGAAAGTCATGGCTATCTATGACGGTATCGGGCAAGGCCACACTATCATGGAAGTAAAGAACGAGAAATTCTAATGCTTTGAGGCAAAAGCCTCATACAACAACTAACATTCAATAACAAATAAAATGGAAAGAAAAGAAATTGAAGAGAAAGTAAGAAACTTCCTTATTGAGGATTTGGAAATCGAAGAAGAGAAGATCGTTCCGGAAGCCAAGCTGAAGGATGACTTAGGCATCGACAGTCTGGACTTCGTAGACATTGTAGTCATTGTAGAGAAGAACTTCGGTTTTAAGATCAAGCCTGAGGAAATGCAGGGCGTAACAACGTTGGCACAGTTCTGCGACTACATCGAGAGCAAAGTGGGCTAAGAAAAACGAAGAGAGAAGAACGAAGGGTGAATAAATCATCTGTCTGGGGGAATGAGTAGGAAAGAAAATACAACTTATGGAAACGCTTGGATGCATCGTCAACTGGTCAACGCCCTTCGACTGGTAGATGTACGATTCTTCTATGCCTTTTCTTCCCTTTTTGTCATTCCCATATGCCTGCTTCTGAATACAAACCGGAGCCGTACAACAGCTTATCGCTATTTCCGCAAGCGATTGGGTTATGGCACGTTTCGTGCAATGCGGTGTACTTATGTCAACCACTGTTTGTTCAGCCAAGTAGTAATAGACCGTTTTGCCATGTTTGCCGGCAAACGATTTAAAATTACAATAGAGGGGTACAGGCATTTCCAGCGATTGGTTGAACAGCCCGAAGGCTTCATAATGCTGAGTTCACATATCGGCTGTTATGAGGTGGCAGGCTATTCCTTGAAGGTAAAGACTAAGCGCTTCAACGCCTTGGTGTTTGGCGGAGAGAAAGCTACGGTAATGGAAGGACGTAAGGAGCGATTGAGCCAAAACAACATTCGCATGATACCCGTGACACCAGACATGAGTCATCTCTTTTTGGTCAACGAAGCACTTACCAACCATGAGATCGTGAGTATGCCCGCCGACCGTATCGTGGGGACGACAAAAACAGTGATATCAACCTTTCTTGGTGCCAATGCACGTTTCCCGCAGGGGCCATTCTCTGTGGCAACAATACGCGGGCTCAGTGTCATCGCCGTCAATGTGATGAAGACTTCCCCCATAGGATATACGATATATGTATCTCCACTCTCGTATGACAAGAGTGCCCCTCGCAAGGCGCAGATACAACAGCTGGCGGACAGCTATGTGGCGGAACTCGAACGACGAGTGCGGCAATATCCCGAACAATGGTATAACTTTTATGACTTTTGGGCATTGACACCCAATCATAATTAGCAATATAAATATGATGAACTTTGATGTGGAAAATCCGACAGAGAAAAACCTTCGGGAGATTGATATTCACGAACTTCTGCCTCAGCAGGAGCCTTTCGTCATGATAGGTACGCTCGTACACTTCGACGAGACTTCGACTGTAACGGAAACAGAGGTAACCCGCGACAATATCTTTGTGGACAACGGCCGGCTCTCCGCATCGGGATTGATGGAAAATATCGCCCAGACTTGCGCCGCTCGCATCGGGTACGTCAATAAGTATATATTGAAGAAAAGCATACAATTGGGATTTATCGGTGCCGTGCGCAACTTTGAGATTGTGGAAACGCCGCAAGTTAGCGATATCATCACGACACGAGTAGAGGTCAAAGAAGATATTTTCGGTATGACCTTGACGGAGGCAACCGTCAAGTGCAAAGACAGAATATTGGTGACAACGGAGATGAAGATAGCAGTCAAAGAAAAGTAAGAAGACAAATGAAAGAGCTGAAAGAATCAAAGACATTTGCTATTCGCTTTAGCGAGATAGATTCCATGAACGTAGTTTGGCATGGAGCTTATCCGCTTTATTTCGAGGATGCCCGTGAGGCATTCGGCAAAAAATATGGGCTGGAATACATGAAATTCTTCGACCATGGCTATTTTGCGCCGTTGGTGGAATTGACATTCCACTATAAAAAGCCAATCAAGTATGGCATGCAACCTCGTATCGACATCATCTATCGTCCTACCAAAGCGGCAAAAATAGCCTTCGATTACGAAATCCATGATTCAGAAGATGAAAGCCTGATAGCTACTGGTCATTCGACACAGGTGTTTATGGACTTAAACTATCAGTTGGTTTGGGATAATCCTTCTTTCTACCAAGAATGGAAAGAACATTGGGAACAGGTGGGCGACGAGTGAAGGACTAATGCATCTAAGGCGATGGCTTACGTTTTAGCAGATAATATCATATCTCCATTGGGAGATACTTCCGAAGAAAATTACTTGGCTGTAAAGTTCAATAAGTCGAGCATTCGTGCATATCTTCCGGGAAGCATGGGCATCCCTGAGGGGTTCGCGGCGGCGCTGATGTCTTCGTCTTTCGAGGAACTGGCACTTCGTTCGGCAAACAAGGCATTGAAGGCTTCGGGGATAGATGTTGTCCATGACCGTGTAAAGTTTATCCTTAGTTCTACTAAAGGTTCGATTGAGAGGTTGGGGAAAGACACCGACGAAAATGTTAGTCTTGGTACGGCAGCCCAACGTATGGCAAAGGCTCTTGGTATCAAAACCAAACCTATCGTCGTTTGTAACGCCTGTGTCTCTGGCTTATCAGCGTTAATACTTGCCTCTCGCTTATTGGAACAAGATAAGTACGACTATGCTGTGGTATGTGGAGCCGACTGCCCCGGCAAATTTATCATCTCCGGTTTCCAATCTCTGAAGGCTTTATCGGCGGAGCCTTGCCGCCCCTTCGACATGGAACGATTAGGCCTCAATCTCGGAGAAGCTGCGGCAACGATTGTTCTCGCCAAAAACATTCCTCATAAAGCAAAAGACGGAAAGACCATCGGAGGACTGTGGCAACTAACCCGCGGTGTCGTCAAGAACGACGCTTCCCATATCAGCACCCCTTCCAAGACCGGCGAAGGCTTGTATAGGTCGGTGTTGGATACGATACAAGACGTCGCCAAGGAAGATCTGGCATTTATCAATGCACATGGTACGGCCACACTGTTCAACGACCAAATGGAATCCATAGCTATTCAGAGAGCAGGGCTCTCTGATATGCCAATCAATGCTTTGAAAGGATATTTAGGCCATACTTTGGGAGCCGCAGGTGTTTTGGAAACCATTCTGAGCATGAAGGCTGCCGACGACCATATAGTAATAGGTACACGCGGATATAAGGAACTGGGTGTTTCGGGAAAGATCAATATTTCCGCCGAGAATCGTTTTACGGACAAGCAGGCTTTCATCAAGATACTTTCGGGCTTTGGTGGCTGCAATGCTGCCATCTTGGCAAGGAAGGCAGAAGCTGTGGCTACTCCTCCCTATGCACCTCCCCGTCAAAAGGCCGAGAGAAGAACGATCACCAAAAAGCATCAAGTACGCATTTCGCCGAAAGGCGTTTGGGTGGACGGCAATCCGATTCCGACAGAAAACGAGAATGGAAATACAACACCATTTACTGCCATCTACAAGCAAAAGATCGGTGAGTACCCTAAATACTATAAGATGGATGCGCTCTGCCGATTGGGCTTCGTGGCATCTGAACTGTTGCTGCAAGCGGAGGGTAAGACAAGGTTTGAGGAATGTGATGACAGAGCAGTAGTGTTGTTCAACCGCTCTTCCTCCATTTACTCAGACAAGAAATACTTAGCGTCGATATGCGACAAAGAAAACTATTTTCCAAGTCCTTCCGTCTTCATCTACACCTTACCAAACATCGTGACAGGTGAGATCGCCATCCGCAACGGCTATCATGGTGACACCTCTTTCTATATATTGCCAAGTAAAGACGAGGAACAGATGCTGGAGATATTGGAAACAGCCTTCTTAGATCGGCAAACCACGAGTGTGCTGGCAGGATGGCTCGACTATGAGGATGCGGAACATTACGAGGCTGAACTCTATATAGCAGAGCAAGCATAAGCTTGGGATGCCGGAGGAACAGCACTAAGATAAGAAAAGGAAATCATTATAATCAAGAAGAAACAAGGCAATGAACTATAATAAGGAAATTGAATACGGTTAACGGCATTTAGCATAAGGATGCAAAATTGACAACCATTCAGCCATCCAATGGTGTATCTGCAATTCCATAATGGCGACAATTGCTAATCAGCAGGTTGCGGATATTTCAGCCGGTAAGCATCTTCGTGTCATCACCCCCACGACCGTTTCTTCGGCGCTTCCTGTTCCGACGACGACGTACATCGAACGCCGTATGCACGTACATCGAATGTCGTACGCACGTACATCGAACGCCGTACGTGCGTACACCGAACGACGTACGTCGACGTTCCCACCTGATGGTAAGGCCGAAGCAACGGGCAGGAACCACCGTTACGCCGCTTTTCCGTGTTCTCGAAACATGTAGGAACAAAGCACAGGGCAATGGCTTGTAGGAAATGAAT
Organism: uncultured Prevotella sp.; assembly: GCA_963541305.1. Taxonomy (GTDB): domain Bacteria; phylum Bacteroidota; class Bacteroidia; order Bacteroidales; family Bacteroidaceae; genus Prevotella. Next base: position 8,992 of record CAUTTP010000026.1, read on the forward strand.
CTGTCCACATACGGTTCTCCATGCTTGTCCATGCCTTAATGCCATATTTATTTATACAATAATAATATTTAATCTTAAGATATAATGGAAGAATTGATCAAAGAATTGAAAGAAGAAATCATCAAGGTTTTGAACCTTGAGGAGATGAGCCCAGACGACATTGATGAGAACGAAGCGCTCTTTGGTGACGGTTTAGGCTTGGACTCTATCGATGCCTTGGAGCTAATTGTCATGCTGGAGAAAAAATACGGCATTAAATTGGTCAGCCCATCTGCCGGTAAGGAAATCTTCACGAGTGTAGCTGCCATAGCCGATTATGTAAGCAATAACAGAAAGAAATAATCTTTCGTACTCTAAAGACAATCGTAGCAAAATGAATATCGCAATCACAGGTGAGGGGATAATCTCTGCCATCGGGCTGAACAAGCAGGAGGTTTTGCAGCACTTGCTTGAGGAGAAGACCGGGATTGGGGATATGAAGCATCTCCAGTCAGTTCACCACGAGTTGCCTGTGGGTGAGGTAGACTTATCGAATGATCAGATGAAGAGGATGCTAAACATCCCTACAGACCAGATGATGAGCCGCACAGCCCTGATGGGCATCTTGGCGATAGGGCAAGCTCTGGAGGAGGCTCAAGTGAAAAAGCCTGACAAGAACCGAGAAAAGGCTAAACGTCCTTTGCGTCTCATGCTCGTGTCGGGCACGACCGTGGGCGGGATGGACCTCACTGAGCTTTATTACGACCATATCGAAGAGCAAAAGAGCATCGAGTTCTTGAAGCACCATGCCTGCGGCAATAGTACCAAATTTATGGCAAACCATTTTGGGATATTCGATGATATAACAACCTTATCGACCGCCTGCTCCTCGGCGGCCAATGCTATCATGCTGGGTGCACGATTGCTCAGGAGCGGAGAGGCAGATATCGTTGTTGCAGGTGGCACTGAGGCTTTATCACGTTTCCATCTCAACGGCTTCAATTCCTTGATGATCCTTGACAAGGAGCCGTGCCGACCTTTTGACGCCACACGTGCGGGCTTGAATCTCGGAGAAGGCGCAGCCTTTGTGGTGCTGGAATCCGAAGAAACAGCAAAACGTAGGGGAATCGTTCCTCACGCTTATCTCACTGGCTATGGAAATGCTTGCGACGCTTTCCACCAGACGGCTTCATCAGAGAATGGCGAAGGTGCCTATCTTGCCATGAAGGAAGCCATGACAATGGCTCATCTTTCGTCTACAGACATTCAATATGTCAATGCACATGGTACGGGTACGCCTAACAATGACCAAAGCGAGAGTGTCGCCTTGAAGCGAGTTTTTGGCAATGACATGCCTTTAGTGTCGAGCACCAAGCCCTTCACAGGACATACGACCAGCGCATCGGGAAGTATAGAGACCGTCATCTCTATTCTGGCCATACAACATCGCTTTGTGCCGGCCAACTTGGGCTGGAAGTATCGGATGGAAGAAGGCATAATTCCGACCTTGGGTGTTAAGGACATCACCTTGGAGAATGTGCTCTGCAACTCCTTCGGATTTGGCGGCAATGACACTTCGCTTGTAATTTCCGCACTGCCGAAGGAGGAAACTGGAGAAGCCCCTGACACATCAGAACGCGATGCCAACCTTCCGGAAGAAGACAGTATCAAGGTGTTGTCTAAGGTTGAAATAACTTCAGAAGACCAGTTGACGGATATTCACAAATACGTAAAACCTTTGGAGGCTCGCCGCATGAATAAATTGATGAAGAGTTCTCTTCTCTCTTCCTTGAAGGCTTTGGAACAGGCCGGCATCACCGTTCCTGACGCGATCATCACCGGTACGGCGTATGGATGTATGGACAATAGCGAACGTCTTTTGGAACAAATCAAGGCTGAAGGCGAAGCGATGCTGAAGCCGACTTATTTCATGCAGAGCACTCACAACACCATAGGCTGTAATATCGCCATCAAGACTCATTGTCATGGCTATAATGTAACCTATGCGCAGGGACGCCATTCGTTAGATTGGGCTATCCGGGATGCTAAGTTGCTCTTGAGAAGCGGCAAGTATAAGAACGTGTTGGTGGGCTGTCATGATGAAAGCACTCCACGTCTTAATGCTTTGTTGGAGAAAAGTGGTGAGAAGGCTCTGCCTTCCGTTCATTCTATAGCTATGGTGTTGTCATGTGGAGGGTAATCGTATTGGCTGCCATGCAAAGCGCACTCTTGGCAGGCGGGCAGGTGTTCTTGAAGTTTGCCCTACGGAAGATACACCATTTTGAATGGACTAAGGACTTCTGGGTAAATCTGTTGCTCAACAGGCAGTTTGCCTGTTGTGGCGTATTTTTCGGTGCAAGTTCCATTCTCTGGATGTATATCCTCAAGCATTATCCATTGAGTGTGGCTTATCCGATGATTAGTTTGAGTTACGTCTTTGGCCTCTTGGCGGCGATCCTTTTCTTCCATGAGTCGGTATCAGCCATGAAGTGGTTGGGGGTTAGCTTTATCATAATAGGCTGTTTCTTGATAGCGAAGTAGCAAAAATGAATCATGTTGAATATTATTGTTTAAAGGCAAAATAAAGATGAAAAGGTTTTTAGGACTACTGGCGGCTTTGTGCTTAGGTCTTTCCGCTATCTCTGCACAGAATGTGGACGAGGATAAAATAAAACAGCAAATCAACGCCGTTGCATCGAATATGAAGACCATGCAGTGTGATTTCGTACAGACGAAACACCTCAAGATGCTCAACGACAAGATGGTGTCGAGAGGCAAGATGTATTATCAGCAGAGTAACAAGCTCCGTTGGGAATACCTATATCCTTATACCTACACCTTTGTGCTCAACGATTCTAAGGTGCTCATCAACAAGGATAACCGAAACGATGTCATCAACGTTAACCAGAGCAAATTTTTCAAGGAAATCGCCCGCATCATGATGAATTGTGTCGTGGGCAAGTGTTTGACGGAGAAGAAAGATTTCAAGGCAAGTATCAGCAGTACATCGACAGAGTATATCGCCACGCTTTATCCACAACAGAAGCAGATGCAACAGATGTTCCAAAAGATAATCCTACACTTCAACAGGCAGATGGCTACGGTTTCTAAGGTGGAACTCATTGAGAAGAAAGGTGACAAAACGGTTATCGAATTGAAGAATGTCAAAACTAACGAACCTATCAATGCAAAGGTTTTTACTGTCAATTAGCATATCACTGCTTTTTCTTCTGGCATTGCCACTCCATGCCCAGCAGACATTCTTCCCCGACAGTGCAGGGAGCAGGATGAAGTACAATGCCACGATAGAGATGAGGAAAGGCTATCTGAGCGGTATCTGCATCTTGGCCAATGACGAGGGCATAGTCAAGGGGGCACTCTTCAATGAGTTCGGTATATCTGCACTCGACTTCACCTATTTTCCTAAATGCGACAAGGTCAAACTGAATGGAGTTATTCAAATACTCAACAAGTGGTATATTAAGAAGGTGTTGAAGAAAGATTTGCTGCAACTCATGAAGAACCTGCAGCAGGGCATCGGTACCTATCGTGATGAGAAATTCAAAATAGACTATCATTTTACATTGCTAAAAGATGCAACTGAAGAATAATCTATATTCTGTCTCCCATAAGGAGAAGGAGAGACTGACAGGACGTTTTGAAATCAAGTTCAATCCTTCTTGCGTGATCTGCCAAGCTCATTTTCCCGGTGAGCCTATTATTCCCGGCGTCTGCATCGTACAGATTGCCAAAGAACTTATGGAAGATCTTCTTGGAGAAAAGATGGAAATCGCCAAGATAAAAAATGTGAAGTTCTTATCAATAATCTCTCCTATGGAGAGCACCTCGGTCGTTTATACGATGAAAAAGGTGGAAATTTCCGAGGAAGAAGCGGAAGTAAAGGCACAAATTGTGGTGACTGAAGGAGAAGAACCTAAAGCCAAGATCTCTTTAACATGCAAGTTGATATAGAACAACAGAAGAGGCAATTGCGAGCAAGAGGCATCTGCGTGGTCATACCTACCTATAACAATGAGAAGACAATAGGTCAGGTGGTGAGAGATACACTTCGCTATTGTGATGAAGTCATTGTCGTGGACGATGGCTGTACAGACAATACGAAAGGAATCCTCCAAGATATTGGCGGCATCACCATTGTCTCATACCCAGAGAACAAGGGCAAGGGATATGCCTTAAAAACCGGTTTTAAGAAAGCCTTGTCAATGGGCTTCTCTTACGCCATCACCCTTGACGGTGATGGGCAACATTATCCCGAAGACATCTCCCGCTTTCTGAAAGCGAATCAAGAATATCCTAAAGCCTTAATAATAGGAAGCCGTCAGTTGGAAGGAGTAGAACGTTCCAAAGGCAGCTGTTTCGCTAACAAGTTCTCTAACTTCTGGTTTTATGTGCAGACAGGCAAAGCTTTGGAAGATACTCAAACGGGATACCGCCTTTACCCACTGCACAAGCTACGTGGCCTATCCATGCTCACCTCACGCTACGAGGCGGAACTTGAGCTGTTGGTCTTTGCTTCTTGGCATGGGGTTGAGTTGATTTCGATACCGGTTAATGTGTATTATCCTCCACATGGAGAACGAGTGAGCCATTTCCGCCCCGGTAAAGACTTTGCAAGAATCAGCGTACTCAACACCGTGCTCTGTTTCCTTGCTGTCGTTTATGGCTTACCATTACGGATAGGAAGATGGATGATGACATTCTTGCGAACAACTTATTCGCTGCTATTTTTCCTGTTCTTTACCCTTATAGTGTTCACCCCCTGCGTATGGTTGTATATCAAGATAGGCAAGATGACAGAGAAGAAGCGTTATCACTTGCATCAGCTCATCTACCATGCCTCTCGTTTTGTGATGATTCATCATGGCATTCCGGGCACAAAGTTCCGCTATCAGATCAATGGTACTATTGATTTCGATAAGCCTCACATTATCATCTGCAATCATCAGTCGCACCTCGACCTGATGTGTCAGCTGGTCTTCACCCCTAAGATAGTGTTTCTTACCAATGGCTGGGTTTGGAATAATCCTTTTTATAGCTTGTTAATTCGCAATGCGGAATACTTGCCGGTGAAAGATGGGCTGGAGGAGATCATGCCTCAGCTTCGTTCACTTGTTAAGCGAGGCTATAGCGTAGCGGTCTATCCGGAAGGCACGCGCTCCAAGGATTGCCGCATCGGGAGATTCCATCAAGGAGCTTTCTACCTTGCTGACGCATTGGACTTGGACATCTTGCCGATGTATCTCTATGGTTCAGGAAAGGTTCTCCCCAAAAAGAGTTACCACTTACGCAAGGGAATCATTTATGTCGAAACAGATCAGCCAATATCGCAGCAACAGATGCAGAAGATGGGAACATATATGCAGCAAGCGTCTGCCATGCGCAAACATTATATCAACAAGTACGAAGAAATAGCAAATAAGATAGAGCGACTGTTCTAAGTAATCATACGTAGTAAACTATGTCTAATCAGAAGAAAGTAATCATTATAGGAAGTGGTTTGGGAGGTTTGTCCACAGCCGTCATCTTGGCGAAAAATGGTTACCGCGTTACGGTGCTGGAGCAAGGCGTTCAGATTGGCGGATGCCTGCAATGTTTTACGCGCCAAGGGGGCAAGTTTGAGACAGGCATGCACTTTGTTGGCACAGCAGCCCAAGGGCAGACTTTGGACAAACTGATGAAGTACTTAGAGATAGACAAAGAAGTACGCCTCTCTCAACTCGATCCTTCCGGATATGATGTGGTGGCTTTGGGAGGCAAACTATATAAGTTTGCAAGTGGCAGGGAGGCTTTCATTCGTCAGATGACAGAATATTTCCCCCATCAGCATGATAATTTGGTGAAGTATTACGACCTGATAGAAGATATAGCCAACGCCTCTTCCTTACATTCCTTGAAGTATGCCGAGTCCGACTCTGCCATCAATACGGAATATCAATTGCGCTCCATCAATGAGGTTATTGATGAAATCATCACAGATCCCACCTTAGCTCAAGTACTTGTTGGCAACTTACCTCTTTATGCAGCGGAAAAAGATAAGACCCCTTTCTCTACCCACGCTTTTATTATGGATTTTTATAACCAGAGCGCTTTTCGTATCCGAGGAGGTAGCGACGCCGTGGCTTCCGCCCTGACACACACCATTCAGCGCTATGGAGGTGAGGTGCTTACTCGCAAAAAGGTGACCAAGATCGTTTGTGACGATACCCATGCCGTGGCAGTGGAGGTAAATGGCAAAGAACAAATCTCTTGCGACTATGTGGTATCCGACGCCCATCCGATACGAACATTAGAGTTGCTCGACACAAAGCTGATCCGTCCTGCTTTCCGTAAACGCATCAACCAGATACCACAAACCGTGGGAGGCTTCTCCGTCTACTTGCATTTCAAGGAAAATGCCATACCATATCTGAACTACAACTATTACGGTTATCAAGGAAATACGCCTTGGGATTGCGAGCAGTATACCGAAGCAAATTGGCCAAAGGGATTTCTCTACATGCACTTCTGCTCAGAAGATAATTCTCCGTTTGCTTCCACAGGTGTTATCCTTTCGTATATGCAGATGACTGATGTAGAAAGGTGGAGGGGTACGACTGTAGGCAGGCGAGGACAGGATTACGAGGAGTTTAAGAAACGGAAAGCAGAAAAAATGCTTGATACCTTAGAGCAGCATTTTCCTAATATCCGCAGTAAAATCAAGGCTTATTATACCTCCACTCCCCTCACCTATCTCGATTATACCGGTACGGAGGGAGGCTCGATGTATGGAAATGCCAAAGACATCGGCCTGAACTCCACCAGCAGGGTTCCGTCGCGCACAAGAGTTCCTAACGTTTATCTGACAGGTCAGAACATCAATTCGCATGGTATGCTGGGAGTCTTGGTAGGTACTATTGTCACTTGCAGTGAGTTTTTGACAGCCAAAACAATTTATGAACAGATAAAGGACGCAAACGAATGAAAACAGCGGTAATCATAGGCGGCGGCTTGGGCGGTCTCTTCACTGGAGCCATTCTTGCCAAAGAAGGGTTTCGGGTAACGGTACTTGAGAAAAACAGCACGGCAGGTGGCGGCCTCCAAACCTTCAGTCGGTTTGGAGAAAGGTTCGATACGGGTATGCACGTCATCGGGGGCATGCAGCCCGGGGGAAACATCTATCGTATCTGTCAATACTTGGGCATTTTGGACGAGGTGCGGCTGGTAGCTGTCGATGACGATTGCACCGATAGCTTATACTTTGCAGAGGACAAGACAACCTATCGCATCCGGAAAGGCAAGGAGGGATTCGTGTGTTCTCTGGCCGCTCATTTTCCGGAAGAGAAAGCCAACTTGGAGGCGTATGTCAAGGCTATTTTTGCCATTACGGCTGATATTGACCTGTTCAATCTCCGTCCTTCCACAGGTCTATTCAAGGCATATTCCGAAGATTTCTTAATGTCGGCAGATGCCTTTGTTGCCAAATACATCCGGAATCCGAAATTGCGCAGCGTGATTGCTTACATGAACCCACTCTACGGCGGCAGACATGATGAGACGCCGGCTTTCATCCACGCCGTCATTAGCAGCCTGTACATCGATGGTACCAGTCGTTTTGCAGGAGGGAGCGACAGGTTCGCCAACTTGTTGATTGCCGTCATCGAACAGGCCGGAGGTGCAGTCCTTACCGGCGATGGCGTGGAATGGGTCGGGGTAAATAACCGTCATGTCGATTTTGTCAGAACCCGCAAAGGCAAGAAGTATCAGGCAAATTACTATATTTCCGCCATACATCCATGCACGCTCATGAGGTTGACGCCCGAAACTGCATTCCCGAAGGCTTATCGTACACGTTTGGATTCTATACCCAACTCTTATTCCGCTTTCTCCGTCTATATCAAACTCAAGCCAGAGACATTCCCATATATCAACCACTCGGAGTATTATATGACCAAGTACGACGAGATATGGAACTTTGGAGAGCATCACGATACTTGGCCGTTGGGATTTCTCTTCATGACTTCTCCAGAGGAAAATCAAGGCAGATATAGCAGTAAGGTGCTTATAACAGCCCCGATGCTATACGAAGAGGCTGCCCGATGGGAGAACACGGTCGTTGGGCATCGCGGCACAGATTATGAGGTTTGGAAAAAAGAGAACATACAAAAACTTATGGCACGCGTCGAGGAAATGCATCCCGGTTTTATGGCTTGTGTAGATAAGATAAATGCCTCCTCCCCCCTTACCATACGCGATTTTTATGGCGTCAAGGATGGAGCGGTGTGCGGATATAGTAAAGATTATAAGAATATAACCCTCTCGCAGGTACCTGTGGTGACCAAAGTGGACAACTTGTTTTTGACCGGACAAAACAACAATCTCCATGGTTTCTGCGGCGTTCCTTTAACGGCTATCAGCACGGCCGAAGCAATATTGGGCAGGGATTATATCCTGAAAAGAATAGAGGAGGTAAACCAACGGCACGCTGTTCATGAGAAGTTTAATACAACATGGGAGTTGCCCGGATAAAAAAAGATTCCCGATGAAATGAAGATAAGACAAACAAATCGTATGTTCAGAAACCCGATCATAACAATTCTTGCCTGCGTAGCATTCCCACTTATAGGAATGTGCCGTAACGTTACACCGACAAACAAGGTGTCGGAGAAGGTGAATATCTGGCAAGGCACCGGCGTCAGGAAGCGAGTGGAGATGACTCCTTACTTAGCTCAAGGACAGCACAACATAGCCGTGGTGGTATGTCCCGGGGGCAGCTATTTCTGGCATGACATGGAAGCCGAGGGGAGAGCTGTGGGCAAATGGCTGCAAGCGAACGGCATTTCGGCCTTCGTGCTCCGCTATCGTGCCGGGGGATTCTGGGCATATTTCACCCATTATCGCTATCTTTTCAGGGGCAACCGATATCCTGACGCCTTAAACGATTTGCGACAGGCCATACAATACATAAAGGCTCGTGCGCCCATATACGGGGTAAACCCGGATAGTATCGGCGTTATGGGATTCTCAGCCGGAGGGCATCTCGTGATGTCGGCCGGCGAACTCCTCCTGCCCCAAGACCGCCCGGCTTTCATTGCTCCCATCTATCCCGTGGTGACAATGACAGATAAATGCGTGCATAAGCGTTCTCGCCGTGCCTTATTGGGGGATGGACGCAAAAATAACAAGAAGTTGCGCGACACTCTATCACTCGAACGGCATGTGCCGGATGATTGCCCACCCGTATTCTTGGTCAACTGCAAGGATGATCCCGTCGTTAAGTATCACAACTCCGAACTACTCGACTCAGCCCTCACAGCCCACCATGTTTCACATCGTTACATCCAGTACAAGACGGGCGGGCATGGCTTCGGAGCTGCCGATGATAAAGGAACCGCCGAATGTCGACAATGGAAAGAAGAATTTCTCAGTTGGCTGAAATGTTTAAGAAAATAAGCATAGTTTGTACCAATATAGCCCTAAACGTTTTAAGGACATGGGAAAATGCCTTGCCGGCGGCTTCCGGGACACCGTTTCGGTTCTGCCATCAGGCGAAAGCGGCGACGTACGTCGTTCGGCGTACGTGCGTACAGCGTTCGGTGTATGTGCATACAGCGTTCGGTGTACGTGCGTACAGCGTTCGGTGTATGTGCATACAGCGTTCGGTGTACGTGCGTGCGACGTTCGGTGTATGTCACCGTCAGAGTGGAAAGCAATGGTGAAACGGATGTAAAGAGAGGGGCGTAAAAACACATCCCGACCGAAAAAGCATAAAGACACGCAGACGAGTGGCTTGGGGGCGGTCAGGGCAGGCCACTGCCCGATGCTTGACGAAAACGTGCGGAAAACATTTAGGACAATATTGAGTTTGGACATAAAAGACAGAAGAGCAATGGAAACAACCCTATTTGATGACATAAGACCTTACAACGCAGAAGAGATTCCTGCGGCTATGCAGCGCATCGCCGACAGTTCTTCCTTCCCAATCTTGGCAGCATACGTTTATCCGGACGAACCGTTGGACGAAGTGCGCCGGCGTATCGCCAATTACAGGACGGTCAAAGAATTTCAGACACAGACGATGCTGACGGTCAACAAACGTGTGATAGAAAACAGCATCACCGACTTCTCTTGCTCCGGCTTGGACAAGTTGAAACCTGACGGGCAGTATCTCTACGTGTCCAACCACCGTGACATCATGCTGGACTCAAGTCTTCTGCAATATTTTCTTGTGCTGAACGGATTTGACACAACGGAAATCACTTTCGGGGCAAACCTGATGATGAACCCTTGGGTCATTGATATCGGCAGGAGCAATAAGATGTTTAAGGTGGAACGCCCGGGAGGCAATATCAAAGAGTTCTACCGGTGCTCGAAGCACCTTTCCGATTATATACGATATGTAATCACGGAGAAGCAACAGTCGGTATGGATAGCACAGCGCAACGGAAGGACGAAAGACGGTAACGATACCACCGATCAAGGCGTCATAAAGATGTTCTGCATGTCTTGCCCGGAGGACAAGATTAAGGCCATAGCGCAGTTAAACATAGTACCTGTGTCCATATCCTATGAATGGGAATCTTGTGACATCCTTAAGACACTCGAACTCTACGAGTCGCAGTTTACCAAGTATACCAAGAAGCCGGGAGAGGATCTAAACAGTATAATTACAGGTATCGTACAACCTAAAGGGAAAGTACACATCGAACTCTGCTCCCCTATCTCACATGCAGAGCTGTCAAAATTTGAAAAGCTAAGCAGCAATGAATACCACAAGTCTGTGGCTCAACTTCTGGATCGAAGAATCAATGCGGCTTACCGCCTCTATCCAAACAACTATATAGCTTATGACCTGCGTTATGGAACAACTAAATTTCAAGATGCTTACACGGAAGAGCAGAAAGCCGAATTCCTGAAACGTGTCCGGCTGTTGGAAGACTATGACACTTGCGACATTGAGAAACTGAAGGATATATTCTTAGCGATCTATGCTAACCCGGTAAACAATAAGTGAGAATGACAGCCTTTATACTGAAGATATACGATTATATGAAGATGCACCGCATGACGTGCTTCTTCTCTTTCATCGCCCTCTCCCTATTGCTGGTGCTGTCGGTGTCGCGTCTGAATTATAAGGAAGACATCGCCGACTTCCTGCCGATAGACCGCGACCATCACAATGCTTTAAAGGTGTATCAAGACATATCGGGGGCTAATAAAATCTTCGCCGTCTTCCAGTGTCGTGATACGATCCATACCAATCCGGATGCCATTGTCAGCTGCATTGACCTCTTTGTCGAAGAACTGGAAGAGGCGGATACTGCCCACATTATCTCTAATGTGACGTCGCAAGTCGACTTGGAAAAGATGACGGAGGTAACCGACTTCGTTTATAATAATATCCCTTACTTTCTTTCAGATAAAGACTATGCAAAGATAGACAGTATGCTTGCCTTACCCAACTATGTGGGCAATCAACTAAGACAAGACAAGCAGATGTTGATGTTCCCCGCCGGTAGTCTTTTGTCCGACAATATCCGGCGAGATCCACTCAACATCTTCACGCCCATCGTGCAGAAACTCCAACATTCCGACACCGGCCTGAAATATGAAATGTATGACGGGCACATCTTCTCATCGGACATGCAGAAAGCTATAGTCATGATGGACTCTCCATACGGTGCAAGTGAGACGGAGAACAACTCTCGCTTGATAGCCATGCTGAAGACTTGCGCCGATAAGGCAACCGTTCATCAAGGGAATATCGATATTCATATCATTGGCGGCCCGGTCATCGCCGTGACCAATGCTACCCAAATCAAGTCGGACAGTATCTTGTCGGTCACCATCTCTGTGACGTTGATATTGGCATTGCTTCTATTCTCATTCCGCAATTTCCGTAACCTTCTCTTGATAGCCCTTTCCATTGCTTGGGGGTGGCTCTTTGCCATCGGGGGGCTGGCCTTGTTCCATGACAAAGTATCGGTAATTATTATCGGTATCTCTTCTGTCATCTTAGGAATCGCGGTCAATTATCCACTTCACTTCATCGCCCATCTTTCCCATACATCTAACAAGCGAAAGGCCTTACGGGAAATCGTGACACCTCTTTTGGTGGGCAATATTACTACCGTAGCTGCCTTTCTCGCCTTAGTTCCTCTACAGTCAATAGCCTTGCGGGACTTGGGGTTATTCAGTTCTTTCCTTTTGGTGGGTACAATACTCTTTGTCCTCGTCTACCTACCTCATCTCGCCAAGAAGACAAAGGAGGTGAAACATACTTTCTTAGACAAACTGAGCAACGTGTCTTTGGAAAACAAACCTGCTTTTGTAGGTGCGATAATCATCTTGACTTTGGTCTTCGGCTATTTCAGTTTTCATACCCGATTTGATACCAATATGGGGCATATCAACTATATGACCGATGAGCAGAAGGCCGACATGGCTTATTTCCAGCGTGCCATGACCCCGAGTGGTGAATATCAAAAGGTATATGCCATATCTTCCGACGCTACAATGGCCGGAGCACTTGACAAGAGTCTTCGTCTACAACCTTATCTCGATGAGTTGGTTCAGAGGCAAGATATTCACGATTATAGCAGTTGCAACCAATTTATTACTTCTAAGACAGAGCAACAACGCCGCCTGCGCCTTTGGCAAAACTTTGTGAGTCGTCATAAGGAAAAGCTCAAGGCAGCATTGCAGACCGATATGAAAGCTGATGGATTCGCAGAAGATTCCTTCGATGATTTCTACAACTTATTGGACAAAGACTACCAACCGCAAGAAATCTCTTATTTCTCTCCATTGGTGAGGTCGGTCTTCTCCGCTAATTTGAGCAGTGACAGCATCAATAGGCGATATAATGTCATCAATGTCTTATCAGTAAAGGATAAAGACGTGCAGAAGGTGGAGGACGGTTTAGAAGCTCAGCACTGCTATAGCTTTGATGTGGCGAGCATGAACAGCACCATTGCCAACCATCTGTCCAACGACTTTAACTATATCGGCTTTGCCTGCGGTTTTGTTGTGTTCTTCTTTCTGTGGATATCTATGGGAAGTATCGAGCTGGCAGTCTTGTCGTTCATTCCGATGGCAGTGAGCTGGGTGTGGATATTGGGCATCATGGCTTTATTCGGAATGCAGTTCAATATCGTCAATATCATTCTTGCCACATTTATCTTCGGGCAGGGTGACGACTATACCATCTTCATGACCGAGGGTGTTATGTACGAATATGCATATCGTCGTAAGATGCTTGCTTCTTACAAACATGCTATCATCATCTCCGCACTGATCATGTTTATCGGTATCGGTTCGCTCATCGTGGCTCGCCATCCTGCATTGCATTCTTTGGCGGAGGTGACGATAGCGGGCATGTTTTCCGTGGTCTTGATGGCATACGTATTTCCTCCCCTCATCTTCAAGTTTCTGGTACAGAAGCAAGGCGAATACCGCAAACGCCCCATCACTTTGCATAAATTCTCCGTTATGGCATTAGCCTTTGTGGTATTTATGCTTCAATTGGCCTCCGTCTATCTTGTGGGGAGCATTTTGCTTGAGATACTGCCCTTTACCGAAAAACGGTGGCTTTGGTTTAGGCGATACCAACAAAGGCTTTTCTTGTTTGATTTAAACCACATACCTCACGTCAAGTTACAGATACAACATATCGACGACACAACGTTTGAATCTCCTTCAGTGATTATAAGCAACCACCAATCATTGTTGGATTCGGCTCTCTTCATGGCTTTAAGTCCCAAGACTATACTTGTCTCTAATCAAATCGTAAGCAAGAATCTGTTGATACGACAAATATTTAAGTGGAATAGATTTATCACCTTGTCAAGTACAGACACTCTTCTTAATGAGCACATACAAAGATATAAAGAACAAGGATATAGCATTGTTATCTTTCCTGAGGGTAAGCGTAATGACGCCTCCTCAATATGCCGTTTTCATAAAGGCGCATTCTATTTGGCAGAAGAGCTACAGCTTGACATCCTGCCTGTTATGATACATGGCTTCAACCATATACTGCCGCGAAACAGTATACAGCTTTTCCCGGGAACAATAACTGTTATGGCGTATGAGCGTATCAGCAAGGATAATGCGCTGTGGCAAATGTCGTATTCTGAACGTACTCGGAAAATACATTCTTTTTATAAGGAAGAATACGCGAGATTTGCAAGAAAGACGGAAAACGCCGCTTATTTCCATGACTTGGTCTTAGACCGCTATCGTTACAAAGGAACCGAAATATACCATTCCGTTTCCAAGACGCTGAAGCATTTTAATGACTATACCAAATGGATCGACGGGGTTAAGCCCGTTCCCAATGTTATCGTCTTGAATGATGGCTATGGAGAATTTGCGTTGCTCTATGCACTTGTGCATAAGGACGTCAATATCATCGTCTATGAGCCGGATAATGAAAAGAACACATTATTATATTATTGCAGCAAGGATGTCACGCCCAACTTGAGCGTTACAGACCATATTGATCTAAAAGATATAAATGCAGAAACGTTCCTAATATTTACGTTTAATGGTAAAGACAACATACTGACGGGATATGAAAAACTCAACATTGTTTCTATCGCGTAAAACCAAATAATTACGATGAGGTTTCTATTATTCTTCTTTTTTCTCTTGACATATCTTCTGTCAAAGCCTCTTCTTGACCAGTGCTTGATTTTTCTCTCACGAATTTTCTAACTAAATATATATAAGATGAAAGAATTGATTCGAAAGAAGCTCGAAGAGGCGTTACCTCTCGTCGATTTTGATTCCGATTTCCTTTTCCAAGAGCTCGATTCTCTTGGAATAACGACCATACTTATGATTCTCTCCGAGATGTATGACATTGAATTAGAGTACACGGATGTCACGCCGAAGAATTTCAAGACCCTTGACAGTCTGGTCGAGATGGTCCAACATAAATTAGCCGCCAAATGACCATTGAAGATAAGTTGCGTCAAAATGCCGAAGACCATCCTGACAAGATAGCGCTGGTATGCGGGGGGGAGTCGTTTAGCTACGCCCAACTGTACAAGAGCGTTTGCGAGAAAGCCTCCGCCATGGCCTACATGAGGGGAAGAATCGTACCTGTTGTTGCCACGCCGTCAGCAGACTTCCTCATATCTTATTTTGCCATACATCGGGCAGGCGCTGTCGCCGTGCCTTTGGGGCGTGATTTGCCGCCTCAGAAGCGGGCGGAACTCTTGTCCATATTTGATCGTGGCACTGCCATAGAAGGCATTGCAGATATCCTCTATACGACAGGAACTACAGGCAAGTCTAAAAGTGTCATGATCAGTCACGGCTCCATTATGGCCAATGCCGAGAATCTGGTAGAGGCACAGGAGTTTAGCCCTGATTTGACGTTCATCATTACTGGACCTCTTAATCACATAGGCAGCTTGTCCAAAGTCTACCCTACCATTTATGCAGGTGGAACGATTTGCATAATTGACGGAATGAAAGACTTGAGCCTTTTCTTCGATGCTATTGATGCCGCTTCGTCAAAAGTAGCGACGTTTCTCGTTCCTGCAAGCATCCGAATGCTCATAAGATTTACTAAGGACAAGCTTTCTACCTATGCCCGTAACATTGATTTCATAGAGACCGGGGCAGCCCCCATCGCACAGTCTGATATGCAAAAACTATGTGATTTGCTGCCATTCAGCCGCCTTTACAACACATACGCCTCTACCGAAACAGGTATCATCTCTACATTCAATTACAATGCAGGAGAGTGTATCCCCGGCTGTTTGGGAAAACCGATGAAACATTCGTCTGTCCTCATTACAAATGACGGCCGCATCGCATGCAAAGGACTGACGCTAATGTCTGGATATTGGAATGATGAGGAAGAGACGAAGAAGGTGCTCCACAATGGCACAATCATCACCTCGGATTTGGGATATATAGACGACAAGGGGCGACTGCAACTGCAAGGGCGCAATGATGATGTGATCAATATTGGAGGGTATAAGGTTTCGCCTACAGAGGTAGAAGACGCCGCGTTATCTTTTCCTGCTGTGAAAGATTGTGTCTGTATAGCTGCAGCCCATCCCATAACAGGACTGGAGTTGAAATTGCTCGTTGTTCCGACAGACGGTTTCAGTCTAAAATCATTAACCACCTATCTAAAGTCAAGGCTGGAAGCCCATAAGGTGCCTACTTTATATGAAGACGTTGACGCTATCCGGCGCACATTTAATGGGAAAATAGACCGGAAAAGTTACACTGACGGATGATGAGCCTCAAGAGGCTGTCACTTCTTGGCATATCGCTTTGCAGCCCTTTATGGTCATTTCTCCCCATGCGTTTCGTCGTTGCTCCCTGTTCTTATGCCGACGTATTTCGTTCGGCGTACGTGCGTATCCCGAACGCCGTACGTGCGTATGCCGAACGGTGTACGTGTGCACACCGAACGGCGTACGTCGCCATCAGCATGACATCGGCATGCCGTTTGGAGTATATGCAGCCCTCCCAAGAGAGGAAAGCGAAAGAGAAAATGCACCTGACGCTAAAAAAAATGAGAAAAAAAGGCCGCTGCATTTAAGATTTCTTAGTATATTTGCCTTACATTATACAACTATCAATCAAATGCTAATGATTATGAAGAAAATTATTACGATAGCATTTTTTGCAGGAATGACACTCTTTGCAAATGCGCAAGCCAAATGGATCAATAACGTAAAACTGTCCGGATATGGCATCATGCAATATCAATATAGCGGACAAAAGGGCAGCGAATCTAATTCTTTCGGACTTCGTCTCGCACGTATCTCGCTCGACGGTCGCGTGCTCAGCGACTGGTATTGGAGGATGCAACTGCAGGTAAATGGCAACACTTCCACTTTAGGCTCGTCGCCTCGGTTGGTAGACCTCTTCGTAGAGTGGCAGAAGTTTGGTTTCTTCAAGGTAAAATTCGGACAGTTCAAGAACCCCTTCACTTTTGAGAATCCCCTGCACCCCATCGATCAGGGATTCATGTCGTATGGTCAGAATGTGCTGAAACTGGCAGGATTCTCTGATCGTACCGGCATGCACTCCAGCAACGGGCGTGACATCGGCATCCTGTTTCAGGGTGATTTCCTAAAAAACGTCAATGGCCGCAACCTGCTGCATTATCAAGTGGGCGTGTTCAACGGGCAAGGTATCAATGTAAAAGATATAGATCAACAGAAGGATATCATCGGCGGCGCATGGGTGATGCCTGTGCCCGGCATACGTATAGGAGCTTTCGGATGGGTAGGCTCGTATGCCCGCAAAGGCTTCTGGACTGACGGTACAGCCCCGAATCCTAATGACGGAATCAATACCAGCAAGGTGCGCAAACTGCAACAACGCCGCTACGCATTCTCTGCCGAATACATGGTGAACGACTGGACCTTCCGTTCGGAGTATATTCACTCTACAGGTAACGCATTCAGCACTACGCTGGTCAACACCAACGATGCCACCGCGACCAACTGTAACCTGAGTGCCAATGGCAACAAGGCGCAGGGCGTATACGCGCTCGTGATTGCACCGATCATCAGGAAAACATTCCATGCCAAGGCTCGCTACGATATGTATCAGGCCGATGGCACCACGAATACGATGAAGACAATGTATGAGGTTGGTCTGGATTATGAGTTTACCAAGAACATTCAGCTCAGTGGCGAATATGCTTTCGTGAACGATCGCACGCTGACCGACCGCAACTACTCGATGATCGATTTTGAAGTGAGCTTCCGTTTCTAATCGAAAACATGCAGATGTCTGGGCATGAATTGGTAAAGGCCTGTTACCTTTTACATGCCTAAACTTTAAATTGAACCAATAAAAGATGTCAGAAAATAATAACCGACAAACAACGCACACGCATCATCAGCACCACCATCATCATGCAGAGAGTTCAGCAAGATTCAAAAACAAAGCCCTGAATGCAAGAAGGCGAAGAAAGATTGTCGGGAAAATCACATTCGTTTCCCTATGCCTCGTGGCCATCGCCATAGTGCTTTTTGTCGGTTGGATATACACACATTAGTCACGTTCAGCAATCGAAACCATGTATTCGGCAACAAGGCTACCGTTCATTCTCGGTAGCCTTGCTTTTTGTTTCTATGCGCAGCCGATACTTATCGGTATAGGTGATCCGCATTACACGCCGATATCGGGAAGCCGGAAGGTGCTCGCTGACAGCCTGTGCCACATGCCCCATCGTGCTGCGCAAGTTGAGTTCCACACACGGATGAAGCCACAAGCGCTGCTCATCATCGCGCACTATCATCATATCCACGCCCAGCTGACCCGCATACCGCCCTTTCAGCTCTGCGCCCAAAAGTTGCATGAGCCGCTCACGCACGCTTGCAAGCAGGCCTCGGTCTATATATTTTGCAAGCGCATCCTCCTTATATTCCTCCGCCGCCAGCAGGTTTCCGGTATATGCTCCGTTAACCGAATGAAACAAGGATAGCCCACGATAATCCATGCCGCCCTTGCCGTCGCTTTCCAGTTCCATCCCGAAATCCATCACCTTATTATAATAAGGCTCTGCCATCACACAGCCCTGACGCAGCACAATATTACGGATCCAGCCGGCCAAATGCCCGTCCACACCATGATGAACGCCTGCCTGCAGATTGTTTGCCTGTGCCACATAGCGCACACCTCGCCCGCTGCTGCTCCACGGAGCCTTGAGCACCAGTTGCTTATGCCGCAAGATAAACCGTTCCACCTCCTCCGTCGATCGCATTTCACGAGCTTCTCCCACTGTGCCCGCTATTCGGCGCAACGGAGCCAGCAGATGTTCCGCAGCCCAAGCACGGTGGCTCATCTGCCGGATGATATTCAGGCTGCCATTGGACGGCAACACTTCGACAGGCACACCCCTGCCCTTCAGCTCTTGTCGCAGCGCAAGATCCCAGCCCCACGGGCATATTTCCACTTGCGCAGCAGATACCTGCGCAAACACATTTCCGGCTAAACCGTCGTGTGAGATAAACTCTCCTCTACCTTTTAAACCAAGATGGCGCAAAGCCTCCGCAGCCACTTCCACATCATCCACCAACACCACGTCGCCTTCCTCAGCCCACAACATGGGCAGAAAACCGAGGTCGTGCCGCAGTTGACGCGCGGCATGCGGAGCTGTGAACTGCTTTGCGTTGGCAGCTAAAGCAATGTCATGTTCGGGATTGAATATATGTATGCGCATCATTGTTCGTTTTTTCAGATGCAAAGTTACGAAAGATTTTGCGGATGGAAAATACGGCAGACAGGTTTATTTTTAGGAGAAGTTGAAGGACAATAGCTTGATAAATACCAATGAGACATTTGTCTTTAACTCCTTAGCAAGTGAAACGAGCGATAACTCCCTTAGCTCCCAAACAACAAGCAGACATTTCCCTCTCCCCTTCTCCTCTCTCCCCTCTCCTCCCAAAACTGTCAAGATTTCATTACAGTTTTTTCGTTCAGATTTTCGTTCATTCTAGAGCGAAAAATCGGGGTGGTTGGGCAAGATTCAGGTCGCGGGAGGTCGAAATTTTCGGGATAGGGTTGCGATAGCATAGCTTTCGCATCGCGATAACGGCCTAATCGCCGTGCGATCTCAATGTTCTCGCATCGCGATAACTATGCTTTCGCGATGCGAAAAGGGTGCTATCGCAAGACGAAAAGATGAATATCTATGGCATATTCTTACTTTTCGTGCATAACTCGCTGATGCTCCGCGATTTACGTAACCCCCTCCAATTTTCGCGTATTTCGGACAAAAGATTTTCAATTTTGCTACACGCAATTCTACAGAGGATGTTTGTCATCTTTTTTCAGAGGCTTTGGCCTCTGAAAATAGGAGGAGAGAGGAGAGAGAATACTCCGACTGTTGTATAGACAGAACACCTGCAAGACATTTCTCTCTCCTCTCTCCCCTTTCCTCTCTCCCCCCAAAAATCATTCTACCTGCGTTTCAAAACATAAAAAAAACACAATTAGGCAGTCAATTTGTTGCATTTTTCAAAACTTTTTTGTACCTTTGCACGCCATTTGCAATAAAGTGGTTATATTATTCGGGTAAACATTAAGGTATTAGTTTCTTAATAAGTAAAAGGAGAATATAAAAACATGCGCCAACTTAAAATTCAGAAAAGCATAACAAATCGTTCCAGTGAAGCTCTGGACAAATACTTGGTGGAAATCGGTCGTGTGCCGATGATCACTGTGGACGAGGAGATCGAACTTGCGCAAGCCATCCGTAAAGGTGGACGTGAGGGCGAACGCGCCAAGGAAAAGCTTGTGAAGGCTAACCTTCGTTTTGTGGTGTCTGTGGCCAAGCAGTATCAGCATCAGGGATTGGGTCTGACCGACCTGATCGATGAGGGTAACATAGGATTGGTGAAAGCAGCCGAGAAGTTTGACGAAACACGTGGGTTTAAATTCATCTCTTACGCAGTGTGGTGGATTCGGCA
The DNA here is from genome assembly GCA_963541305.1 of uncultured Prevotella sp. Taxonomy (GTDB): domain Bacteria; phylum Bacteroidota; class Bacteroidia; order Bacteroidales; family Bacteroidaceae; genus Prevotella. The sequence goes on from CAUTTP010000026.1 coordinate 29,427, forward strand.
GAGCATTCTCCAAGCCATCGCCGAGCAAAGCCGCATAGTGCGCCTGCCGCTGAATCAGGTGGGTGCGCTGTCGAAGATCAATGCTGAAATTTCCAAGTTTGAACAGGAGAACCAGCGCCGCCCATCTGTACAGGAACTCTCTAAACTCACCAATATCGAGGAGGCAAAGATTGACCAGACCATCAAGGCTGACAATCATCACATGAGTATCGATGCTCCTTTTCAGGAGGATGAGGAGAACAGCATGGCCGACGTGCTGGCTTCGGGTGATGATACGCGTGCCGACAAGCAGGTCGATCATGAGAGCATGTCGAAAGAATTGGACACGGTGCTTCGCAACGTACTAAAGGATCGCGAAATCACCATCGTGCGTGAATGCTTCGGTATCGGTTGCCACGAGAAAGGATTGGAAGAGATTGGTGACCAGCTCGGACTGACCCGGGAGCGCGTGCGGCAGATTCGCGAGAAGAGCATCGTGAAACTTCGCGAGAGCGGATATGCTAAGTTATTGATCAAATACTTGGGGTAGGATTGTAGGCCGGAACACAAAATTTGGCCGACAGCCAACGGGAAGATAGGAAAGACTTTCCTTCCGGCATCATGCTGGGGGAAAGTCTTTTTCGTCGACAGGCTTTGCTTTTCGGATTATTCTTAGTAATTTTGCAGTTCAACCATGAAGAACGAGGAGTGTTTCGAGCGTCCACAGTGTGGCGGTCGGACGTTCTTCGTTCATTGTTTTAAGCATTAAGTTACTATGTTTGCAAAGGCTAACGCATTGAGACGAGTTAGACATCGCTCTT
>CAUTTP010000027.1:0-28848 GCA_963541305.1 uncultured Prevotella sp.
TAAAAATAGTTGAATTAAGAAAATATAGAAGCGAGAATTTTGCAGAGGTCTCATAGGAACTCAGCACATAATCCTTCAGATAGTTGTCTTCACGATACCTGTATCCTACGCTCTCCACTTTCTTGCCATCACTATCATACACCTCGTCGCCGAGAATGAGCCCTCTCTTGAATCCCAATTCCGAAAACTCTTCATACGGGGTGAACTGGTCCGCATAGCCAAAGGTAAGATAAAATCTTTGGTCTCTATTGCGAGGTTCCGAAAGATTTGAATATCTGTAGACATGTTTTTCGATAATCTTGTTTGGGTCGTCATTGTCTTTGATGGTTTCTGTTACATAGGAATATCCCAGACTTACCCCCGAACTATTGGACAAAGGCACAATGGACGAGGTGTGGAAAGTTTTCATATGATAAGAAGCATTTTTCGCTTCGCATTTTAGGTTCCAATCCTTCCAATAATAAAGTGGTGAGGCAAAAAGTTCGCCGCTCGACTTGGAGGTATTCGGAACATTGTAGGAATAGTCTTTCCGACGCAGCAACTCTTTCTTATCCACAGAGTCGTAAGTCTTGATGGACTTGATTCTCAATCCTCCACCAATACCCGTTGCGGGCACGATGCTCTGCCGGTCGTCGGAGAGCTTCATGCTATAGTCGTTTGGCTCATATTCGAAGTCTGTCACACCACCCGTAGGATAAACAATCTCGTTCAAGATACCTATCGGCGTATAACTGAAGTTGGGATTTCTTACCGACTCAATACTCTTTTCATCAAGCTTGTAAGCCCTGCCGTTGTAATATCCCCAGTGGTCGACGCAACGCGTGAGATAGTCGCTCGGGAGCTTGTCGAATTGGTTATACTTGAAACGATATACCCCTTTTACGCCGGTCGTATTACTATAATGGACCGCATTATCTTGCAACATGACACTATCCAATTTCAGTCGGCCACCCCTATCGCTCATACAGAATCTGTATCCTATATATTGTTGTGGCTTGACCTTGTCACACTGGACGCAAACATAATTCAGCTTCCTTATTCGTGCACGACTGAACACATTCATATCATCGGAAGACGGGTATCTGAACTTGGGCAAAGAATCCCTTTTGCTTTGCAAGTAGTAGAATCCACCAATGGGGTCTCCGTTTCTCGGTGTTTGCCATCCGCTTACCATCTTCGCCATATCTTTATACAATTGTTGCGCCCCTTTCCCCACATACAACTGTTCGTACATCTTCTCCGTGGCCAAGCTGTCGCCCACGGGGCTGGAAGAAACGCTAACGGAAATACCATTCATTGCTTCTATCTTGTTCAGATAGGCCGGAGAACTGATAGAGACCGTATAGGGGAAATACAGGTTGTTCATCTCATAGAATATGCTGGCCCCAAGCCATCCCCGTGCTTTCTCGTCTATCTCGTCGTGATAATAAGCGTTGAATACCTGTATGATATAATGTCCACGCTGATATCTAAGTTTGAACAAAATATTACCATATTTGTCCGTAACCTTGGTGAGATACCAACAAGAAGCATGCCATGTTTCATTGTCTTCATTGGAACTCATGTGCCAAAAACTCGTTGTGTAATCAATGGCATCCCTATCATATCCAAACGTGTATTCGTTTCCGTCGTCGTCACGAATGACAAAGCCGGCTATAGTCTTGCATTGATTTCCGTCAACGGCAGCATTATAAGGATATTTTGAAAACAACGGAGCTATGAAATTCGACGACTTGTTGTAATCAAATATAACCTCAAGGTTATCATTGCTCTTCACTCGCCAGTTACCATCTTGATCAAGAAAGAATTTGCCCGACTTCCCCATAAAGTGAAAAGTGAACTCATCGGGGGCGAAATCATACGTTCCGTACATCACTTCATTTTTCAGTTGGGAGTAGTCATTGCTGTTGGCGGCAAGCAATTCAACCAATTTATGATGACATTCAAAGTAATTGAGGGGTTTACGAAGAAAACGGACATAGGACTGCTTTGGATACTTCCATTCGTCGTACCTGCCCTTTACCGTCCTAATAATAACGCCTCCGACGTTCAGCGTCCAATTTTGTCCTGCCCATGACGGCAGGCTGTTAGGCATCACGCCGGTTGCGTCGTAATCCAACGTAATTGGCATATGAACGCCTCGAACATTAAGGTCGTACAGAGGTATAGAAATATTGGGATTGCCCGAGAAATATGATATACCTATATCACCATATCTGCCTAAGGAGGAAGCGGAGGGTGTTGGCACATCAACATAAGCATTGGGATTGGGAACTCTATATCCCGGCTGTGCCCCGGCAAATTTGAGTTGGCCGTAGGACATAGTTGCAGGTAATGCGAGAAAACCGCATAATAAAGACTTGTATAACTTCATCTCTCTACTTGACATTTATCGACTTGCTGTAAACCTTTCCGTTTACATTAAAATAAAGAACATACTGGCTTTTGGGCAAACCATCCGTACTGATGTGAATTTCGCTTGCTTCGCCACCTTTTACGGCCATACACTGCTTCCTGTAGAGAATGCCACCAGACGAAGAAACGAGTATCACGACATCGGCGTCGGCGTCGGCTGTATAGCTGATATCCACACCACTTTCCCCTCTTTTGACGGAATAGTGGAATATGTCTTGGCGAGGTTTCATTAGCTTTTTCCTTCTGTCGTCCAACAACTTGATGCTGTCGTTGACGGCATCGTTGATTTGGGAGAAATCCTCGGGCAACAGTCTATAGGCCAACTGGGTGCTACCTACAGCCTCCATATTGGTAAAACTTGTCTTTTGGACAGTAGTGTAGACTGGGTATCTGAACCCTTTGGCATACCATTCGTATTTCTCTTCTATCTCCTGTTTAAGATTGGTAGAGTCTATGTCTGTCACATCCACGTCCATGGCCATGGACGTAACGGTGATCGTATAGACTCTAAGCACATTGTCAAGAGTATCCTTTTCCGACACGACAAGTCTTCCAAATCCATCGGCTTGCACCATCACCTGCCCCTTCACCTTGACGAAATGATTGCCGCAATAGGTGCCGTATCCCTCAAAAGAGGATGTGACGGAATCGCCATACTGAAAAGGATACTTCATGAACCGCTTCCTTTCAAAATACTTGATCTTGGTAAGCCGACTTTCGAATCTGTATTGTTCTAAGACGCTCTCGTTCATGACATAGGAATAACTCTCCTGTTTCTCTGTCTTATGAAAACCCGAAAGCGTGTCCTTGGTATAAAAGATGTCGTAACTTTCTCCCGAAATTTGGACAGAACTGAAATCCCAGACTTTGTTCTCGCCAGATGCCCCAGGGGAGCTAAATTCTATAATCTGGAATGGAACGTCATCCGAATCGCGCATTGCGTTGGCTTGCTCGGTCAAAGTATTCTGCCCCCATAACTGTATGGAGGCCAAAAGCATTAAAAGATTCAAAGATCCTTTTATATCCTCAACCCTTTTAAGATAACTTTTTCCCATAAATTTTAAACTAATTATTATCTTTGGTGGCAAATATAGGGAATATTAACCCATTAGCCGTTAAAAATACATTATTTAACTTTTTGTCTTGAGAGGCCTGTAATTGTGAAACAACATAAAATAATTACATCATATCAGTATCGTTTCAGTATCGTTCTGAAATTAACGCCGTGAGACAAAAACGAATACAAAAAAGGGTGAAAAGGTTTTGCTTTTCCTCCTAATTTATCGTAACTTTGCGCATGATTTGCAATATTCTTGCAATAATCAGGTTAGTAAATTACAACTCGAAACGATTTATCACATCATAATGAAGAAAATCATTATATTCTCCATCCTGCTGTCACTGTGCTCGTTAAGCATGAGTGCACAATCGTCTATGACCGATAGTCAGGTGGCAGAATTTGTGCAGAAAGAGATGGCACGCGGCACGTCGCAGACTCAGATTGTGACCAAACTGATGCAGAACGGCGTAGATATCACGCAGATCAGACGTGTGCGCAAAAAGTATGAACAGCAGGCCAACGGCAGCAGTCTGGGCAGTGTGAGCACATCGACGGCTTCGACCCGCATGCGCACGGCCAACGGCAAAGACACTAAGAACGGCAAGGACAGTGAGACCAAGCAGCAGACACAGCGCGACGAGCAGCTGATGTCGGCCACCACAAGCCAGCGCATTCAGGGCAACAGCGAATGGCGCGAGAGCTATAATGAGAACAGCGGCGACTTCATACAGATGCAGCGTGAGGTCGGCCTGATGACACCCACCGATTCGCTGGCACTGTTGCGCCGGATGCTTAGCAAAGAGCAGGAGGAAAAGAAGAAGGTGTTTGGCCGCGACATATTCAACAATAAGGAGCTGACCTTCGAGCCGGCTATGAATATCGCAACGCCGCAAAACTACGTGCTGGGGCCGGGCGATGCTGTGAACATCGACGTGTATGGCGCTTCGCAACGCAGCGTGGAGACCACCGTGTCGCCCGATGGTGACATCGTGATTGAGAATTTCGGCCCTATACAGGTGAGCGGGTTGACGGTGGCACAGGCCAACAGCCGCATACGCAGTCAGCTCGGTGCCCGCTATCGGAGTAGCAACATCAAGGTGTCGCTCGGACAGACGCGCACCATCAGCATCAACGTGATGGGCGAGGTGAAAGCACCGGGCACCTACACGCTGTCGGCTTTTGCCAGCGTATTTCATGCTCTCTATATGGCCGGCGGAACCAACGACTTGGGTACGCTGCGCAACATTAAGGTATATCGCCGTAACAAATTGATCAGCACCTGCGACATATACGACTATATTCTCAATGGCAAGATGACGGGAAACGTTCGTCTGACCGACGGCGACGTGATCATCGTGGGACCTTACGACTGTCTGGTGGACATCACAGGTAAGGTGAAGCGCCCGATGTACTACGAGATGAAGAAGAACGAAAGCATTGAGAGCCTGCTGAAATACTCGGGCGGATTTACGGGCGATGCCTACACGAAAGCCGTGCGTGTGAATCGCAAGACGGGCAAAGAGTATGCCGTATTCAATGTCGAGGAGTTCGACATGAGCAGCTTCCGCGTTGCCGATGGCGACAGTGTGAGTGTAGATTCCATCCTGCCCCGCTATCACAATACGGTGGAAGTGAAGGGTGCAGTGTTTCGTCCCGGCATGTATCAGTTGGGCGATGGCATCAACAGCGTGCGCACGCTGATACAGCATGCCGAGGGTCTGACCGAAGAAGCCTTCACCAATCGTGCCGTGATGCACCGCATGAAGGCCGACCGCACACTCGAAGTGGTGAGTGTGGATGTGGAAGGCATCATGAGCGGACGTGTAGCCGACATCCCATTGAAAGAAAACGACGTGCTCTTCATCCCCTCGAAGCAGGAGGCCATGACTGAACGCACCATCACCATACACGGCGAAGTGTACTATCCGGGCGTTTATAAGTATGCCGACAATGAGACACTGGAGGACTTCGTGCTGCAAGCCGGAGGCCTGAAAGAGACCGCATCGACCGTCAAGGTGGATGTGGCACGACGTGTGGGCGACCCCAAGGCGTTGACCACCGACAGTATCATCGCCCGCAACTACAGTTTCTCATTGAAAGACGGCTTCGTGGTTGATGGCGAACAGGGCTTCAAGCTGATGCCTTTCGATGTGGTTTACGTGCGTAAGAGCCCTGCCTATTCGGAGCAGCAGAACGTGACCATCGAGGGCGAGGTGATGTTTGGTGGCAGTTATACGCTGAGCAAGCGTAATACTCGCCTCACCGACCTGCTGAAAGCAGCCGGCGGTGTGACCGATCTGGCATACATAAAAGGTGCGCGTCTGGAACGTGTGCCTAACGAGTCGGAACGCAAGCGCATGGAGGCTGCGTTCAAGATGCAGCAGGAGCAGTTGCAGCAGGAACTCTTAGAGTTGGCTGCCGGAAGCAACAGTTCCAGCAATATCCAGCAGATTGCCCAGCAAAACAACAGTACCCAGTTAGAGAAATTCCAAGTGCCCAACACATTCCCCGTGGGTATCGAGCTCGATAAGGCCATAGCCAATCCTGACGGCGATGCCAACATCGTGCTCCGTGCGGGCGACCGCCTCATCCTGCCGCAATATACGGCAACGGTGAAGATCAACGGCGCGGTGATGTATCCCAACACCGTGGCCTATCAGCGCGGCAAGAGCGCCAAGTATTACATCAACTCGGCGGGTGGCTTCGCACAGAAAGCACGCAAGAGCAGTGCCTACATCATCTATATGAACGGCATGGTGGCCAAGGTGAGTCAGGGTGCCAAAGTTCAGCCCGGATGCGAGATTGTAGTACCCACCAAACTCTCCCGCAAGATGACTATTGCTGAAACCATGAGCCTCGGCACAGGTATGGCCAGCATCGCCACGATGATCGCCACAATCGCGAACTTGAGTAAGTAATGAAAAGGAGAACTGCTCTATTAAAGGTTACCATATTTTCTTTAGACAAAGTAAACGATCCTGCATGACACAAAGAAATCTCTTGACACTTCTTGTCACCACATATAATAGGGCTATTCTACTGGACGCCTTATTGGCTATCCTCCATGACTATCAACAAAGGGGGCTTGGATTCGACATCATTGTGTGTGATGACTACAGCCATGACAACACCATGGAGATATGTCGAAAATGGGAACATGAACTGAAAGAGTTTTCCTACATGCAGAATTCTGCCAATATGGGGATGGACTTTAATTTCGACAGGGCTTATCAGGCCTGCAAAACAGATTATTGCTGGTTACTTGGCGACTCTCGAATCGTAGATTATGAGGATATCGAAACGATAATAAGGACTATTGAGAGCGGAGAGTATGATGCATTGATGCTCAATTGTCGTAACGAAATGACCCTACCATCGACAACCTATACAAATATTAATGTGCTGCTTTCCGAACAAGGATGGCAAATCACCAACAATGCGGCATGTGTCATCCCCAAGCGGTTCATTCGCCAAGAACTCTATCACAGATATTTTGGCACAACCTTTCTCCATCTTGGTATCTTTGTTGAAAATCTATGTTTGAAGGAGCACTTTAAAGTGGCGTTCCTAAGTGAGATTAAAGTGAAAAACCTCGAAGTGAAGTCATTTAAAAAGATAGGTTGGACCCGGCATCCGTTTCTTAACTTTGGCAAGCTATGGTATGAGTTCGTCATGTCGCTACCCAATCAGGTAAAGATAGAGGTCAAGCGACAAATGCTCCTTGACCATTGTCAGAATACAGGCTTTCTGGGAGTGAAGATGATACCTGGACTGAAGGTTGCCTATGGAAAAGAATTTGTCGATAACTACAAAATGTACCGCGAGTACATCCCTTTTATTACGACAACGCCTACATGGGTCTATGATTTGCTGATTAGATTTATTCCATCTCACGTTTATATCATCGGCAAGGCGGTCTATTTGAAAATCAAAAGGCAAATCAAAAGTTGAGGTAGGAAGTTAGGACATTAAGTTCATGGAAACGTACGTTGCAAAAAGTAAAAGGATTACAAAGAATACGATAGCGCTTTACATTAGGCTGTTCTTCTTAATGTTAATCGGCCTTTACACATCAAGAGTTGTTCTTGGTGTTCTGGGGGTTGAGGACTTTGGTATTTACAATCTTGTCGGTGGTATCATTTTCATTGCCAACTTTGTCAGCAATGCTTTGGCCCTGTCTATAGACCGTTATTTAGCTTTTAACATCGGGCTTCATGATATCAGGAAGTTAAAAGAGACGTTTTCTATGGCTGTCAATATTCATGTTATTATTGCAGTAATTATACTTGTTTTTGGAGAGACCGTTGGACTTTGGTTTGTCAACACGCAACTTCAAATTCCTGAAAGCCGGATGCTGGCAGCACAAGTCATATACCATTCGTCTATCTTCTCTTTCGTTCTTTACATTCTCGGTGCCCCTTTCAACTCAGACATTATAGCCCATGAGAAGATGGGAATCTATGCATTGGTTGGCATTATACAGGGTGTGGCAAAACTCGCCGTTGCTCTGACCATTCCCTTTGTCTCTTGTGACAAACTTGTTGTCTATGCACTACTGATGACTATTCCATCCATACTCTATTTTGTGTTCAATGTTATCTACACGCGTATGAAGTTTGTTGAGACAAGATACTCTTTCATTTGGTCACAGTCTTTATTCAAGGAAATGTCAGAGTTCGCAGGATACAGTACTTTTGGCAATATGGCTACAGCCGTGGTCAATCAAGGGCAGAGTGTTCTGCTGAATATATTCTACGGTCCGACACTCAATGCTGTTAGGGGGCTATCTATGCAAATCAACAATGCCCTGACATCATTTATCAATGGTGTATATACAGCCGTCAATCCGCAGATTATCAAATCGTATGCGCAGCACGACAGTCGATATTTTCAGCAGTTAATTTTCTATTCAACGATTTCCGCCTATTATGTCTTGTTTCTGCTTGTGTTCCCTCTGTTTCTTGAGGCTGATTTCGTATTGAATATTTGGCTGGAAGAGATACCCGAGTATACACTGGATTTTGTCCGTCTCATCCTTGTTAATTCCTTAATTTATAATTTCGTCACACCAAGTTGGATGGCGATACAGGCAACTGGGCATGTCGCGAAAATACAACTTGTCACGGGATGTATTAACCTATCCAATATACTGATAACTTATGTCCTGTGGAAGTGTACAGAGACTGCCCCTCATATGATACTGGTAATCAATATTCTGGTTAGTACCTTTATGCAGATAGCGACCATTGCCATCCAACGCCGTCAACTGGGTTTAGGCTTTCGACTCTATTTCACCAGAGTTATTTTTCCTGTCATTTCCTCATCGGCCATCGCTGTTATTCTTCCCCTGTTTGTTTACTCGCAAATGGAGGAATCTTTGGCGAGATTTATGGTGATTGTCATCACTTCTCTTGTCTGTAGCATAGTTTCTTTTTATTGGTTTGGAATTACCAAGGAACTAAGAGTGTATATCAACGGCATCCTTATTCATCGTTTAAACTCAATTAGGAAAATATAATAGTTTCACATATGGAAGAAAATAGTAACGGTAAAGAGTTAAAACAGATAGATTTCGCAAAGATTGCTAAAACGTTGGGTAATAAAAAGAAATTGTATTTATATACCCTCCCTATCACGTTCGTTTTGTCATGCTTAATCATCCTCAGTATTCCGAGATACTACAGATGTGAAGTAAGTTTGGCGCCCGAATGGAATAACCCTACGGGCGGGATGAGTGGTTCATTGAGTTCTCTTGCATCTTCTTTCGGGATGAACCTCGGTACGAAAATAGGTACGGTAGATGCCATTTCGCCCGAACTTTATCCAAGTGTTTTCAAATCGACCGAATTCAAAGCCAGTCTTTTCCCAATTCGGGTGAATTCGAAAGATAGAAAGATTAGCAATATAACATACTACGAATATCTGAAAAACAGACAGAAAACACCTTGGTGGGATATGGGTAAGGGCGTGTTCAAGAAAGAGGAAACCTCCGACACGTTTCATGGAGATGGAAAGATAAATAGCTTCTGGCTGACCAAGAATCAGAATGAAGTTATCCGGGCTATTGACAACAAAATCAGTTGTAAGATAGACAAGAAAACAAACGTAATCACGATTGCTGTAGAAGATCAAGATCCGCTAATATGTGCGACAATAGCAGACTCTGTCAAGAACCGGCTTCAGGATTTTATCACAGATTATAGAACCAAAAAGGCCCAAAAAGATCTTCAGTACACGAAGAACCTCTACAATAAGGCAAAAGAGGACTATACACGTGCACGTCAAGTCTACAGCTCATATGCAGACGCCAATGGCGATCTTGTCCTTCAGAGTTATAAGTCCAAGCGAGAAGACCTTGAGAACGAAATGCAACTGAAGTATAATCTCTATACCATGCTGACAGGACAGCTACAGGGAGCGTATGCGAAATTGCAGGAACAGACACCGGCTTTCACCACACTCACCAATGCTACGGTACCATTCAAACCGGCTGGTCCTAAAAGAATGGTGTTTGTAGCCGTCATGACGCTCTTGGCCTTCTTTGGAACTTCGTTCTATATTTTAATCAAAGAATGATTTACTTCTTCATAGCCATTATCTTTGCTGCGATTTTACTTACCTTTCTGGAAGATAGGCTGGGGAAGTTTAATATCTATGTGTATTGCCTTTTTGGTGCTACACTGATTATTGCTTGTGCTTTAAAATCTCTCGGAGTCGATGCAGACTCGGAAGCCTACGAGGAACTTTTCAATAACTCTGACAGCGAGAAAAACGAAATACCAGTCGAGTACTCTTTCATCTTCTTTTCCTCATACTTGAAATATTTGATAGATGATGTCCACATCATCTTCTTTCTATATGCATTGCTGGGTATCACTTTGAAGTTTGTCGCCATCAGGCGACTGTCTGCATTCTATTTTATGCCCATTGTTGTGTACTTGGGCAATTATTTTATCCTACACGACTTCACTCAAATCCGAGTAAGTGTTGCATCAGGACTGTTACTCATGTCACTCAAACCCTTAGCAGAAGGTAAACGATGGCATACTGTACTTTATCTTTTATGTGCAGTCTTCTTCCACTATTCGTCCCTAATTCTATTCCTTATATTATTCTTTAGCAACAAGCCGTTAAATAGAACATGGAAAATAGGGCTTATTTCCATCATTCCTATAGGTCTGATTCTTTTTGTCCTGAAGTTGGATATCATTTCTTTCATCCCAATTCCTTTCATTCAAGACAAGGTAGAAATTTACAAAACACTAACGGATATAGGATTTTTTGAAGCCGTTTCCTTGAAGAGTCCTTTCTTGTGGTTGAAAGTGTTCATCATGCTTTACACACTATATTTCTACGATACGATAGCGGAATATTGCATATTTCTGCCGGTCCTATTAAAAGTGCTGGGGCTCTCTCTCTTTTTCTTCTTCGCATTTTCTCGTGTACCGGTACTGAGTGGCCGCGTCTATGAGTTATTTGGTATTGTCGAACTAGTGCTATTTCCATGTATATTCTATACGATAAAACCTAAAGCCGTGTCGCAAGCTGTAGTCTGTCTCATTGGCTGCATAGAGTTTGTCTTTACTGTATTCATCTGGAAATTATTAACTTTTTAGGCTATGGACATATTGATAGACGGAAGATCCTTTGTGCATCCCAGTGCAGGCATCACGACATTCGCCCGATGCTGTATCAACGCGTGGGCAAAAAGGCGCCCAGAGGATACATTTATTGTCGCCCTTCCGCGAGATTTAGACAAGACATTTTCACTGCAATCAATGGAGAGAAACATCAAGTTTGTCATCAAATCAAATTGGCTCTTGAGCAGGCTTCCCAACCTCGTATGGCTCTGTACCTATATGCCAGTTCTTGCGAGAAAATACAAAGCTGACGTTTACTTTTCTCCTTTTCCCTGCATACCATTCTTGCTACCACGAAAGATAACAAAGATTATTGTCGTACATGATGTCGTCAATTTGGAATATAAGGAGACCATGCAACTCTCCAATATTATCTCCAACAAACTGTTCTTTAACCGGTCTGTAGTGCAAGCCGATCTGATTTGGACCAATTCCTATTATACAAAAGGGAAAATTGATAAATACTTCCCTCAACGAAAATGCCGAAATATCTTTATCGGCTGTTCTAACGATGATGACTATTTCCATCCCATTCAGATGACGGAGACAGAAAAAGATGAGATACGACAAAGATACGGCATAAGGAAACAGTTCCTTCTGTTCGTTGGATCCATGGAACCAAGAAAGAATCTGAAGTTTCTCTTGCAATTGATGCCGGAAGTTTATCAGAAGTTTGATACACAACTGGTCGTTGTTGGGGCCAAGGGGTGGAAGAATACGAAATTGAAAGATATTGTAGACAATGATACATTTCCTAAAGAAAGCATTATCTTCTGCGGATATGTACCAACACCCGACTTACCCAAGCTCTATTGTCTGGCTGCATCTTTTATCTCGTGTGCCTTGAACGAAGGTTTTGGCATGCCACAACTCGAAGCATTGAAATGCGGCTGTCCCGTCATTACTTCGCATAACTCTGCCATGATAGAAGTGGTTGCTGATAAAAAAGGAGCACTGACGGTCAAGGGCTATGAAAAAGTCGACTGGTTGAACGCGATAGAACGGATGCTGACAACGCATCCACGTGTTGACTTTGCGCAATTGAAGAACTACGACTGGCAAGTCATTATGGATCGGTTCCTACAGATTCCACTTAAATAAGTTACATCAATATGGACGTTTCTATCATTATTGTCAATTATAATAACGGTAAACTCATTTCGGATTGTCTACGCTCGATCTATCAGCAGACAAGGGGCATTCATTTTGAGATAATCGTCGTAGACAATGACTCGAAAGAGAATATTGCAGCTTTCCTATATCCCGAGTTCGCTGATATTCAATTGGTGCGCATAGAAGAGAACGTTGGATTTGGAAAGGCCAACAACGAAGGGTTCAAAGTGGCTCAGGGTAGAAATGTTCTTTGCTTAAATCCAGATACCATCTTGATAAACAACGCTATCAAGATTCTAAGCGACTATTTGGATGAGCATCAGGAGGTGGGAGCATGCGGAGGTAATCTCTTCGATGAGAGCATGCAGCCTACTTTATCTTTCCGGCGTATCTATCCCGGCATAAGATGGGAACTCTGCGAGATGACCGCCCATAAACTGGAATCTATATTCTTTGGTGGCAATTGGTCATTCAACCATACGAGTACTGCTTTATCCGTCGCCTATATCAGTGGAGCAGACCTCATGATTAAGAGGCACATCATCAAAGAGACTGGGGGCTTCTCGCCCTTGTTTTTTATGTACAGTGAGGAAACCGATCTCTGCCATAGAATTACATCGTCAGGATACAAGATTATGTCTGTTCCGTCTGCACAAATCCAACATCTGGAGGGCAAATCGTTCAAGCAGGACGGGCAAGTTAACGAAAAAAGACTATGGCTTTCGGAACAAGGTCGCCTCACCTATTACAAGAAGAATGTACATGGCGTGAAATACTATCTGGCAAATGGAATTTATTGGTTGTCATTACACTTGCTCTACCTCGTCAGTTGTCTTACAAAAAGGCCATCACGCAAGGCCTTCAGATGCAGAATAAGGTTTTTCAAGCAGCTTATGTAGCTTTCTTTTATCAAAAATGTCGTATGCCGAGAAACTTAGCTCTACTCCTGTTCTCTGTTTTCTATTTTCACACCGCTATTGCCCAAGATTGGTGGAACGAAAACTTTATCATCGGTACATTCAAAGACCCTCCTATTACCAGCAGGAAGGAAACCTTGAATGCTTATAAATTGGCCTGTGATGCGGGGTTCAACTTGTTTACGGGCGAACGGATGGCACACACCGCCACCCCAGCGACGGCTGTTCTCAAAGATATCCGAGAACAATTTGACGTATACTTCCTGTCTCGCACATTAGAGCCTTTGAAAGTTCAAGGGATAGACGGCGTGTTCTTTATGGACGAACCCGTATGTTCGCAGGTTCCGATTATATACGACGGACTACGGAAAGCTCAAAACAACGGACTGTTTTTCTTCACCAACTTACTTCCGGCATATAGCTCTGAGTTTCACAACTGGACGGATTACATCGATTATCTGAAGGTATTTGCAGACAACGGTAATGGTTGCTCTCTCCCCGTGCTGTGTTTTGACAATTATTATCAAGACAGTTATTTCGATCGGCCGACTGCTTTACACCAATATTTTTCAAATTTAGCAGCAATAAGAACTGCAGCCGGTAGCCGCCCGGTATGGAGCACAATATCCGTTACCGAATGGATGACAACATGGAACGCCCGCCGGCAGCAGGCCTATATCCGTCTGGGAGCGTTTGCACCAATGGCTTATGGCGCGAAGGGTCTCATGTACTACTGCTATGACAGGATAGATGGACAAGCAGTGATGAGAGATGCCTCCTACCGTGATTCATGCGGTTGGAACGGCACTATATTCTATCATGTTGCAGAGCAAAATGCGGATCACGATATATTTTTTGGCCTTTTCAACAGGAGTAAGGATTATGCCGTCAGACATGCGGATATAGCCGTAAGGACCGGGAGTGCCCGAAACATCTTGTATTTTAAATACGCAACCCGGGAAACCAGCAGTCTAACACGGGATTGGGACTTGGCACTCGTCATCCCTCCATCTGCTATCAATGTGAGAATCTTCGTCGCAGATTGGAATCAAGACGGCTTTGATGATGTCATCCTCCTGTGTGAAGACGGAACGGTATGGATATCTACTGAACTTAAAACGTGGGATATCAAGCTACGACTTGCCGGATTCACGAAATCAATGTTTGATGAGGTGCACAAGGGGGCAATAGCCGTAGGCAACTACAATATCCATTCAGGCGTAGACTTTTGCATTGCCGGTAAAAACAACCTTCGGATATACAATGATCTGCGGGGCCATCAGTTCTCGTCTTACGAGGACTATCCATTTGCAAACATTCGGCAGGTATTAACTGTAGACAGCCGACTTTATGTAATAGCAAAGAGCGCTGGACAAGACATGCTATGTCAATGGGAAAATAGGAAATGGTCTACACAGCCCATCATCCCTGCGGATTTGGATACTTATGGCAACCTTTGGATAGAGCAATACGCAGACTCCACGATACTCTGTTCGTCTACACCTGATGGTGATATTGTTTCAGGACGTATGGACAGCAACCAGCCCATTCGTCTATCCTCAAAATGGGAGCCCAACAGTACGCCAATCTATACACCTCTGGGCATAAGGAACAGCAAAGGAGGGTACGACCTTTATTGTCTTCCCAACAATAAGGTGATTTTCGATGGCATATTGGATGGAAGGCAGGATACAACCATCAGGTACAACATGGCAAAGGCTGTCAACCAATATATCAAGCTGTATATGGCCCCGGTTATCTTCGATAGCGAGTGGGTGGGGTGTTACCATTCTAACCTCGTTTCACCGGATTCAGGAGACAAGTATATAGCCACTGTCGACCAAAGTGATCTTATCACCGAGCTCGACTCCTTTCTTATGGTAGGAGTTTTCAAACAGGAGAAAGGATGTTATACATTGTTTATCGTCAACAAGAGTGACAGAACACTGCAAACAGGCAGTATCACCTTGCGTGGAAACTACAAAGGCAGAGCAAGACTGTTGCCACGCATAGACCATACATCCGATATCCTTGACGTCAACTACCAAGCTACCAAGGAGGTAACTACCCTATCATGGAACAGCATGAGTGGTGGTGAGGGTATCGTCTTAAAATTGGATTGTACACCATAAAAATTGGTTCCGTCTGCTAAAAATTGAAACAAAACGGTACAAATCTGCCCACCAGCATTTGCTGATTCATCTTCATACGACAGTCAGATCGTCTGGCTGTTTGCCGCATCGTTATCTTGACGGATGGCGACCTTAGATGCAAGGATATGCCGCCATACCCGGGCATGTTGTTTCTCCAAGTACTTAACATCCTCCCTCTCTGCACGTTTCGCTGCCGCTTCCCGCTCTGATGGGCACGTACGGCGTTCGGTGTACGCATGTACGACGTTCGGTGCACATGCGTACGGCGTTCGGTGTATGTGTGTGCGTCGTACGGTGTACGTCAGCATCGTAATGAGTTTGATGTGCCGTTTGGCGCACATGCCACTTAGACAAGTCCCTTTACGGTAAAGGCACTTGTAGGTATAATGTATAAAGGATTCCAGAGCCAGCAATCTGTTTTTAGCGGACAGTAATACCTAAAAATAGATTTTTTTGTTAAATTTCAATTTTAAATACACAACTTCCTGACAGACTGCGACTTTCGCAGCAACCTCTGATTTTCGCGTATTTTGGGTATAAGTTTTCTCATTTTGCTACACGCAAATCTGCAGAGAGTATTTGTCAAAGAGAAGGAGCCTCAAAAGCCCTCTCTTTCGGAAACTTTTCTACTTTTAGCGAACAGCAGTATAATAAAAAAGGACAGTATCGGTTATCCATAATAGAATGATATAATAAGTTTTCACAACCAACCAATTACTTT
This sequence comes from uncultured Prevotella sp., assembly GCA_963541305.1. GTDB lineage: Bacteria > Bacteroidota > Bacteroidia > Bacteroidales > Bacteroidaceae > Prevotella. The sequence goes on from CAUTTP010000027.1 coordinate 16,020, forward strand.
TAAAACGATATTCGTTATGAAAATAGCTGTAGATTGTCGGCTCATCGGCTCAAGTGGCATCGGTACCTTTATAGAGAATATTGTCCATTTCATGGTTCAACTCCGAGACCATCAGTTCCTGCTCATTGGCAACCTTGAGTGCTTGTCGGAATATGCAGCGATGGAAAACTGCAATGTGTTATCCTGTACCTATGATTGTTTTTCTCTGTCTGAACTGCTCAGGTTTCCCGTAAAAGAAGTCAACAGTTGTGATGCTTTTTATACACCAAATTTCAATATTCCTTTAGGGATAAAAGTGCCTATATATTCCACCATACATGATATTGTGTTCTTGGATGTTAAAGGGTTAAATTCAGGTATAGGAAAATGGATCAGATATCTTTACGTTAAACGCGCACTCAGTGTATCTAAGAGTGTTTTCACCGTTTCAGAATTTACAAAACAACGGCTTAAAGATTATTTCCATACGCCAAAGGATATCCATGTAGTCCATAGTGCTATCAGTCAAAAACTGGTCACGTTTAAACAAAATCATCCTCATCATCCAAATAAGGAGAATTATATCATATACTTAGGGAATCTAAAGAGACACAAAGGCATTGAACTTCTCATCAATGCATATAAAAAAGTAAAGGCAACAAGAACCATCGACTATAAATTATATATTGTGGGCAAATTCAATTTTAGAGTCAAGGATCAATTCATCATTGATTTATCTTCCAAGCACGATCCCGATATAAAGTTTATAAATGATGCAGACGATGAAGAGGTCTACGGTCTACTTTCTTCAGCAAGGGCATTGGTCTCTCCATCCTATTATGAAGGCTTTGGATTGACGCCATTAGAGGCCATGTATTTAGGGACACCTGTTATTATCTCCGATATACCAGCCCATCAGGAGATTTACCAAGATTCTCCCGCCATCTTTTTCAAGTCGGGTAACATCAACAATTTGGCGGACAAACTGACTGATATCCCTCAAGGCAGAATCGATATTGATGAGCTAACCGCACATAAATATAATTTTAAAATATCGGCAAATAGGATTGTCGACATAATAAAAGCTGCATCAAAGTAGTTATCTATAAATAAACAAAAGAATCTACCGATATGATTGTTAGAAGTAAAGCACCTCTACGATTAGGCTTGGCAGGAGGAGGCTCCGATGTGTCGCCTTATAGTGATTTGTATGGAGGGCTAATCCTTAATGCTACAATTAATTTGTATGCCTATTGCACCATTGAAGAGACCAACGACGGAAGAATAACGATTTGTTCCTATGACAACAACGTGAAAGAGAGCCATGCCGTTACAAGAGAATTAAACATTGACGGAAAGGCCAGTCTGATAAAGGGGGTATATAACCGGCTTATGAAAGACTTTGAACTTTCCCCTGTATCCTTCAAGATAACGACTTATAATGATGCTCCTGCAGGCTCCGGTCTCGGCACATCATCTACTATGGTTGTAAGCATACTGAAAGCTCTTTCAGAATGGCAGAGCCTCCCTTTAGGCGATTACGATATCTCCCGCTTGGCTTACGAAATAGAACGTAAGGATCTTGGACTTTCCGGAGGAAAGCAGGACCAATATGCAGCAACTTTTGGTGGTTTCAATTATATGGAATTCCTTCAGAATGATGTGGTAATTGTGAACCCATTGAAAATCAAGAGATGGATTGTCGACGAGCTGGAAGCATCCATATTATTATATTTCTCTGGTATATCTCGGGAGAGTGCACAGATTATCGACGAACAAAAGGCAAATACCTCTAAGGGAAATAACAAAGCCATCGAAGCGATGCATCAGATCAAACAAAGTGCTAAAGACATGAAACAGGCTGTACTCAAAGGTGATTTGGAAACATTCGCCAACATACTGCATACAGCTTGGGAAAATAAAAAAAACATGGCCACGCATATAACCAATCCAATGATTCAACATACGATGGACGTGGCTATGCAACATGGTGCCAAAGCCGGAAAAGTGTCCGGTGCAGGCGGTGGGGGGTGTATCATGTTTGTCGTAGATCCTGCACGAAAAAAAGAACTTGAAATGGCTCTCAATGAATTTGAAGGGTTTGTCATGCCTTTCCAATTTACACAAGGTGGGGCACATGGATGGAAGATATTTTAAATTAAAAGCTATGAAATCTATAGATATTGTTACGAAACAAATAAAGGAGTCGGCCGATGTGAAAATACGACTCTATGAAGACAAGGTTGCGATGAACACGATTGCCAATATAGCTGATGTATGCGTAAATGCTTATAAGAATGGTAAAAAGGTTCTTTGGGCTGGCAATGGAGGAAGTGCAGCCGATGCGCAACATATGGCAGGAGAGATGGTCAGCAAATTCTATTTTGACCGGCCGGCCTTAGCCTCCATCGCCTTAACCACAGATACCTCTATCATAACAGCAATTGGAAATGACTACGGTTACGACCTAACTTTTGCCCGACAATTGGAGGCACAAGGTAACAAAGGCGATGTCTTTGTCGGCATATCGACTTCAGGAAATTCTGAGAATCTCGTAAAATGTCTGGATGTATGCAGGAAAAAAGGAATTATCTCCGTGGCTCTGGTAGGGGAAAAGCCATGCAAGATGGATGAATGGGATTATACGGTAAAGATACCTTCGGCCGAAACACCCCGCATCCAGGAGTGCCAAACCTTAATCGGACACATTATCTGCTGCATTGTCGAACAAAAAATATTCAGTAAATGAAAGTTGTTATCATTGCCGGCGGACAAGGCACCCGTATCGCTTCGGTCAATTCGGAAATACCCAAAGGAATGATTCCTGTTTGCGGGAAACCCATTATCGAAAGGGAGATCATGTTATGCAAAAGGTACGGATACACCGATTTTCTTTTGATTACCGGTCATCTGGGACATCTGATACAAGATTATTTTAGGGATGGAAAGAAATGGGGGGTACACATAGACTATTTTCAAGAAACGGAACCTCTCGGTACGGCAGGCTCCTTGGGATTGCTCCAAGAACAATTGACCGAAGACTTCTTTGTCTTTTACGGAGACACCATCGTAGACATTGATATGGATGCCATGCTTCATTATCATCGCACTCATCAAGCAGACGCCACGCTACTCGTTCATCCCAATGACCATCCTTATGATTCCGACTTGATCGATATGGACGAAGAAGGACGGGTGCGCCATTTCTTCATCAAACCCCACCCGGAGGGATTCGTCAGCAAGAATCTCGTCAACGCCTCACTCTTTATCTTCTCTCCTCGAATTCTTCTGAGAATAAAACCCGGAATAAAAAGTCACATTGAAAAAGATGTCTTGCCGAAATGCCTATCTAATAATCTGAGAATATTCGGCTACATATCCTTTGAATATATTAAGGACATGGGCACCCCCGAACGCTACTATTCTGTATGCGACGATGTCAAGAACGGTACCGTTGAGGCCCGCAATCGCAAGTATTCACGCCCTGCCATTTTCCTTGATAGAGACGGAACGATAAATAAGGAGGTTCAATTTCTCCACACCCCTCAGCAGCTGGAACTCATACCGGGTGCGGCCGAAGCTATTCGCCTTATCAACAAAAGCGGTTATCTCGCAGTAGTAGTGACAAATCAACCTGTCATTGCACGGGGTGAGTGCACCATAGATGAGTTGGAATATATACATGCCACATTGGAAACCATGCTGGGTAAAGAGCATGCTTATCTGAATGCCATTTATTTTTGCCCACACCATCCTGACAAAGGATTCGAAGGAGAAATACTCCAATATAAAATCGACTGTGACTGCCGCAAGCCCAAACCGGGGCTTATCCTTCAAGCTGCGAGAAAATGGAACATAGATCTAAGCCGCTCCTATATGATAGGTGACAGCGACCGTGATGTTCAAGCAGGAGAAAATGCCGGATGCAAAAGGTCTGTCAAGATTGCAACAAATAAGGAAAACATGCTTTTGGATACCGTCAAAGGCTTGTTGGGATTTTAGATTTTGTGGTGAGAACGTTGAGACAGACAATGATTGTAGATATCAATACACCTTTCAATCATTGTCTCTTTTCTGAAATAAAGGTCATATCTCTCTTTGGCGCCGGTTGCCAACTTTGCGTATAGCCCTTTGTCCTCCATCATTCTGACAATGGCATCGCTCAGGGCTTGGGCATCTTCGGGTAAAACATTCAGGCCAGACACCCCGTCTGCATTGACCCACGCCACACCGGAACCCGAAATTTTTGTAGCCACAACCGGCCTTCCGCATGCCATAGCCTCTATCTGCACAATGGCAAAAGCCTCCGTCTTCTGGATTGAACTCAGGCAAAACACATCGCATGCCCTGAAATAATCGGGGATATCTTCATCCGCAATCCGCCCCAGCAGGATGACCTTATCTTCTTGATTTTTATCCTTTATTTGCCGTTCTAAATTCTTCCGAAGTTCACCGTCGCCGCCTATCAGTACCAGATAATTATCGGGCAAAGATGCAGCTGCATCTATCAGATATTCAAAACCCTTGTAATGCACCAGCCTTCCAAGCGAGAATACTATCTTTTTGCCCTCATACCGATGGCGTATTCGGGCAACTTTCTCTTCGTTCCATACAAGGGGGGAGACGCCGATGGGCAAATAAGTGCATTTGGCCTGCACCTTTTTTAAAAAAGGGGATTCCTCTACATAGACGGGCGTGGTACCAACTATCAGATCTGCTCTTCTAATCAGCCAATTCTGCAAAGGCATATAAAACTTGAGAAGGCATCTCTGGCTCAGTATATCGCTGTGCCAATGCACAATGACCTTCCCCTTATACCCCGAACATCTCAAAGCCAAAGCTGCCATTGGATCCGGATGATGCACATGAATGATGTCATAGTCGTTGCAGATCCTTTTAAGTTCGGAGATCATACCGGGAGCTATCATCGTCGCCGCTTTCTTTGTCAGCGCCTTTTTGCAAATGACACGGGCATTTTCGTTGATTACGATAGTCTTATCGGCCTCGCCAATACAGGTATTCGTGCAAAGCATGTCGCAGGGTATACCGCGTTGCGATATGCCTTGCAACAGATCTATCATAACTTTCTCCACGCCGCCCGCGACGGGATAGAACTTTCCAACCTGAAGTACTTTCAAATTCTGTTTATTTTCTTGCAAAGATAATAAAAAGCCACAGAACGCACCCCATCCTGACCAAGAAAACTTGAATCATCGGCACAATATTGTCCTGAATGTTTTCCGTACGTTTTCGCCAAGTACCGCGTAACAGTCGCCTGTCCTGCCCGTTTTCAAGCCACTCATCCGGATGTTTTTGCACTTTTTCAGCCGGAAAGCGTCTTTACCCCACTCCTTTTACACCCGTCTCATCATCGCTTTCCACCCTGACTGTGACGTACGCCGAACGCTGTACGCATGCACGTCGAACGCTGTATGCACGCACACCGAACGACGTATGCACGTACGCCGAACGACGTACGTCGCCACTTTCGCCTGACGGCAGAGCCGGGCGATGTTCCGGAAGCAGCCACCAAGGTGCTTTTTCGTATTCTTAAGATGACTATGGCAATATTGCCATTGACATATTTATTACGCACAAGCAGAAAATTACCGCCTTCAAAGCAAAAAAATGCCACTTTTATATAATAACCCTTAAATTCTGCTGTTATATTATAAACGATAATTCAATATGGAGAAAAAGATACCCTCGTATATTAAGTACAATAACAATGTAGACAATCCGCGCTTTATTCCCGATGGAATGAATGAGTTGGAACGAAACATAAAGCGTGCAGGCGACTTCCTCATTGCCGTGGTTTGCATGATTATATTCTCGCCCCTATTCCTCATTTGTTATATTCTCGTGAGGCGGGAGGACGGCGGACCGGCCATTTTCAAGCAGGAACGCATCGGGCGATTCGGTCGTCCGTTCACCATTTACAAGTTTCGCAGCATGAAGCTGGATGCCGAGAAAGATGGCCCACGATTATTCGGACACGAGAAAGATCACCGGATGACGAAGATAGGGCGCTTCCTACGCGACCATCACCTTGACGAATTGCCACAACTTTGGAACGTGGTCAAGAATGACATGGCTTTCATCGGCCCCCGTCCCGAGCGCAAATTCTATATTGACCAGATTATGAAGTACGACAAGCGGTATGTATATCTCTACCAGATACGACCCGGAGTAACGTCATACGCCACACTCTACAACGGCTACACCGATACGATGGAGAAGATGCTGACGCGCCTTGAGCTTGACCTCTATTATCTGGAACATCGCTCTTGGTGGTTCGACATGAAGATTCTGGTCAAGACTTTTATCAACATCGTGTTTGGAAAAGTGTTTTAGTGCTTTTAGAATTTCTTATAAAAGAGTCTTAGTAAATTGCTCGTCAGCACCATCTTGCTACCACTAAGGCTCTCTACCGTGAACCGCTCGGTCAGGCTATTGATACCGAAAGGCCGGAGCAATGCGACATCAGACACCACCGAATCGTTCCGCTCGCGGTCATTCAATCGGGCATCCGACAAAGTAAGCTGATTATCGCTGTGAGTAAATCGGAACATATATTGCTTATCTTCATCAGAATCGAATACAATCAAAATCTTGCCCTGAACAGCCAAGAACTTACGATCTCCCACAAGGTTTACTGATGTTCCCGAAGCTAAAGTATCGATCTGGGTCAGCATCCATTGACCGTCCAGATCGCCATTGCCAGAGGTTTCAAAGAGATCTCCGCAGGAGGTGAATGCCGTGAATGACAGGAAGCAAGCTATGGCTAATATGATCTTTTTCATAAGTTGAATATTCCGGATTTAGAAATGGTGAGTTGGAAACCGACATTAGAGCCGAGGATATGGCCGAAGTCCATGCCGTACGAGCCTTTTACATTCCAGTTACGGGGGAAGCTGTAGTCCGCCTCTACCATGAAACTCACGTTGTGGTGCTTCTCTGCATAAGGATTGACATAGGTACCGAAACCTTCCTGATAGGTAGCGAGCACCCGATAAGCCAAGCGGCCTGACGGTTGCCCGTCAAACCCGAGATGGAAAGCGGTGAATCGGTTATTGGTGAAAATAATCTGCCCGTTATCATTATAAATCGGTGAACGATAGAGCGGATTGCCCATCGTTTGCCCCCAATGCTGCCAACCGGTATAGATGTAATGGTTATAATAGTTATCCCGCCCACTAATATGGTCGGATCGACCGGGGCTGTGGTCATGGTAGACAGGACCGCTCTGATACTTCGTATAGAGATATTCCAGCACGATGTTGCGTAGCCAGCGGCCGTATTTCAGGTTAAATTCCGCCCCAAGCATCCAGTCCTTAAAGTCATAAAGAAAAAAGCGGGTGTCTTTTCTCACATTCCAATCGCCTGCCTCACCATAGCCGTCATAATCGAGCTGAAGCATGGAAGAATGATCCTCAAAATACTTATCGGCATACAAGCTCAGGTTCCACCCCTCTGTTTCGTAGTTGATTCGCATGAGCCAACTGCCCAAGATGTTGCCTGCCTCATTTTGATAAACTGTGCCTGCCTCCGGCGCATCGGCTCCGCCGGGTATCAAAGCCTTCAAGAAGCTGCTGAAACCCGATGCATTCTTAGTAGCTACCATATTGCCGTTTATGTCGCGAGAATAGCTCGTGCCGCCAAACTGTGTAGCCATTTCCACACCAAGTTCCACAGAAAGAGGCTTGAAACGCTCCTCGCTACCAATCTTGAGATACCCAGCCTTGGTATGCAGAAGCACATTTTCCGTGTATTTCGACTGCTGATGGGTAAAGTCTTTCTGCCAGTTGTCGTCGGTCATCTTACCGTATGAGATGTGTCCTTTGATGTGAAACCATCGCCCAAGGGCAGGAATCGTCCAATATTCGGGCAATGACAGTCGCACCTGTGGTACGGGACGCGCGTTGATGCCCAAAGTCTGCGATCCGGAACTCAGCCTGTTGTTCTTCAGTTCCATAGGATATTCCTTTGCGCCCACGCTCAGCACACCATGCAACCAGCGTGCTTCCACAAAGGCTTGCTGCACCACCACATCACTCGTATAGTGTAACGGCACAGCTACATCCACACCATATCCGATGCCCCAACGGCGTGCCGAGTCATTATTCAGCGGCCGAATTACCTGTCCTCGCAGATAACCGTTCGTGCCCTCCAATGATGACAGTCCATGCTTGTTGGCATTGAGCCACAACGGCGTGTTGCCATCCGAGAACGAACCTTGCATCTCAACTTTATAATTGATGCCCTTGCCTATATCAACTTTTCCGGGTAACGCATCATACTGCCATGCGTATTGGGCAGAAAGCGGGACGGTCAAGAGCAACAAAGCGAGAATGTTGGTTAGTCGTTTCATCTATACCTTATTTTATATTATGATGCAAAGATAGAACTTATACGCATAATCAATATTGTGTTTCAACAGCTATGCCATTATCATATTGGGTACAAAGTTACTACATTTTAGGGATTTTCCCCTCCCAATGTAGGGAAAAACCTTCTATGAAGCATCTATTTTGTTTTACTTTTGCAATGTGAAGATAAGACAACACTTCACACATAAACATAGAATAAAAATAAAAAGACGATATGAAAAAGTTAATGTTAGCGCTTGCAGCACTGTTTACCATCACAGTCCAAGCATCTGCCATGAGTTATGAGCAGGCTCGCGAACAGGCTCTCTTTCTGACCGACAAGATGGCATACGAGCTCAATCTGACCGACGACCAATATGAGGCAGCCTACGAGATCAATCTCGACTACCTCATGGGCATCAACGATTATGATGACTTGTATGGTGCATACTGGACACGACGCAACCTCGACCTGAGCTATATCCTGTTCGACTGGCAGTATCGCATGTATGTAGATGCAGCCTATTTCTACCGTCCCCTTTACTGGGATGCAGGGTATTGGCACTTTGCCGTCTATGCCCGCTATCCGCATCGCGACTACTTCTTCTTCGGCCGTCCTGCTTTTTGGACAACCTATCGCGGTGATCACAGCTGGCACATGAATGGAGGACGCAGTTGGTATAATGGCCGTACTTATGGCGGTCCGCGCCCCGGTGGAGATATGCGTGTAGGTATGCGAGATGGTTTTGACCGTGGCGACTTCGGTCGTGGCTCGCGCGTCAACTCTATGAACAATCGTTCTTTCGGCAATGGCAATCGTCAGAACATGTCGTCCAACCGTGCGCGCAGTTTTGGCAGCAGCCCACAATCCAGCGGCAGTCGCTCCTTTGACTACGACAGTCGTCAGGGCATGCAGACCAACCGTACGCGTAGTTTTGGCAGCAGCTTGCAGCCCAACGGCAGCCGCTCCTTTGGCAACGGCGCGTCGCCAAGTGGGTCACGCTCGTTCGGCAGTGCCCGAGAGAGCAGCACCCGCACCACGGTGACCCGTCCCTCATCAAGTCGCGGCTTCTTCGGAGGCGGTTCGTCATCTTCCGCCCCAAGCCGCACTTTCACGCCCAACGGCAGCGGCACGGCTCCTAACCGCAGCATGTCAGCCCCCAGCCGTTCATTCGGCAGCGGCTCGGGAGGCTCGGGCGGCTCATCATCCGGCAGAACCTTTGGAGGCGGTGGAACCTTTGGAGGTGGTGGCAGCAGCCATTCTGATGCCAGCAGCAGCGGAGGACACTTCGGCGGAGGACGCAGATAATAAGAACATAACAACACAAATACATATTTATAGACGATAATCGAAAACCACTTCAACAGGTAAATGTTTCTCCGGTAATTAGATGTTTCAGGCATAACCAAATTTTAGAGAGTTATTGATTAAGTTGTAAGGCTGCTCAGATGTGATGTCTGGCAGCCTTACTTTTGCTTATCACTCGTCGTCACAAGATGAGCACCCTTACCTCACCATTACCCATCTTGTGAATCTCATTCATCGGCTTCTTAAAATACACACTCTGTATCGCCTTATTGATAATGCCATGCCCCACGGCCAGCACTGTCTGCCCGGGATAAGCGACCTTAATCCACGTCAGGAAATTCTGTGCCCGACTCTTCATCCGCTCCAGCGTTTCTATGTCGTCCGGCCACTCCACATCCTGCAAATCAGGAATAAACTTTCCCGTGAAACTGCCCCAGTCGCGCTCGCGCAGCAGTTCCGTCGTCACCACCTCCTTGCCGTGTGGCTCCGCAATAATCCGGCATGTATGCACCGACCGGTTCAGATCGCTCGAAACGAAAGCGTCGATCTGCTCACGCCGCATCTTCTCGCACATCTCCCGTGCCTGCCTCATGCCGGTATCATTCAGCTCACCATGCGTCTGCCCCTGCATAATCTGCGCCTTATTCTCCACCGTCTCGCCGTGGCGTACCAAATATAGTTTTGTCATACTTAAATTCCACTTATCATTTGCAAAGATACTGATTTGTCACGAGTTGCAAAGCTTATTCTGGCTATTAAATCATCTTGGCTCCTGCCTCCTTTTTCTATCGGTGTCTGCTAAAAGTTGAGATGACACACTCTCTCCGCACGTTTCATCGCTGCTTCCCGCGCTGATGGGCACGTACGTCGTGCGGTGTACGTGCATACAGCGTTCGGTGTACGTGCGTACGTCGTTCGGTGTACGTGCGTACAGCGTTCGGTGTACGTGCGTACAGCGTTCGGTGTACGTCGGCAGCGGAATGAGATCGGTGTGCCGTTTGGCATACATGCCGCTTAGGCAAGCCCCTTTACGGTAGGAGCGCTTGCAGGTATGATGTATAAAGGATTTCAGTGCCGGCAGTATGTTTTTAGCGGGCGGTAATACTTCTTTTTACATTTCTCTTCACACTCAGAATGTACAGGGATAACCTCCGACAAATTATTTTTAAGGCATATCCACATTTTACACCCGATAAGTGGAGTTGAATCTCAAATATTATGGTATCTTTGCCAAGTACTTCGTACATGAAAGGAGTTGAGGTCTTGTTTTTGCAAATATAAGATAAAACTCCCTTTGGTTTATAAGAATTTGAAAAGTCAAGATGACTTTCATTATTATCAATTAAAAGTATGGTTTTTATGAAAACAGCCCAAGAAATTCTCAACAATCCTTTTCTCAACAAAGGAACAGCGTTCAGTATGGAGGAAAGAAAAGCCCTGAAGCTTACGGGAACATTGCCTACAGTTGTACAGACGCTTGACGAACAGGTGAAGCGCACGTACAAACAATACAGCAAGAAGACGAGCGATCTGGAAAAGCGTGTCTATCTGATGACACTGTTCAACACCAACCGCATTCTTTTCTATGCATTGATGGCAAAACATGTTGCCGAATTTATGCCCATCGTTTACGATCCCACCGTGGCAGATGCCATTAGGCAATATGATGAACTGTTCATGAAACCGCAGGATGCTGCCTTTCTCTCGATAGATCATCCCGAAGACATAGAAATCTCGTTGAAAAATGCTGCCGGAGGGCGCGATATACGCCTGATTGTCGTCACCGATGCAGAGGCTATTCTGGGTATAGGCGACTGGGGCATTAACGGCGTTGCCATCTCAATAGGCAAACTAATGGTCTACACGGCAGCGGCAGGCATCAACCCGGACAATGTGATGCCACTGGTTCTTGACGTTGGAACAAACAACCGGCAACTGCTGGACAACCCTCTGTATTTGGGTAACAGACACGAGCGAGTGCGAGGAAAGGCCTATTACGACTTTATCGACCGTTTCGTAACGGCAGCCGAAAAGCTGTTTCCCGAACTGTATCTGCATTGGGAAGACTTCGGACGCGCAAATGCCGCAACGATACTTGAAACCTATCAGGAAAAGATAACAACATTCAACGACGACATTCAAGGCACGGGCATTGTGGCTCTGGCCGGAATACTCGGTGCGCTGAATATCTCGAAAGAAAAATTTACCGACCAGAAGATAATGGTCTTCGGAGCCGGAACGGCAGGCGTAGGCATTGCCCACCAGATCTTTGAAGAGTTTTTGCAACAAGGTATGCCTGCCGAAGAAGCGCGCAAACACATCTACCTTGTAGACAGACAAGGATTACTTTTTGAAGATACAGACGGGCTGACAGAGGGGCAGAAGCATTTCGCAAGGCAACGAAGCGAGTTTGCAGACAGTGCTTCGCTCACCGACCTCTATCATGCCGTAAAGGCTATTCACCCGTCGGTTCTGATAGGAACATCCACCACTCCGGGCATGTTCAGCGAACAGGTGGTGAAAGAGATGGCAACTGCCGTACGGCGCCCCATCATCTTTCCGCTGTCTAACCCCACAGAATTGGCAGAAGCCAAAGCCGAAGATCTTATACAATGGACCAATGGGCGCGCACTTGTCGCTACGGGCATACCGAGTGCTCCGGTAGAATATAACGGCATAACCTACAATATCGGGCAGGCCAACAACGCACTGATGTACCCCGGTTTGGGTCTGGGGGTCATTGCATCCACGGCACGCGTAGTCAATCAGCCGTTGCTTTCTGCTGCAGCACATGCATTAGGCGGCATTGTAAACCCGGAAGAACCGGGGGCGGCGGTACTCCCGCCAGTAGAAAAACTGACAGAGTTTTCTGAGCATATAGCTGTCGTTGTCGCTCAAAATGCCGTGCAGCAAGGCATCACAAAAAGAAAGATAGACAGTGCCGAAGAGGCTGTGAAGCAGATGAAATGGCTGCCCGAATACTCAAAATAGAGTGAGAACTCTCCATCGCGGTTCCGTCTTGACAGCCAACACACTGTCAAGACGGAATCATAAGTAGGTGTCAAAATTAGATGCCTATTTATTTTAGTCCACTTTCTCAAAAGTCAATTTTTCTTCTGTTAATTCTTTATTTTTCCCTCTTATATCTCAAAAACTTAGACTATCTTTGCAA
>CAUTTP010000028.1:0-28730 GCA_963541305.1 uncultured Prevotella sp.
TGTCTACGCTGCAAATATAACAGATTTATGCCATAACAGCAAGAAAATCAATCAGAAAATAACGGGAAATAACAATAATTAAACATGTTACTCCTCTAACTCCTGCAAAAAATCATTCAGAAATAATTCAACAATCACCCTTCAGTTTTGCCCGTTTTCACAAATTCATAAGGATTTTGGCTGAAAATCGTGAAAAATCGGATGGTTTTTAGTTTTGTTTGATTATCAGCGAGTTACAGAGATAAAATTAAAATCAATAAAAAATCTGCATTTTTCGGCTTTGCGATAGCTATGCTTTCGCATCGCGATACCATAGTTATCGCGATGCGATAACGTTGAGATCGCATAGCGATTAGGCCGTTCCGGCGATGCGAAACATATCTTATCGCAAAGCCGTCTTAAAATTTTCGTCCGAAAATCTGTGTTTTCTTGACAAAAAAGGGCTATTCCCTGACTTTTTTAAACGTTAAATTACCTTTAATTCCGAGCAGAGAATCGGACAAAGAAGACCATAATCCGGTCGTGTTTTTTTATGTGTTAAAAAGTTAAAAACAGTTGTGACTTTTGAGATTTTTTCCCATATTTGCAACGAAATTATGTGCTGATATAGATTCATATCTGCTGATTCTGATGGCACAAAGCCGATAAAACCAACGGAATGTATAACCTTATGAACGCCAATTTTTTTGTGAATCAAACTTGTATTGTATAACCATCCCGATTTGAATGGGGTAAAAAAGTAACTAAGTGTGCGAAGGCCGGTCTTGTCTACAACGACGATGCCCCCGGGCTTTCAATTACACGACCTACCTCCAAACAGCAACATTTATCAAATAGTGTTATGAGAAAGTATTTGTATTTAGTAGCCCTCTGTATTCTGCCGTTATTGTCAGGCTGCGATGATGGGACTATTGGCTCTCCTGCTCGTTCACCATTCCAGTTGTATGTCCATATAGAAAGCGCCAGTGGTACCAACGTGCTCGACAGTCTGCAGGTGTCGCCTGAAGAAAACACTCAGACAGGTTTCAAGCCCGGTGAGGATAGCATCGTTGTAATCAAGTGTATCCGCAACAGCGACCAAAAGGAGTTGCAGGTGGGGCCGTCATGGCTCAACTGCCGCCTGCTGCCGGTGCTTGAAGAATATGCTGAAGAGACCGGAGAGCTGGGGCGTATCTTGCAGATTTTGTGGGTGGATGATGACGTTTGGAACACAGAACGTAAAACCAAGCGCTATGACGAGAGCTATACGGTCTACCTCTCCGGCAGCGTATTCGGTAAGGATAAGATTCAAACCATCACAGGATTCATCCACGTCAGAGGAACAGCTTACGTTATCGATCGCTATGAGGTGAACGGTAAAGCATACAGAATCCTGCCCAACAGTGTTTTTAATAGTGCACAGGAACTGTCTGCGCTGATCAAGCTCAAGACCGATTATTGATGATTTCTTTCTAAAAAATCAGGGCGCACCCCTGATTTTTTAGTGATATGCCCCGGTGCGGAGGATGATGGCTGACGAAGAGTCGGTAAGTTAAATTTTACTTATTATTAAAGATGTATATTATCTTTTTATTATCTTTGCACGACAAAATAGAGAAAGTTAAGAGACATCATGAGCGAGACTCAAGTAAGAAAGAATCCTTTTATGGAGCCCTACGCGACTCCACACCATACCGTTCCTTTTCACGACATACGATTTGAAGATTACGAGGAGGCCTTCATGGAGGGCATCCGGCGCGACAATGAGCAGATAGAGAAGATCGTCAACAATCCCGAAGAACCCACATTCGATAACACCATAGCCTACGAAGACCACTCGATGGGCGAGCATTATTATGACCTGCTGGATAGGGTTTCGACCACTTTCTCGTGTCTGATGAGTGCCGAGACCAACGATGAGATGGAGGCGCTGGCGCAGAAGATGAGCCCTATCCTCACCCAGCACAGCAATGACGTGATACTCAACCCGCGGCTGTTTGCCCGTGTGAAGCAGGTGTATGAGCATCATCGCGAGCTGACGGCCGAGGAAGATATGCTGCTCAGCAAGGAGTATGACGCCTTTGTGCGTAGCGGTGCATTGCTCGACGAAGAGGGTAAGGACAAGTTGCGCCGGCTCACCGAAGAGGCCGATATGCTGTCGTTGCAGTTTTCGCAGAACCTGCTCAAGGAGAACAAAGCCTATACCCTGCACATCACCGACAGGGCTCGGCTCGACGGACTGCCCGACACGGCAGTGGAAGCTGCTGCCCATACCGCACGAGAGCAGAGCAAGGAGGGGTGGGTGTTTACACTCGACATCCCCAGTTATTCGCCCTTTCTCACTTACTCCACGCAGCGCGATCTGCGCGAGCAGATGTACATGGCACGCAACACGGTGTGTACCCACGCCAATGGCGAGAACAATATCGAGATATGCAAGCGGTTGGTGAACCTGCGCCGGGAGATGGCGCAGCTGCTGGGTTTCGATACCTATGCCGACTATGTGCTGCAGCATCGCATGGCCAGCACGACGGAGAATGTGTATCGGTTGCTCGACAACCTCATCGATGCCTATAAGCCGACGGCGATGGAGGAGGTGAGCGCCATTGAGGAGAAGGCCAAGAAGCTCGAAGGAGACGACTTCCGGCTGCAACCGTGGGATATCCCCTATTATTCGCACAAGCTTCAGATGGAACGCTATAACCTCGATGCCGAGATGTTGAGACCCTATTTCCGGTTGGACAGGGTGATCGACGGCGTGTTTGGTTTGGCGACCAAACTCTATGGCATCACGTTCAGGGAGAATGCGGAGATTCCTGTCTACCATCCCGATGTGAAGGCTTACGAGGTGTTCGACAAGGACGGCAGTTACCTTGCCGTGCTGTATGCCGACTTCCACCCGCGTGCCGGCAAGCAGGGCGGTGCATGGATGACGGAGTTTCAGGGGCAGTATATCAATGACAAAGGCGAAAACATCCGCCCGCACGCCAGTGTGGTGATGAACTTCACTAAGCCCACCGACGCGAAGCCGGCGTTGCTGACACTGGGTGAGGTAGAGACTTTCCTGCACGAGTTCGGGCACGCCCTGCACGGTATGTTGGCCAATACCCGCTTCGAAAGTCTGTCGGGCACGCATGTGTGGTGGGACTTCGTGGAGATGCCCTCGCAATTTATGGAGAACTATTCGGTGGAGAAAGACTTCCTCCGCACTTTCGCTTTCCACTACCAAACGGGCGAGCCTATCCCTGACGATTTAATCGACCGTATCGTGCGTAGCCGCAATTTCAATGTGGCATACGCTTGCATGCGTCAGGTGACATTCGGTTTGTTGGATATGGCATATTATACGCAGACGAGTGAGTTCACGCAAGACATTATCCCCTTTGAGAAGAAAGCGTGGGAGAAAGCCGTGGTGACACCACAGCTGTCCGATACCTGCATGACCGTGCAGTTCTCGCATATCATGGCGGGAGGATATGCTGCCGGCTATTACAGCTACAAGTGGGCGGAGGTGCTCGATGCCGACGCGTTCAGCATGTTCAAGAAGAACGGCATCTTCGACCGTACCACCGCACAGAGTCTGCGCGACAATGTGCTGTCGAAAGGTGGCACAGAGCATCCGATGACACTATACAAACGATTCCGCGGACAGGAGCCCACCATCGATGCTCTGCTCATTCGTAACGGTATCAAGAAAGCCTAACCCAATCAACATAACAGCAATGGAAGAGACAAGCCGCGACGATAAGCAGCGCACGTTGGACGACCGTTATCTGAGAATGGCACGCATCTGGGCAGAGAACTCCTATTGTGAGCGTCGCAAGGTGGGTGCTCTGGTGGTGAAGGAAAAGATGATCATCAGTGACGGATATAACGGCACACCCAGTGGTTTTGAGAATGTATGCGAAGACGAAAACAAGCTAACCAAGCCGTATGTGCTGCACGCCGAGGCGAATGCTATTACCAAACTGGCGCGCTCGCACAACAACAGCGAGGGTGCTACGCTATATGTCACGGCATCGCCCTGCATTGAGTGTGCCAAACTTATCATTCAATCGGGTATCAAGCGCGTCGTTTATGGGGAGACCTATCGGTTGGACGACGGGATCAGACTCATGCGGCGTGCCGGAATAGAAGTGGAACTTTTGGACAACGGCCAAGGCTCAAAATAGTAAGGAAAAAGATGAAAAGCGAAAATAAAAACAGATTTATGCCGCTGCTGATGGCACTCTGTGTGGTGATCGGTGTGGTGATCGGCTCGTTCTATGCCAATCATTTTTCCGGCAACCGACTGACGATTATCAACAACGGTAGCAACCGATTGAATAATCTGCTGCATATCATCGATGATCAGTATGTAGATAAAGTGGATGTCGATTCGCTTGTGGAGGAGTCTATGCCGCTCATTCTCTCCGAGCTTGACCCGCACTCTGTGTACATCAGCGCGAAGGATGTGCAGGCAGCAACCGATGACCTGAAAGGTTCGTTCTCGGGTGTCGGTATCGAATTTACGATTCGGCAAGACACTATCCACGTACAAAACGTTATCTCAAACGGTCCTGCCGAGAAGGCGGGATTGCTGGCCGGTGACAAGATTGTGAGTGTTGACGGCAAGCCGTTTGTAGGCAAAGCCGTAACCAATGACGAAGCACAGCGCAAGCTGAAAGGCGAGAAAGGCTCGAAAGTGAAGGTGGGCGTGCTGCGCTATGGGCAGACAAGGCCGCTCGTATATGAGATTACCCGCAGTGAGATTCCGACCAAAACGGTGTCGGCAGCCTATATGCTCGACGAGAATACGGGCTATATCAAGGTAAAGAGTTTCGGCGAGAAGACCTATCCCGAACTGCTCATCGCACTGGCGAATCTGCAGCAGGCGGGTTTCTCCAATCTTGTGATCGACCTGCGCGACAATACGGGCGGATACTTGCAGAGTGCCGTTCAGATGGCCAATGAGTTCTTGCCTGCCAAGAAACTCATCGTCTATACGGAAGGACGGAAGTCGCTTCGTCAGGAGTATCGCTCGGACGGACATGGCGCTTACCAGAAGATGCCGCTCGTGGTGCTTATCAATGAGGGGTCGGCATCGGCGGCAGAGATATTCGCCGGCGCCATGCAGGACAACGATCGCGCTACGATTATCGGCCGCCGCTCGTTCGGAAAGGGTCTTGTGCAGCAGCAGATACCATTCCCTGACGGCAGTATGGTCAGGTTGACCATTGCCCGTTACTATACCCCTGCGGGTCGTTGCATTCAGAAACCTTATACCGATGGTGTGGATAATAACTATGCGCAGGATTTGATTACACGCTATCAGCATGGCGAATTCTTCTCGCAAGACAGCATCAAGCACACCGGGCCGGCCTATCATACCACCAACGGTCGTACAGTGTATGGCGGCGGCGGTATCACGCCGGACATCTTCGTGGGTGAGGATACCACTGACATGACCTCTTATTATAAGCAAGCTGCTATGAGCGGACTGATCTTGCAATATGCATTTACCTATACGGACGATAACCGCCAGAAACTGAAAGAGTTTACCGAGATGAAGAGTTTGGCGGCTTATCTCAAGAAGCAGAACATGGTAGAGAAGTTTGCCTCGTATGCCGACAAGCATGGTTTGCAACGCCGCAACTTGCTCATCAAGAAAAGTCACAGCCTCTTGGAACGCTATATTGATAGCCGGATTATCTATAATATGCTTGGCGAGCAAGCATGGACGCAATATATCAATATTGACGATCCTGTGATTGCAGCCGCTCTTCGCGTGTTCAAAAACAATGCGGCATTCCCGAAAGCACCCGAGAAGAAAGCGGAAACTAAGACGGGCAAGAAGAATATGAAGGTGGCGAAAGCCAATGTCGCCAATCCCGCGGAACCGAAGAAACGCCGGAACGGGGCGCTCGCATAATATTCGGAAAGAAAACAGCATGAATAAGTCTGACCTCAGACAGCTCATTCGTGAACGCAAGCGACAATACTCAAGCGAAGAACTTGAAGTGTTGTCGCTTGCCGTTATCCGTCGAATCCTTCGGCATCCCAAGGTTGTGGCAGCACAAACGATAATGGCTTATTATGCCTTGCCCGATGAGGTAAATACCCATCAGTTGGTCGATGAGCTGCTGCGACAAGGCAAGAAGGTGCTGCTACCCAAAATAATTGATGGCGAGCGTCTGGAATTGCGCGTATATTCGGGACGTGAGGCTATGCAAGAGGCGACATCATTTCATATTCTTGAACCTGTCGGTAGGCTCTTCACGGATTACGAAAACATTGACCTTGCCCTTGTGCCCGGCGTGAGTTTCGACAAAAAAGGGAACAGATTAGGGCGCGGCAAGGGCTATTACGACCGCCTATTGGCATCGATTCCGCATGCTTATAAGGTGGGGGTGTGCTTCGATTTTCAAAAGGTGGAGCTTATTCCGGCCAGCGATTGGGACATCCCGGTGGACGAAGTGGTGAGCGATTAACAGAATAAAAGAATTGCCGTTTCGCTTAGAATAAAAGAATAGAAGCCCTTACCTTTGCAGATATGACATTCGGTCGTGTTTGCGCCCGAGTGAGCGCCCGAGTGAGTAATGGTTCTTATTCTTTTATGTTATTATCCTGTTTCTTCTCTTATTCGGAACTTCAGTATATCCGAACATCCGAAATGATGGATGCTCCTACGGCTTCGTTCAGCCGCCTCACCAATTGCGAACGCATCATGCAGAGATCTTGACGCAGGGCGGGGTTTTGTATTTTCACGAACAATACCTGATTTCTGATGAATTTTTCGGTGGTATATTGTACCACGACTTGCCCCGTCACGGTGTCCCAAGCATCCACCAAGCGTTTCTGCAATAGGGGCGTTTCCAATCCCTCATCGCGCAGAAACTTTTTCAATACGTCGTCCAATGACCTGACTTCCCGTTTAAACATAGCTGTCTCCTTTCTTTCGTTTATCCTCGTTCCTCGATCTCTCCGTCCTTCACATCGAATAGTTTGTAATGTTCGTGGCTGCGACTCAGTATCTTGTCCAGATGGTCTCGGTTGGTATCGGTAATGAAAATCTGTCCGAATCTATCGCCCGACACTACGCTGACAATCTGTTCCACGCGGTGCGCATCAAGTTTGTCGAAGATGTCGTCAAGCAGCAAGAGGGGGGTAGTGTTAGAGGATGTCCGCCTCAGGAAGTCGAACTGCGCCAGCTTGAGCGCCAGCACAAACGTCTTGGTCTGCCCCTGACTGCCCTCACGTTTCATCGGGTAGCCATTGAGTAACATCTCCAAGTCGTCGCGATGCACCCCATGCAGGCTGTATCCCACGGCGCGGTCCTTGAACCGGTCGCGCCTGATCACCTCTAATAGCGCGCCGCGTTGACAATGGGAGACATAGCGTAGCGACACCGTTTCCTTCCGCCCGGAGATGGTTTGATATATGTCTTGGAATATCGGAATGAGTTCTGTCACAAACTTGTTGCGTTTCTCGTAGATCAATTCGCCCTGCGACGCCATCTCTTCCTCCCATATTTCCATCAGTGCGGCGTCGGGTTCCGTCTCCATCTTGAGCAGAGCGTTACGCTGTTGCAACGCTTTGTTGCATCGGTTCAGCGCATCAATATACTGGCGGTCATACTGCGCGATTACCACATCCATCAGTCGGCGGCGCTCCTCTCCGCCACCTTCCACCAAGATGTTGTCAGAAGGCGACACGAAAATCAGCGGTACCAGTCCGATGTGCTCAGAAAATTTCTTATATTCCTTATGGTTGCGGCGGAAATGCTTGCGCTTTCCTTTCTTCATTCCCGCATATACATTCTCCGTGTCGCCGCCGTCGGTCTCATAGTCGCCCTCAATCATGAAGAAGTCCTGACCGTGAGACAGCACTTGGTTATCGATGTTGGTGAAACTGCTGTGGCAAAACGAGAGGTAATAAACCGCATCCAGAAAATTGGTCTTCCCCACGCCGTTGCTTCCGATGAAACAATTGATCTTGGGTGAAAGCTCCAAATTTGCCGTTCGGATATTTTTATAATTTATGATTGAAATCTTCTTGAGTATCATCGTTTGCCTACCGTTTTTCTTCTGCACGGAGCCGCCGGACAGCAGTCTCTTCTTTGCAAAGTTACTGGTTTTAAGGCTGAAAAACGAAAAAAGAATGTAATATATTTCAATATGTGGGATTAAAGTGGTAATTTTGCGTCGATTTCCCGACAATAATAAAACATAACAAATAAATGACAAACAAAAACGAACAGGTCACCTATGAGGCGACTTCAAAGTCTGAGGCATTTTTTGATAAGAACAAGAAACTAATCCTTATCGCTGTCGCCGCTATCATTGTGCTCTTTGCCGGATTCTTTTGTTACAAAGAGTATGTGGGTTCACCCCGTGAAAACAAGGCCAGCACGGCTATAGCCCGCGGGCAGGAATATTTCAACAGCGAGCAGTTCGACAAGGCGCTCAATGGCGATGGCGCAGGCTATGTCGGCTTTGCTAAGATAGCCAGCGACTTCAGCAACACAGATGCCGGTAACCTTGCCAACCTCTATGCCGGTCTTTGCTATGCCAACTTGGCTAAGTGGCAGGAGGCCGTGAAGTATCTGGAGGCTTACTCTCCTGCCGGCGATGCCATGGTGAGTCCTGCGGCCATCGAGGCGTTGGGCAATGCCTATGCTCAAGTGGGGCAGGTAGATAAGGCTATCAGCAAGCTCAAAGAGGCTGCGTCGAAAGCCGATGCTAAGGCCAACGATGGTGCCAACAACAGTTTGTCGCCCGGCTTCCTGCTTCAGGCAGGTATGCTCCTTGAGTCGCAGAACAAGCAGAAAGAAGCCCTGAAGATTTATCAGGACATCAAGCAGAAGTATGTCAACTCGGCCATCGTACAGCGTGGCGATATTGACAAGTATATCGAAAGAGTAACGGAATAAGATGGCTACAGCACTTCATCATCTGTCCGATTACGACCTTACCACGGTGCCTGATGCCAGCAATATGTGCTTTGGCATAGTGGTTTCAGAGTGGAATCCGGAAATCACGGGTGCCCTGCTCGACGGTGCAGTGAGCACGCTCAAGAGGCACGGTACGCTGCCCGAGAATATCCATGTGAAGACAGTGCCCGGTAGTTTTGAGCTTATTTACGGCGCACAGCAGCTCTGTAAGAACGACGGATTTGATGCCATCATCGTGCTGGGAAGCGTGATTCGCGGTGAGACACCCCATTTCGACTACATCTGCGAGGGCGTGACCTACGGCATCGCACATCTCAATGCCACTCAGAACATCCCCGTCATCTACGGTCTTCTCACCACCAACGACCTCCGGCAAGCGCAGGACCGTTGTGGCGGCAAGCTCGGCAACAAGGGCGATGAGTGCGCTGTCGATGCTATCAAGATGGCAAAATTCTAAGAAGCCCAACTGTCGAAAGACGGGCACAGGGCTCTCACAAATCGACGATTGGAATGGCAGGCGGCCGTCAAGCCGTGCTTTATAAAAGTAATGTGGTGATAGCAGGGAATGGGAGTAGCTCCGATTCATGCTATCACCTTATTTGTTACCGATTACCACATATTATACAACAACCCCTTAAAACACAAAGAAGATGAGATTATACGAACTTCTTCAGGCTTACGAATTTGAAGAAATCATGCCCGTCATCGCCGATATGTATCCCGGCACAGCCAAGTATCAAGAGCCATTGAAGCAGGCTTACGACATCCTCCTGAGCCTTCGCCCCGTGCCCTCCAAGCGCGGCATCCATTATAAAATCATGCCGGGGTCGAAGAGCGGTGAGCAATATATGGGTGCTGAAGACCGCGATTTTGACACCACATGGGAGGTCTGTATAGGCAAAGACGTGAGCCGTGAGAGAGGTGTCGATCTCAATGATGCAGAGTTGGTGGCCAACTGCTTGGTCAACATCTGCTTCATCGCCAAGCACCCCAAGTCGTTCGACGCGGCCTACGCTGTGCTGACCAAGCCCGAGAGATAGGCGCCAAATGCAGTGACAGAGACATATCCATAGGGTAGGGCAGCGTGCTCTCTACCCGTTCTCACCGTATTCCTGTCATCTTCAAGCCTTCACCGCATTGCCGTTTCGGCTTTGTCTTCACGTACGTCGAACGCCGTACGTGCATACAGCGAACGCCGTACATGCATACAGCGTACGGTGTACATGCGTACACCGCTCGCTGTACGTCGGCAGCCGACAGAAAAGGAGGTGTCGCAGTGGTGCTTTTCAGACCCCGTCATCCTCTTCCGGCTCCTCCATGTCGGTGGTGGTGTCCATCTGCGTGTCTTTCGAGATGCTTACATTGCCGAACCTGTCCACCTTCAGCACGAGGGGTACGTATTCGTCACTCGATTTGTCGGGGTTGCCCACCGAGGCAGCGAAGGTGAGCACATTGTCCGAGGTCTCCACATAGACGATGCCCAAGAGTGCGCCACTCTTATAATATATGTTATCCACATACTTCTCAAAGTCGGTCTTGGCGAATGTGCGTTTGAAAAATTCCGAGCCATCGGCACGCATGATGCGCAGGCTCACGCGGTTATCGTAATATTTGGCGGCTCCGTCGGTGGCCAATGGCAGCGACTCGTCGGCCATGAGTTTCGACTCCACGGTGTATTTGTTGCCTAACCATTCCACCGTTCGCGACTGCGTGTAGTCGCCCATCTTCTTGGGTTTCGCCGGCTTCACAATCGTGGGTTTCTTCTTGGTTATGATGATGTTGTCTTTCTTTTTCTCCGAGCACGATGCCACGGTGAGGGCAGAAAACACGATGAGACACAGTCCTAAAATCTTGTTCATATCCTTTGGTTTTAATATTTTGCAAAGGTAGCAAAAACTTCATGAACGGTGAAGCTCGTGGGGAAAAACCGTACAAACAAAAGTGATGAAAGTGTATCAGAATAGAATAAGAGCATAAAAGAACAGTCGCTTCGCTCTGCATAAAAGTCAAACGGCGGCTAAACATCCGTTTATATGGCTCTATTTTATGTATAAAGTGATGGCTTTTTATGCGGGCATACCCTCATCCTCACATGTCTAACAGCCTGTTGAATCATTGACCTAACACATAAATCTCACGTTTATGAAACTTAATGAAATGTTTATATCGTGAGTCCTTATGTTTCTATATGACGCCAAAAGAGGGTGAAAAGGTTTAACGACACCTGCAAAAATTATACAAAAAAACAGCCGATAGCTATATTTTTTATTACCTTTGCATCGACCCGATACCCGTAGAATGATGCACAGATTCTTATACTTTGCATGTCTCGTGCTGTTGCTCGCTGCCTGTGGCGGGGGCGACAAGACGGTGGACGATGATGCCCGGCGCGTGGATACCATACCCATGATGGTGATGCAGATACAGAAGTGCTCGCGCCTGTACGCATCCGAATATCAGCTGCGTAAGATCGTAACTTACGACGACACGATGTCGCTCAAAGGCGAATTTATGCGTCATGATTTTAAGATTGACCTGCCCATTGGCAAGCGTAAGATAGCCATTCCCGTCACGGCAAACGTGAAAGCGTATGTCGATTTCAGCAAATTTTCGGAAAATAACGTGCGGCGCAATGGCAAGAAAGTGGAGATTATTCTGCCCGACCCGGTAGTGACGATGACCGCCACACGGATCGACCATGAAGGGGTGAGGCAGAAAGTGTCGCTTTTCCGGCGGAACTTTTCCGACGAGGAGATTACGCACATACAGCAGCAGGGGCGGCAAGATATCATTAACAATCTCTCACGGCTCGGCATTGTCGAGAATGCGCGTCAGAGTGCCGCCCGTCAGCTCATCCCCATCATCGAGCAGATGGGCTATAAGCAGGACGACATTACCATTTCATTCCGTAAGAAATTTACCCTCGGCGACATTCCCTCGCTGATCAAGAAAGTAGATTAAGCGCCTATGAATACCGCTCCCGATAACCACAGAAACCTTTTAAGCCGTCTTTCCCGATATTTGGGCAGAGGGCGTCTCGCTGTTGCCGTCATCGTCTTGGCGGCGGCGGTGGGTGTGGTGTGGATGCTCAAGGGCAGTGGGTTTTCATTGAGCCATACCGACAGAATAGCTGTCACGCCCATTCAGATAGAGAAAATCCGGGGCATCGGCCAGTGGGAATTTCTTGCCGTGAGCGATGAGGAGATGATAGATACTGTGCGCCACGGATTCTTCGGTGATGACGAACTGGCGCGCATCTATTACGGCACGCTTCGTCTTGGCATCGACCTTGCCGACACCCAAGAGGATTGGATCAGTATGGATAAGGACACGGTGACGGTGCTCTTGCCTGCTATCAAGTTGCTTGACCAGCATTTTTTGGATGAGGCACGCACCGAGGCGTTTTACGAGGAGGGTAAGTGGAGCGAGGCAGACAAGGCTGCGATGACCCGGCGCGCTATCGCAGCCATGAAGCGCCGATGTCTTACGCCTGCCAATATCCGTAGTGCCGAGCAGAACGCCTCGGCACAATTTACCACCCTGCTGCAGTCTATGGGCTTTGAATGGGTACGGGTCAGATTCCGGAAGGAATCTTGAAACACCAATCGTTTGCAATTTTCATAGCGTGTTTTTCTCGCTGCTGGCCCTGAGTTTCAGGATCATCGGCACCACCTTTTTATATATCTTGCGGTCGCCCTTAATCCTGTTGATGAGGAGTTTGCAGGCTTCGACACCCTGCTCATGCGCCTGATCCATGATGGCGGAGAGTGCCGGTGTGACGAAAGCGGCGCTGTCGCCATCGGTGAATCCGATGATAGCCACATCCTCCGGAATACGCAGTCCGGCACTCTTGATGGCGTCGAAAGCAGCGTAGGTCACGATGTCGTTGAAGGCGAGGATGGCATCCGGCCGGTTGTCCATTTGCAGGAGGCGCAGCGTGTTGTTGCGTGCCACGTCGAAATCTATCTTGTCGCACACCACCAGTTCGCGCTCGATGGGTAGCCTCTCATCGCGCAACGCCTCCAAAAAACCGTGTTTGCGTCGCTTCACCATGTCAAGATGGTTTGGTCCGCCGATAAAGGCGATGCGTCTGGAGCCCGTTTTCAACAAGTGCTTCGTGGCCTCGTAGGCCGCCTCATCGCCGTTTGCCACCACCTGCGAGAACTTGTCTGCCAGACAGGTGCGGGCGAAGAACACCAACGGCATATCCAAGTTTTCCAATTGTTCATAGTGAGAATAGTCTATCGTGTCTTGCGCCAGACAGGCAATGATGCCGTCGACGTGCATCGAAATGAAGTTTTCCACCGCTTGCTCCTCCTGCAGATGACTCTCGTGGCTGTTAGCGGAAAGCACCGAAAACCCATTCTGCGATGCCCACTGTTCCACGCCGTCGAGCACTGCGGCATAGTAGTGGGTCACCAGATTGGGCACAATAACGCCGATGATATGGGGCGCCTCTTTGCGCAGGCTTTGTGCGAAAGGATTGGGACGATAGTTGCGCTTCTTGGCCAGCGCCTTCACCCGCTGCTGCATGGCGGCGCTCACCTCATGGCTGCCATGCAATGCTCGCGACACGGTTGCCATGCTTACGCCCAACTCGGCGGCCAAATCCTTTAGTGATGTTCTGTGTTGTTTCATTCGGGTACAATCTTGTTGCTGAATAATTGAATAGGTATTCAAAATAGAATAAGAGAATAAAAGCATGATCGCTTCGCTCAGAACTGAACGTCACAGTTCGCGGCATACATGCCGAGAGGGAAGGTAATAAAAGCCAAATGCCGGATAAACATCCGTTTATGTAGCTTTATTCGTGCATGAAATGATGGCTTTTATCTTTTATATTCCTATTCTTTTATTCTGCTCTGCCCTCTTTTCCATGCTATCTGCCGATTCCGTCCGTCACTATATCTTGTTGATATCGACATATCCGTGCATCACGGCATAGATGGTGAGAGCCGATACACTCTTCATGCCGAGCTTCTCCATGATGTTCTTGCGATGGGTGATGACGGTGGTGAGACCAATGTTGAGCTGTTCGGCAATTTCCTTATTGATGAATCCCTGCACAATGAGGCTCAGCACATCAATCTCCCGGTCGGAGAGAATCTTGGCATTGAGCGCCTTGGGCATGGCCGGCAGGTTCTTGCCGTGAGCGTGGGCGTGCTGCTCCAGCATGAGGAGCGAGCGCACGAGTTGGCTCTCGGGCACGTTGACACGGAGGCAATGGAAACCGCCGGGCTGGGTGGAAGGGTCGGCATTGGGCGTGAGCACGATGGTCTTGTTTTGCCGGTTCAAGAAGAACATGCGGTGTTCCAACACGATGCTCTGCGCCACAAAATAGTGGAAAAAGCTGTCGGGGCTACTCTCCTCCAGCTCCTCAAACGAGCCGAAAGTCTCTACTCTCATAATGGGAATCACGCTTTGCAGCATCTGCTTCATACCCATCACGGCAAGCGTATTGCTGTCGACCACTGCTATCTTGGGTCTTTCCATTCTTTCTGTCATCGCGTCCCTTTCTTTTCGTCAAAATGTGCGGCCCCGATTGCTGTTGCCTCTTAGAGCTTCACGCTGCTGATGTCCACCAGATTATTCACGATGGCATAGATGGTGAGCCCGGCCGGAGAGTGTATCTGCAACTTGCGCGCGATGTTGCGTCGGTGGGTAATCACCGTGTTGATCGAGATGCAGAGGTGGTCGGCTATCTCCTTGTTGGTCATGCCCTGCACGAGCGATACGATCACGTCTTTCTCGCGGTCGGAGAGTGTCTCCTGCGTGTCGGGGTTGTGATTGATCATGTTGCTTATCTTCACGCTCACGTCATTCTGCTTCGACCTCTTCTCCAAGCGGCGAATCACGGGGATGAATATCAGATCTTCCACCTCGGCATGGTCGGTGAGCCACTGCTCGCAGTTGTAGATGTTGTAGAGCGTTGCCGAGAGCTGGTTGTTGTGCAGTCCGTCTGATGGCAGATATTTGATGATGATGCTCTTCAGCTCGCGTAGCTTGAGGTCTATCTGCGTGTGATGCTTGGAGTAGGTCTCGATGTCATAGTTTGACGGTGCATTGCCCTGCTCCAGTGCCTCCACGTAGGGAAACACGTTCTTGTCCTCATATTGCATGTGGTTTTTCACGCTGTGCGCATACTCGTCATAGAGTTTCAGAATCAGTCGTGCGAGGTTATCGTTTTCGTCGAGCGCATCCACCAGTTGCTTGCGGATGAACGGCAATTGGAACCCCACGTAATACTCATGGCTGGCTTTCAGATACTGAATGAGCGTTGGAATCGACAATCGGTCGCCATCGTCATAGTCGCGATAACCGTTGATCGTGAAATTGATGATGGCAAGGAATGTGTATGTATCGACCTTTTGGTCTTCGCACACCTCCTTTACCGTCTTGTCGCCAAAGCCCAGACTGATGCCGAATGAACCGAGACTCTGCAAAATCCTATAGTTGTCTCTGATGATGGTAATCAACTTGTCATCAGGCTCATACATTTTCTGATTCTTCATCTGAAATGATATACTTGAAGTATATAAATATAAATCTAACCTGCAAAGTAAATAAAAATATATGAGATTTTCGACCTTTTCAGCTGGTTTTTTGCGCAAAAGTGGGATAATACCTACAAATAATGAGAATGCTCAATTACCAACTATTGAGTATTGCAGGTATAGAGATTACGTGCTAACTTTGCAAATATAAATCGATCTTTACTTTATCGGAAGAAACAAAGTGCAGTGATGAGTGCTATTCTCGATCGTCAATAGGTCAAGGCTTCTATTTTACCAATTCAATTATATAAGCAATTTCTTGGCTCTTTGGAGGCGTGATCGCAACCAGAAACCTGCACTTTTTTTGCCTTCTCAACTCCGTAATTGTCCGATTCTCTGCTTGGAATTAAAGGTAATTTAACGTTTCAAAAAGTCAGAAAATCGATCTGTTTTGTCGTCAAAACCGAATTTTGAGGCCGAAAATTTTGATACGGGTCTGCGATAGCATAGGTTTCGCACTGCCGGAATGGCCTTATCGCGGTGCGATCTCAATGTTCTCGCATCACGATAGCTATGCTTTCGCGATGCGAAAGCATAGCTATCGCAACATTGGAAAAACCGGATTTTTTATTGATTTCAATCCGAAGTTTATAACTCCCTGATAATCAGACGAAATCAAAATTATGCCGATTTTCCTCGATTTTCGCACCAAATCCTTGCGAGTTTACGAAAATGTCGAAAGTTTGAGGGCTATTGTTGAATTATTTCTGAATGAATTTTTTAGGAAAAAGCAGGAAAAGATGAGGAAAAAAGCAGGCGACTTTTCAACTTTCCAGCACCAAAGCTGTGGTTTTTACGAATATTATGGTTCATGTAGAACCTGCAGGCTGACGCTTCAAGAGCAAGTCGACATGGCACAGCCGAAAGGTTTTTGTGCATTTTGTTTGGTAGGTATTCAAAATCTTCGTACATTTGCCACTATATCTTTTGATACTATATCATAATTATATAACCATTCTATGAAATTAAAAATTGTTGTACTTGCCAAGCAAGTGCCTGACACGAGAAATGTGGGCAAAGACGCGATGACCGCCGAAGGTACGGTGAATCGTGCCGCACTGCCTGCAATCTTCAATCCCGAAGACCTGAATGCTCTGGAGCAAGCGCTTCGAATCAAGGAGCAGAATCCGGGGTCTACCGTAGGTGTGCTCACGATGGGGCCTCCCCGCGCCGGCGAGATTATCCGTCAAGGATTGTATCGCGGTGCCGATACGGGATGGCTGCTGACCGACCGCAAGTTTGCGGGCGCCGACACACTGGCTACATCCTACGCACTTGCCACGGCCATACGGAAGATTGGCGGCGTGGACATCGTGATTGGTGGCCGTCAGGCCATTGACGGCGACACGGCGCAGGTGGGGCCGCAGGTGGCACAGAAGCTGGGGCTGAATCAAGTGACCTACGCCGAAGAGATAGAGAAACTCGAAGATGGCAAGGCCACCATCCGCCGCCACATCGACGGCGGCGTGGAAACCGTGGTGGCTCCGCTGCCCGTGGTGATCACCGTGAACGGCTCGGCAGCTCCTGCCCGTCCGTGCAACGCCAAGCTGGTGATGAAGTATAAATACGCCACTTGCCCCATGGAGCGCAAGGGCGATGAGCCTTGGGCTGAGCTATATGAGACACGCGACTATCTGAACCTGAATCAGTGGACAGTGGCCGACATCAATGGCGATGATGAGCAGTGCGGCCTGAGCGGCTCGCCAACGAAAGTGAAGACGGTGCAGAACATCGTGTTTCAAGCGAAGGAGAGCAAGACGCTGAGCAGCAGCGATGCCGACGTGGAGAGCCTGATGAAGGAATTGTTGGACGAGAAGATTATTGGCTAAGAATGAAGTTTTTAGAATAGGAAAATAAGGATATAACAGCATAAAAGCCATACCGCCCGTGGGATTTTCATTCAACGTATGGCGCTACTCTATGAATCCTTATCCGATTATTCTGAATTTCAAAAACTTAAAAATATGAATAACGTATTTGTATATTGCGAAATAGAAGGAACGACCGTATTGGAAGTTTCTCAGGAATTGCTGACGAAGGGTCGCAAGCTGGCCAATGAACTGGGCGTGGAACTGCATGCCGTGGTGGCCGGTGCGGGCATCAAGGGCAAGGTGGAAGACCAAATTCTGCCCTACGGCGTGGACAAGCTCTTCGTGTTTGACGGTGAGGGGCTGTTTCCCTACACCTCTGCGCCTCACACAGACATACTCGTGGGTCTCTTCAAAGAGGAGCAGCCGCAGATTGCGCTGATGGGTGCTACGGTGATTGGCCGTGATCTCGGCCCGCGCGTGTCGTCATCATTGACTTCGGGGCTCACTGCCGACTGCACGCAGTTGGAGATTGGCGACTACGACGACAGAAAGGCAGGCAAGCATTACGACAACCTGCTGTATCAGATTCGCCCTGCTTTTGGCGGTAACATCGTGGCTACCATCGTGAATCCCGACCACCGTCCGCAGATGGCCACCGTACGCTCCGGCGTGATGCAGAAAGCCCTATATGAAGGGCAGGCCAAAGGCGAGGTGGCTTATCCCGACGTGGCGAAGTATGTGCCCGAGGTGGACTATGTGGTGAAGGTAATCGACCGCCATGTGGAGGCAGCCAAGCATAATCTCAAAGGTGCGGCCATCGTGGTGGCCGGCGGTTATGGCGTGGGGTCAAAGGAAGGCTTCGACATGCTGTTCGACTTGGCCAAAGAGCTTCACGGCGAAGTAGGAGCGAGCCGCGCTGCCGTGGATGCCGGTTGGGTGGATAACGACCGTCAGGTGGGGCAGACCGGCGTGACGGTTCACCCAAAGGTGTATATCGCCTGCGGTATCTCTGGCCAGATTCAGCATATCGCAGGCATGCAGGATGCCGGCATCATCATCTCCGTGAACAATGATCCCGATGCTCCCATCAACGCTATTGCCGATTATGTGATCACCGGCAATGTGGAAGATGTGGTGCCCAAGATGATTAAGTATTACAAGCAAAATTCAAAATAGACCTGAAGCAATAAAGATAATAGAATAAGAAGAATAAAAGAATAATAGTATAAAAGTATAAAAGCCATTACTCTATCAGGTAGTCAACATGGGATATAGCATCTTCGACATTCAGGCTTGGCAAAAAGCATACGAGTTTACGCTTTTAGCTTATAAGGCGACAAAGAGGTTTCCTGACTTTGAGAAGTATGGGTTGGCTTCACAGTTTCAGAGAGCCTCCGTATCTATTACGGCAAACATAGCCGAGGGGTCGAGACGAATGACCAAGGCTGACAAACTTTACTTCATGCACATTGCGCAAGGGAGTCTGGAGGAATGCCGATGTTATGTGCTGCTGTCTCGTGACCTCGAATATGTGACGACCGAAGAGTATGAGGCGCTGAAAGAGAGCATCGAAGATACAAGCAGACTGCTCAATGCATTCACCAAAGGTATCGAAAATCGAGATTTCAGTTCACAGATCTAATCATCCGGCAGACATTTGGCTTTTATACTGAGCGAAGCGATTATTCTTTTATACTTTTATTCCTAAAAAATAAAGTTATGGCAAATTACTATACAGACCATCTGGAGATTGAATTCCACTTGGACAATCCTCTGATGAAGCGTATCGTGGAACTCAAAGAGCGCGAGTACGCAGACAAAGATAACTTTGCGGATGCACCCGTCAACTATGACGATGCCATCGAGAACTATAAACGAATACTCGATATCACGGGTGATGTTACGGCAAATATCATTGAACCCAACGCCGAGAGCGTAGACCTCGAAGGTCCGCACTTGGAGAACGGTCGGATGATCTATGCCGACAAGACGTTTGAGAATATTGAGGCTACGCGTCAGGCCGGCCTCTGGGGCGTGTCGATGCCCCGCCGTTATGGTGGTCTCAACCTGCCCATCACCGTGTTTTCTATGCTCTCGGAGCTGGTGGGTGCTGCTGACTCTGGCTTCCAGAACATCTGGAGTTTGCAGAGTTGCATAGATACTCTCTACGAGTTTGGAACGGAGGAGCAGAGACAGAAGTACATCCCGCGCATCGCCAACGGCGAAGGTATGTCGATGGATCTCACCGAACCTGATGCCGGCTCCGATCTTCAGCGCGTGATGCTCAAGGCCACTCAAGATGAAGACGGCACATGGCGGCTGAACGGCGTGAAGCGATTCATCACCAACGGCGACTCCGACATCCACCTTGTGCTGGCTCGCTCTGAAGCCGGAACAAAGGACGGGCGCGGTCTGTCGATGTTTATCTATGACAAGCGCGATGGTGGAGTGGACGTGCGCCACATCGAGCATAAGTTAGGTATTCACGGCTCGCCAACCTGCGAACTGGTTTACAAGAATGCTAAGGCAGAGCTATGCGGCGACCGCAAGCTGGGATTGATCAAGTATGTGATGAGTCTGATGAACGGCGCCCGCTTGGGCATCACCGCCCAGAGCGTAGGATTGATTCAGGAAGCCTATAATGAGGCGCTGGCCTACGCTAAGGAACGCGCGCAGTTTGGCAAGAAGATCATTAACTTTCCGGCCGTCTACGACATGCTTTCCCGTATGAAAGCAAAGCTCGATGCCGGCCGTTCGATGCTGTATCAGACATCGCGTTATGTCGATATCTATAAGACTTTGGAGGATATTTCGCGCGAACGCAAACTCACTCCCGAAGAGCGGCAGGAGATGAAACTGTACAGTCGGTTGGCAGATGCTTTCACGCCGCTGGGCAAGGGTATGGTCTCTGAGTATGCCAACCAGTGCGCCTATGATGCTATCTCGGTGCATGGCGGCTCAGGATTCATCATGGAGTATAAGTGCCAGCGCTTGTATCGCGATGCCCGCATATTCTCTATCTATGAGGGAACCACACAACTTCAGGTAGTGGCAGCCATCCGCTACATCACCAACGGAACCTACCTCGGCATTATCAAGGAACTGCTCGGCACTGAACTGAGCGACGGGTTGAAGCCTTTGCAGGCACGTATCGCCAATTGTGTGAATCTCTATGAGGAAGCCATAGAGAAGATCAAGGCTGACGGCAATCAGGAGGAGCTCGACTTCTTGGCACGTCGTCTATATGACATGACGGCCGACATCGTGATGTCGCTGCTGCTGCTGACCGATGCCAATAAGGCTCCCGAACTCTTCGCCAAGAGCGCCAACGTGTATGTGCGCATGGCAGAGGAAGAGGTAATTGGCCATGCCGCCTTCATCAAAGCATTTGATGCCAACGACCTGAAAGACTATATCGTGGTTCCGGAAGCCGAGGCATAACATCATATTATCATAACCTAAAGGCCTCGCCCACGAAAAGTGGGAGAGGTCTTTTGGTTATATCTCTTTAGCCTCTTACCATCCGCCTGTTGCCTATGAGAAAGATTCTTCTTTTGATTGCTGCCATGGCATGTGCCGCACTCATCTCCACATCGTGCCGAATGGCACCTGCCGACAATCTTGGCGATACCGTCGAGGCCAAATATTTCGAGCCTATCGACACGGCAGTGATCAACCAAGCCAAGCGTGAGAAAGCGAAGACGGCCGGCCTCGTCACTGATAGTACCAACCTGTTCTATGTAGGTTCGGGGTCTACGTCTGCCCGTTTGCAACTCGTGAGCTATCCTTCACGTCGCGACACAGCCTTTTATTATAAGAGCAAACGTATCGAGGTGACGGGCAATGCCGACTATGAGCACGTGGTGCGTGTCGGTTTTAGCACCACTAAGACGGGCGATAGCATCGTGGTGAGTGTGGAGGAGATACAGCCACAAACGACAAAATATGGAAAAACAACTTGAAGCAGTGACGGAAAACGGGAAACAGGGCATGCCCGACAGTCAGCCGGAGAAGACGGATGACCGACCGTGGTATGCCTTGCGCCTGTTCACGATGAAGCAGATGGCGGTGGCCGATGCTCTGAAAGCACATGGGCTTGAGGTCTTTATCCCGCAGGAATATGTCAATGTGGAAGACCGACAGCACCATATAAAGCGTATGTTGCGCCCAGTTGTGCGCAACCTCTTGTTCATCAAGAAGACCATCAGCGATAAGGAGTTGGGAACGATACTTGCCGCCATGCCCTACAAGATGGCGGTGGTGAGGAAAGTCCGTGATGATCGGGCTTATTATGAGATACCCGCCTGCCAGATGTTCGAGTTTCAAGCCATGTGCAATCCCGACATCCTGATCAAGAAATATTTAAGCGAGGAGCAGGCGAAACTCAAGAAAGGCACGCCTGTCGTCGTCACCCACGGCCCGCTGAAAGGTCTCACCGGTAAGTTGGTGCGTGCTAACAAAAACTATTTCCTGCTCAAGGAGGTGCCGGGAATAGCCGTTATGCTCAAGGTCACCAAGTGGTGCTGCAAGGCTCTGTAATCTCTTTGGAGAGCGGGAGCAGAGGCGTTAAAGGCAACACTCTGTCCTATTGTTTCAAGAGAAAAGAATAAAAGCCATTACCTTACGGATGAATGTGACATCTGCTAAAGGTAATGGCTTTTATTCTATTACTCTATTATACTTTTATTCTACAATATTACTGTCGGCTAAAAACAGATTGCCGGCACGGAAATCCTTTATGCATCATTCCTACTGGCGCCTTTACCGTAAAGGGGCTTGCCAATGCGGCGCGTGCACCAAACGGCACGCCGATCCCACCCGGATGCCCACGTACACCGTACGTCGCACGCACGTACACCGAACGCCATACGTGCGTACACCGAACGCCGTACGCATGCACACCGAACGCCGTACGTGCCCGTCAGAGCGATAAGCGGCAACGAAACGTGCCGGGAGGGAGGATGCTAAGCACTTGGAGAACCTTTTGTCCGGGCATGACGGCACGGCTTCACATCCCGGGTCGTCACCCGTCAAGATTGCGATGCAGCAATCTGCCGGGCGACCAGACCGCCGCGTGAAGATGAAACAACAAATGCTGACGGCCGGATTAGTATCGTCTGGTTTCAACTTTTAGCCAATACCAATAATTCTAAAAGAATTTCAGAGGAATTACTTTCCGGCCGTTACCGTTGAGGTTGCCGAGCCGTTGGCCGGCATGAGACAGCTATATTGCAATGTTCATGCCGTTATCTCACAATCACCTTCTTGCTTGTGCCGTCACCCATGCGGATGATGTTGATGCCTCGCTGCTCCTTGTTGAGCTGCTGCCCGTTGATGCTATAGATGCGCCTGTCGGTGGCGGCATTGGCCGGCGCAGTGATCCTTACACCCGCGATGCCGGTGGTGTAGGCCGTCATACAGCCCTCTACCCATGCAATGAAGTTGGTCGAGGCACTGCCGCTGTCCTCAGCTTCGGTATGCCCCTGTGCCCAGATGGTCTCGAAGTTTACGCTATCCACATCGGCATGATTATAGAGAGCCAGTGCAAGGTCGGCCTCGGTGCAGAGCGGTGCGTCGCCCTGCGTGATGCCGCTGCGTATGCGCCAGTATTTCGCCACATCGCTCGACCCGCTTCCGCCACCGCTGTAATAGGTGCTGTTGTCGATGAGATAATATAGCGGCGTGTACATCATCAGTCGTTCCTCCACCGTCTTGCCTGCCGCATCGGTATTGGTGGAGGCCAGATCAGACGTGAAGTCAGACGAATAGCTCGACGCATAGCTTGCCACGAGCGTAGCCAGATTGGCATCGAAGTGACCTGCTGTGCCCGATATGCCCATCAGCGTATTCTCGGCTTGACTCTTCTCATCGTAGTCGTCGAAAGCACCGAGCCCCTTGGTCGCATTCTTGTAAGACGACGCAAAGCTCGACAATGCCGATGAACTTGTGGTGCTGTAACTGCTCACGCTGGCACTGTTGTAGCTGTTATATCGGCTCACGGCATCGTTGATCACCTCCATGATATATTCATAGTAGCTGCCACTCTGGTAATATCCGTCAGAGGTAGCCTCCAAAGTGAGCGTCTCGCCACTGTCGGGATGCTTGAACCCGATGGCGTTGATATATGTGGCAAACTGTGCAGCCAGTCCGGCGGAGATGCTGCTGTTGGCGGTGCTCAGCCCCGAGCGCGTGAGCCCCATGTTCCACTCATAGGCCTGATCACCAAAATCGAGGTTGGTAATGGGGCACCAGCACATGCTGCCCATCACGTTGTCGGTGTGCTCCTTGTTGGCGCCGATGAGGTCAAAGTAGTCGTTATAGAGCGTGCTGTTGCCGCTTGCGCCCATGATGGCGCTTTGCGCACCGCCGCCGCTATGGCCGAAGGTGAATATCGCCGTGGTGTCGCCGGGCACCATATTTTGTGCTGCCAGATAGCGGTAATAGCGTATGGCCGACTTCAGATCTACGCAACCTGTGGGTGCGCCATGGCTGCGGCCACGACATCCGGGCCACAGATAGATGAATCCTTCGTCGGTGTAGGTCTCTGCCGTGCTTGATGTGCCGCTGGGAGCTGACTGTGCCGAATAGCCGGATGTGTTGACCGGCACCACGATCGGAGCGGTTGCAGCAGTATAGTTGCCGCATGTGCCCGACGAGTTGATACTGTATGTGCCATCGCTGTTCTTGGTGAGATAGGCCGACGGCACGTAGATACCCATCTGTTCGTAGGTCTCGTCGGCGGGGTTGGAGCAATAGAACAGCCCCACGATGTAGAGATAATCGCTGCTACTCGACCACAGGCTGCTGATGTCAGTGCCGTAGCTGTAGGTGGTTGATGCGCCGCCGCTACTGCTTCCGCCACCCGGTGTGCCGCCCCCTCCCGGTTGTGCGTCGATATTCAACGGTAGCAAGCATGCTGCGAACAATAACATTAGTGAAGTAATTTTTCTCATAAGCCAATTGAATTTAGATGTGAATGAAGAAAAGAACTGCCTGCTCTTAGTTAACCGAGTAGCAGTTATCTGTTGCAAAAATAAGAGATAGATTTGGAAAAAACGGGAAATGAGAGTTAAAGTTTTAGACATTATCGTACTGCTTATAGAATCCGCCCGTTTTGACACTTCATTAAATTATTGTAATTATTAAAAGGAGATGCACACGTCTCATTCGTTTTTGTTAATTTTGTGCCTATGAAACGCATTCTCACAATCGTCATAACATCACTTGCCTTCACCTCCCTTTCTGCCCAGAGTTTTAAGACGGAGTGTGAAGATACATGCACGCATATTCATGGCATCGATATCAGCCATTATCAAGGAACCGTGTTTTGGGAAAACGTTGGCGAAAGTAAGATGGCGTACGTGTACATAAAAGCTACGGAAGGCGGCGACCGCATAGACCATCGTTACAAAGAGAATATCGACTTGGCACATAAGTATGGGCTAAAGGTGGGCTCCTATCATTTTTATCGCCCCAAGGCTGACCAGCAGAAACAACTGGACAATTTCTTCGTGCAATGCCGTCCGGGCGATCAAGACCTGCTTCCAATGATCGATATTGAATCGACAGGAGCGTTGCCCACCGAAGTTTTCCAAGACTCGCTGTTCAAGTTTCTCCAACTTGTGGAGAAGGCTTATAAGCAGAAGCCTTTGCTCTATACGGGTGCCAACTTTTATGACCGCTACCTGTTGGGCAAACTGAAAGACTATAAGGTGATGATTGCGCAGTATACCGAGCGTGAACCCCGACTGAAAGACGACCTTGACTATATTCTGTGGCAATATACGGGTAAGGGGCATCTCAATGGCATCAACGGATATGTGGACAAAAGCAGGTTCATGGGCAATCATCAATTGAGAGAAATAAGATTCAGACACTTGCAAGATCCGGAATTATACCCCATAACAACTGAAGAACAATAATCATAGTAACGATATGGCAATCATTAAATGTCCCGAGTGTGGGCACCCAGTAAGCGACAAAGCACCCACCTGCCCCAACTGCGGCGTAGAGATAGAGGGTAAGGTGACGAAGTGTACCCAATGCGGTGAGGTGTATCTGGCAGAGCTTCCTGCATGTCCGAAGTGTCGGCACAGCACAAAGGCATCGGTGGGCTATGCCGAAGAGAAGAAAGAAGTGCCGGCAGAAGCTGTAAATGTCGCTCCTCCTATTGACCCACACAAAGATAAACCGACAGCCAAGAAGAGCCCAGTCACGCTGATTGTGGCATTTGCCATTGCGTTGGCTCTATGTGCCGTGGGCTACTATTATTACCACAATGCCCAATCGGCAAAAGAAAAGGAGGCATACGCATACGCCATGCAAAGCGAAGACCCTCTGGTGCTTCAGACCTATCTGGATACTTATCGTGAAGCACCCAAAGAGCATGTAGATGCCATTAACAACAGACTTGAGAATCTGAAAAAAGTAGATAATGATTGGACTGATGCTCTGGCGAGTGAGACGAAAGAGGCGCTTGAGGAATATCTGCGGGAGCATCCCGGCACAGAGCATAAGGCTGAAGCTAACCATAAGATCGACTCTATAGACTGGGAGGAGGCTGCACGCAAGAATACTATCGAGAGTTATCAGCTCTATGTCAGCCAGCATTCTAATGGCGAGCGCATTGATGAAGCAACAACATCTATCAAGCAAATCAAGACCAAGACCATCCTGCCCGAAGACAAGGCTGTGGTTCTATCAGCGCTCCGCAAGTTCTTTCAGAGTGTGAACTCGCGCGATGAGGCCAATCTTGAGGCATCCGTGGCTACGACATTAACCCGTTTCTTGGGTAAGGTGGATGCCGGCAAGGTGGATGTGGTGACCTTTATGAATAAGATTTATAAGGAGGATATCACCAACATGAACTGGCGTTTGGGCAATGACATGAAGATAGAAAAGAAAGAAGTGGGCGATGAGAAGTATGAATACGCCGTGACCGTGACCGCCAACCAGAGCATAGAACGCACTGACGAGACGAAAGAAACGGAGGCAAAGTATAGAATCAATGCCCGCATTGACCCCGATGGGCTAATCTCAGAAATGAATATGAATAAGATTTTAGAATGATATAAGGAGAAAAGAGGAAAGGGGAAGAGAGAGAAATGTATACCGGAAATCCTGACTTCCCGGGAGATGAGAGCCGGAACGCAGGGTGGAAAGGCTTGTTGCCTTATATCGCAAAAAGGCTGATTCGCGAGCATAAAGCTCATGAATCAGCCTTCATTTTCATGGAATCTGTGATGTTGCCAGTCTCATAAGAGCGGCTGTTTAGCGTGTGTTCGCACTCTATTTCTTATCGTTCTTACTTGCCAAAGCGGCACGACGATCCCCTAAGATTTTCTCGATACGGCTATCAGCGTGGAGCTGAACCATCTCGTTCATTGTTACCAATTTGTTCATAATGTCTCAATCTTTTTACCTTAAACTTGGCAAAGATAATCCAATTCTACCTACTGCCAACATTCCGAAGCCATAAAAATGCCCATATTCTATCATTCTTTGACATAAATCAAAACCTCTCTTCATCCATATTTCCCCCGCTTCCTGCTTGACAAAATCGACGAAATCGTCGCACGAAATCGCCGATTTTGCCAAGCAGGAAGCGGTGAAAAGGTTGCGGATATTGTAAGGATGTCATTCCTTATGCATCTTTGACTGAGCACGGTATTCACGTGGAGTCATATTCATGAGGTGCTTGAAGCTGTTGCTAAAGTAGCGTTGGGTGGAGAATCCTGTTTTCTCTGCTATCAGGCCTATCTGCATATCGGTAGTCTTCAGATACTCGCAAGCACGCTGAATTTTCATCTTATTGACATATTCCTTTGCTCCAATGCCGGTGATGGTGTTGAATTTACTATAGAAAGCAGACCGGCTCATTGCCATCTCGGAGTAAATGTCATGGATTCCGAAATCAGGGTTAGACATGTTCTCTTTGACTATTTTCTGGAATTTCATCATGAATTGCTCATCGCTGATGCTGAGTCCTCTTTCCGTGATGTTG
This sequence comes from uncultured Prevotella sp., assembly GCA_963541305.1. Classification (GTDB taxonomy): domain Bacteria; phylum Bacteroidota; class Bacteroidia; order Bacteroidales; family Bacteroidaceae; genus Prevotella. The sequence goes on from CAUTTP010000028.1 coordinate 27,280, forward strand.
GCCGGATCGCCGAGGCTGATGACACGAAGCCTCTCTTTTTCCCTCTCCTCGAGATTATTTGCTTTGCGGCGCAGGTTCCGATAGTGGCGGAATACTACGAATGCAATTAGCAGGAGGAGGAGAAGATAGACCAGCGGCGAACGATACCATGCCTGTCGAACTTTAAAGTTCAGAATTTTCGCGGACTGGCTCCAGCGCCCGTCCTTCATAAGATAGGCTACATAAATCTCGTAGGTGTCTGCCTGCAGCTTTGGCAGTGAGAGTTCGTTGCTGTAGGATTCTATTTCCGAGGTAGTCTGCCCCTTTATGATATATTTATATAATATCTTGCGGAAGGCATTGTCGCCGTTGAGCATCACTCTGATGACTACGGAGGAATAGTCCCACGGGGCTTCGAGGGATATCCCGTCTTTCAGCGTGGCGTTCGCCCCGTCGAGTAATACATTGAATAGTTCAATCTTTGATGTCTCAGTGATGTTAAGCGTCTTTCCCAAGTCTATTCGGGTTAATCCCTGAGTGCCTCCGAGAAAGAGGATGCCATTATCGCCTGTGAGCGACCCGTCTACGGAGATGATCTCGTCTGCGGAGAATCCGTCGCTCTCGTCGATAATCTCACACTTCCCATTACCATCCGGATAGCAGAAGAGCCCGTTGTCTGCCCCAATCCAGAGGCTCCTGTCATTGACGGGTACCATCTGGGTTATCCTGCGATAGAGCTGGCTTTGGTATCGGGTATCTTTGCCGGTCTTCAAGTCAATGATGATAATTCCTGAATTGGTGCCTATCCAAACCTTATTAGATAACAGGGCTGCGGTGTTGATTTCGTCTTTTGCATATTCGTAGATGCAACGGAGGATGTTGGTCTTGGCATCTATGGCAAAGACGGAGTGCTTGCTATACACAAGATAGGCGTCCCGGTTTATGGCAAAGATTTTCATTTCACTAAGATCCATGTTCTCACAACCGTGGAGGAATTCATACTTTCGGCTGCCGGGATTATAGATATAGGCTTTCTCCCCGAAGATGAACACCCGGTTATCGGGCGAGTGGTAGAGCATGGGACTGTAGCCGGAGTGATTCTCGTAGTCATTGGTTTCCTTGTCGAGAAGTAGGAAAGGTTGAACCGTTCCCTGCTTTTTGTCAAAAAGCATGAGTCCCCGGCAGTACACGGACAGCAGAAGGTGTTCTGCGTCAAAATTGCAGATGGAGGAGATTTTCAGTCCGTTGGTTTGGCGAAAGTGGGTGAAGAGGTCGTTTTTGGGGTCATAATAATCCACCCCACCTCCGTCTGTGCCTATCCAGAGACTGTTGTCTGCATTTCTGATGAAACAGAGCACCGTGGCATTGCTCAGTCCGTTGGGATTCCCAAACGGCACGGCACGGTATTGTTTGATGGGAGTATTCTTCAGTGCGACCGCCCCATGGCGGACTGTGCCTAACCATATCGTCTT
>CAUTTP010000029.1:0-28677 GCA_963541305.1 uncultured Prevotella sp.
GAACCTTTCTTTTGTGCTCACTAAAACTTAAAAACAATAATTATAAATCCGTCGTCCGATAAGTATTGGGTTCTTATTTCCGGTTGGAATGCCACTCGGGTTTCCTGTATTGCAATCAAGAAGTTCAAAAAAACAGTATTTTGTTAGTACCAACATTGAATAGTTGCGTATCCTCAATAAACGCAAGGTCTGTTTTTGTGTTTCCTAAAATTGAAAATGCATACTAACTTAAATATGGCGATAGCCTTAATCTGTTATGAGAATTATTTCGTTGTCGGTTATGTTAATAGTGTCTATATCGACATTTGCCATTAAAATCATTCATGGTCCATATATCTGCGATATGGACTCAACATCTGCGACCATCGTATGGTTTACGGATAAGCCGGGTCTCTCTTGGGTAGAGATTGCAGAGGATGGAGACGACCATTTCTACGGCAAAGAGCGTCCAAAATATTATGCGACGCTTCGTGGCCGCAAGTTAGCTGCCGACACGTTGCACCGGGTTTGTATCACCGGACTGAAACCCGACTGCAAGTATCGCTATCGGATATTTACCAAAGAAGCAAAGCAATGGCGATGGAACGATAACATAGTGTATGGCGATATTGCCTCTTCTACTGTTTATAGAAAGGCTCCCTATACATTCAAAACGTTTCCCCGCACCCCCAGAGACGTTTCTTTCCTTGTACTGAACGACATTCACGAGCATGCAGCCGACATGAAAGAGCTATGCAAGAATATCGATTTCAGCAAACTCGACTTTGTGTTGCTCAACGGCGACATGTCCAACTATGTAGGTTCATCAGACCAGATATTCAAGGGATATATTGACACTTGCGTCAGTATGTTTGCCAAATACATACCGGTATTCATGAATAGAGGCAACCATGAAACACGTGGAGCCTTTGCAGATAAGCTGTGGGATTTCTTTCCCACGAAGAATGGAGAATTCTATCGCATACAGCATGTTGCCGGAATAGATTTCCTTATCATTGATTCCGGAGAAGACAAGCCGGATAACGACATCGAATACGGCGAGATTGCGGATTATGATGCTTACAGGGAAGAACAGGCCGCTTGGCTGCGTCGGTTAAGAAGCGAGGGGAGGATAGGAAGTTGCCCCATTGTGGTCTTTTCTCACATGCCGCCTACCCTGCAAAACTGGCATGGCTGCTATCACCTCGCCAAGACCATCCTGCCGGAGCTCAACAAGATGAACGTTTCGGTGATGCTGTCGGGGCATTTGCATCGCAATGACTATCAGGCTCCCAACGACACAATCAGGTTTCCCAATGTAGTGAACAGCAATATAAGCTATATGCTGTGTCATACAAAAAACGGAAAGTTGGAAGTGGAACGCGCTGAGGTGAACGGAAAGAATAAGAAGCATTTTACATTCGACTTGAAAAAATAGGGGAGCGGCTCCATCAGTCACCATACCATAGAATTCTGTGATAAATTTCAATTCAAGAAAAAATATATGCTTATTTTTTCCTATATTTGCAATTACTGAACCTAAAACGAATATTATACAGACGTAATAATTATGGAGCGCAGTATAGATTTTGATCTGGCAATGTATATTCTTGCACTGCAGAAAGACTCGCGTGAGGCTTTCGACATTATCTATAAGCATTACGCTGACAGGGTCTACAGCCTTTGTATGGCTCATACCAAAAACCGAAACCTATCTCAGGATATTGTCCAAGACACATTTCTGAAACTATGGGAGAGCCGGCACAGGTTGGATCCGGACGGAAATCTGCAATCTCTCATTTTTACCATTGCACGCCATCGGATTGTAGACAGCTTCAGAAAGCAGGTGGCACAGGTGCAGTTTGAAGACTATTCTATGCTTTCAAATCTCCAGACAGCAGACCCCTCGCCAGACCGGCAGCTGATCTATGACGATTACGTACGACGTGTGGAGTATTGCAAACAGCAGTTGACACGCAGGGAATCGGAAATATTCGAGATGAGTCGGGAAAAGAATCTCTCCGTCAAGGACATTGCCAAGATTTTGAATTTGTCTCCCCAAACAGTCAAAAACCATCTGACGTCTTCTTTGAAGATATTCCGTTCCGAACTGTTGAAAGAGATTTCCATATTTCTTCTGTTGGGTATTCTACGTCTGTTCTAAAGAGGATGGCGTCTTGGCGCAATTTAATTCCGCACATGTCACATATTCGATTTGCCAGCCTAATAGCGATAGCCAGCCTATCTGAATTTTAAGATCCCATCAATAGTTGCGTCCTATGGCGAATACTTGCAGGCCGCTCATCCGAGCGTTTTGCAGTTCTTTCGGTCAGTAAGCATCTTCATGCCATTGCCTCCACACCTGTTTCTTCGACGGTTTTTGTTCTGACATCGGCGTACACCGAACGCCGTACGCACATATACCGAACGCCGTACGCACATACACCGAACACTGTACGCACATACACCGAACGCCGTACGTGCGTACGCCGAACGCTGTACGTCGCCATTCCCGCCTGATGGTAAGAGCGAAGCGATGGTCAGAAGATATGAAGAGGGGCTTCTAAGTCTTAACATAATTTAAAAACACCCCGGATGCTGGTACTTGCCGTTTTATTTCAGGTATTACCAACAAAACCTAAAACAATGCCAATAGTTGACTTATACCACCGCTATTTACGAGGTGAGTTGTCGGAAGATGAACTTACTTCTTTCAAAGAAAGCGTAGACAACGCCTCCGATGACGAGTTATGGCAGATGATGGAGGATGAGACCTTACATGTGGAGAATGTCAGAATGAGTGCCGAAATACGCGAAGAGATTCTCCGCAACATTCACAAGAAGATAAGGCTAAGGAGGCTCTTCTCCACCTTTCTCAAGTGTGCGGCAACCATATTGGTTCTGACGGTCTGTGCAACGGTCTATCTGTGGTATCATCAGAGTTCGCTCAACGCCGCACAACCCATGTCAGAGGTGATAGTTGCTCCGGGCGATAAGGCCAGCATCGTTTTGCCGGACGGAACAAAGGTCACAATGAACAGCAGCACCATCATACATTATGCTGTGGAGAAGCATGGCCGTCGCGACGTGGTCATCAAGTCGGGCGAGGCATACTTCGATGTCGCCAAAGACCGCGACCATCCTTTCCACGTTACTGTGGGCGACATGCAGATAGAAGTGCTGGGTACCACGTTCAATGTCAACGCATACGGTCCGCAGGTGGCTACCTCTCTCTTTAGCGGTAGTGTGAAACTGACCGCAGCGCATCTGAAAGATGCATACATGCTTAAACCCAGCGAGAAATCTGTATACGAAACCGCCAACCATAGCATATCCATAAAGGAAGCCGATATGGATGAAGATGCAGGATGGAAAAACGGTTACCTGATCTTCAACTCCCTTTCTTTACAAGAGGTATTAACCAAAATAGAACGGTGGTATGGCGTGAAGATTAAACTTGAAAATCCGAAATACGCTGATGACAAACTTACCGGGTCGTTCCGCAATGAAACTTTGGAAAGTGTACTAAACTCCCTGAGCATACAATACAAGTTCACTTACCAAACTCAGGAAGATCTGATAATTGTGAAATAAAAATATCTAAACTTGCATAACCACTCAAACTGAGAACGATGACAATAATGAAACTACACAAGCGGGCAATATCATTGATGACCTGTTGGATATTTCTAATGCTCTTATGCCCGCTATCTGCCTCAGCCCAACAAGAGCCTGTCACGCTGAACATCGAAAATGGCGAGGTGAAAACCTTGATCAGCAAAGTGGAGCGGCAGACACATTACACCTTTGTGTATCGGAACAATGTGCTTGATCCCAAGACAAAGGTTTCGGTTAAATGTGTCCGTACGCCCTTAAGTCAAGTACTTGAACAAGTGTTTTCCCCGATGAATATTGGGTACTCGGTAAACAACAACACCATCGTGCTGGTCAAGAGAACGCCGACCGCCCGGCCTGCATCGTCAAATAGTCAGGAAAGGGGTACCGAGACAGGGAGAAAACACAATGTGAGGGGTACCATCGTCGACCAAAACGGCGAACCCATTGTCGGGGCTACAGTGCTTCTGAAAGATGGCGGTAATACCGCAATAGGAACTATCTCCAACATTGAGGGGCAGTATAGTCTGGATGTGCCGGAAAATGCCACGCTGTCGGTTTCGTATATTGGCTATAAGACGATGACAGTTCCTGTAAAAGGGCGTAGCCAAATTAACCTAACCTTGAGCGAGGACTTTTCCAAAAGTCTTGACGAAGTGGTTGTAGTAGGCTACGGCACGCAGAAGAAAGCCAGCCTCACGGCCTCCATCGTGTCGCTCAGCACAAAGGATTTGGTGCAGACACCACAGGCAAACGTCAGCAATATGCTTGTAGGGCGTATGCCCGGACTTATTGCCATGCAGAGAAGTGGCGCACCGGGCGAAGACGAGTCAACATTGCTCATTCGTGGCGTGAGCACATTCACCGGCAATACAGCACCGCTGGTGATGGTAGACGGCGTGGAACGAGAAAACTACAACGGTATCGATGCCAACGAAATAGAAACCATCAATATTCTGAAAGATGCCTCTGCAACGGCTATCTATGGTGTGCGCGGTGCTAACGGCGTTATCCTGATTACCACCAAGAAAGGCGAGGTGGGTAAGCCGAAAATCAGCTATTCGGGCAATTTTGCCATTCAGCAACCTACTGCCTTGCCCCATTACCTGAACAGTGCCGACTATGCCACATTATATAATGAGGCGATGAAAAACGACGCCTACATTTCGGGAAGCACGTATGAGCCTAAGTTTTCGGATGAAGATATCAGGCTGTATCGCGATGGTACCGACCCTATTTTTCATCCTGACATGAACTGGACGGACGACTTCCTGCGTAAGACAACATTGCGCACACAACATAATTTCAATGTTTCCGGCGGTACCGATCGGGTGAAATACTTCATTTCTGTCGGCTACTTCGCCCAGCAGGGTATGTATCAGAATACCAAGATAGACAAGGATCATGATGTCAATGCGCATGATGCCCGGTATAATTTTCGTTCAAACCTCGATTTCAAGATTACAGATGATTTCAAGGCTACCGTACAATTAGCCACCCAAATCGAGAATGTCAGGACTCCCGGTGCCGGTAACACCAATGTATGGAAAGACGTGTCGTACGCCAATCCCATGGCCTCTCCCGGCATTATCGATGGAAAAATCATCCGGCTGGATGGGGTTATGGGAACGACCAATCCATGGTCGACACTTAGGAGCAATGGCTACGATAATGACAGCAAGAACAATGTCAACACCACCTTACGCTTGGACTACGACCTTTCAAGGGCGCTTTTGAAAGGCCTTTCCGTGCACGGGAGTATCTCTTACGACAGCTATTATTATAGTCGCAAATCCTTTCGCAAGAGCTTGCCGTCTTACACAGCAGTGCGTGACCCTGACAATGCAGACAATATTCTCTACATTCCAACAGGAGAAGAGAATGTTTGGAGCGCCAGTTCAAGCTACGGAAAAAATCGCAAGGTGTACATGGAGGCCGGCATCAACTATGCCCGGACATTTGGGCAACACTCAGGCACTGCCATGATACTCTACAACCAGAGCAAGTATTATTCTCCTTCGCTCCAGTATTATGTGCCCAATGCCTATCAAGGGCTTGTCGGGCGCGTAACCTACGATTATGCCTCACGTTACCTTGCTGAGTTCAATATGGGTTACAACGGAACTGAAAATTTTGCCAAAGGCAAGCGTTTCGGCTTCTTTCCTGCATTCTCCGCCGGATGGGTCGTTACGGAGGAGCCATTCTTCCCCAAGAACGATATTCTGGTGTTTTTGAAGATTAAGGCATCCTATGGCATCGTTGGTAATGACAAAATCGGCGGCGATCGCTTTCTGTATTTGCCATCTTCATACGGTGATGCAGAGGATAAGGCCATCAACCGATATAATTTTGGTGACGCCTCGTCTCCCTACAGCTCTTTGGAAATTATCGAGAACAAGATTGGTAATCCCGACCTGACATGGGAGAAAGCCAAGAAGATGAACTTGGCATTTGAAATGAATTTCTTTAAAAACCATCTGACAACGACGATAGAAATCTTTAAGGAAAGAAGAAACAACATTCTCGCCAACCGAAATACCCAGCCTATGATCATCGGAGCTAATCTCCCTGCATACAACATGGGAGAAATGGAGAACAAGGGATGGGAAATAGATGTGAACTATAGAAATAACATCCGTGATTTCAACTACTGGGCACGATTCAACTACTCTTTTGCAAGAAACAAAGTGCTGTACAAAGACGAAATCAAGAAGAAGTATGCTTATCAGATGGAGACGGGAAGGCGGCTTAACCAGTTTTATGGGTTGTTGTTCGATGGGTTCTACAACTCATGGGAGGAAATCAACGCATTGGATCGCCCCGTCAGCTCTTGGAACGGTAACAAACTGCAGCCCGGTGATATTCGGTATGTCGATGTCAACAAGGATGGTGTCATCGATGAGTACGATGAAGTTCCTATCGGATATTCTCCTACTCCGGAAATCATTTATGGTTTCTCTTTCGGATTCAGCTGGAAAGGTTTTGACCTTTCTGCGTTGTTTCAAGGTGCAGACAATGTCTCTATCAAATACTTCGGACGTTCTTTGTGGCCATTCATCAACGGTCATGAGAGTGCCAAAGAGCTGATTAAGGAGCGTTGGACACAGGAACGTTATGACGCCGGAGAGACTATTAGCTTCCCGCGTCTGTCATTGAGTCCTAACAAAGATACGGACAACAATTATAGAGACTCTGATTTCTGGATTCGGGATGCAAGCTATTTGCGTCTGAAAAATGTGGAGATAGGATATACATTCAGCAGAAAAATGGTCAAGCCTCTTGGCGTACAGAGTATTCGCCTCTATGTCAGCGGTTCAAATCTTATCACATGGACTGATGTTATCGACTTGGATCCCGAGGCTCCATCCAGAGCCGGAAATGTTGAAATCAACAGCTATCCTTTGCAGAAAATCTATAATATAGGACTTAATATAAATTTCTAAACGGTTATGAAAACGACAATATATGTATCCTTTGCTTTGGTCTCGACTCTGCTTGGCGGATGTGGGGACTATTTGGAGGCGCCGCCTACCGTGGAGCTTGACGAAACAAAAGTCTTTGCAGACAGGGCTTTGACCGAAAGATACCTTACCGGTGTCTACTCTGAAGGCATGCCATTAGGATTTTGCATGAGCAGTACCAACACCGACCGCCGTCTCCTGTCTTCGTCTACTCTTGGTTCTGCATGCGATGAAGGAGAGGATGTGGCCGACTGGGCGCGTGGTAATTCGGCATGGAACACAGACAATCATAATAACAACAGTGCCAGTTGGGATGAGGATTGCAGACACGACCTTCGTTGGGAGACGCTTCGTAAGTGCAATATCATTTTGGAACGCATACACGAAGTTCCTTTTGATCAAGGAGATCCCGACTTTAACAAGCGTACCGAGGGTGAGGCCTATTTCATGAGAGCCCTTGTGTTTTGGGAGGGTGTCTATAGATATGGGGGGCTACCCATCATACATTTTAGAATGTCTGCAAGCGATTTCTCCGAGCATCCCAGAAATTCTTTTGCAGAATGTATAGATTCTATTCTCATAGACTGTGACCGTGCAGCAAATCTGCTACCAGACTATTATACAGATGCGAATAAGAAAGGGCGTGCAACTCGCATAGCTGCCTTGGCTTTGAAGTCAAGGGTTTTGCTTTATGCAGCCAGCCCTTTGTTCAACAACGATACGCCATACCTTCCATTTCCTGGACATGAGGACTTGATAGGTTACGGCAATTATGATAAGGAACGTTGGAAGAAGGCTGCCGATGCAGCCAAAGAGGCCATTGATGCAGTTGATGCATCGGGGCAATACGGCCTATATACAGATGGTACACCGGAAACCAACTATGAATATGTCTGGACAACTCCGGACAACAAGGAAATCATCCTTGCCAACAAGAAGTATCGCAACTTCAAGGTCAGTGCACGTCCAATGGTTGCAGATCTCCCGACTTGGGCGATGAATAAGGCATGGGGTGATGGTGGTTTGTATGCTACGTTCAACTTTGTCAAATTCTATGAGAAGAAAGATGGTACTAAAGCCGATTGGCAGGAAGCCGGTGGTGACAACCTCATGGATATCTATAACACGCTTGATCCGCGTTTTGCCCAAACCATCGCCTATCATGGCTCTAAATGGAGTGACGAGGTAGGTGTTATCAATTTCCTGCCAAACGGTGCACAGAGTTCTGTGACCGATAAAACACGTCATCTGCTCCATAAGTGGGTGCCCCGTACAATGAAAGTAACTCCTCCTCTAAATACGGCCAATGTAGATTGGATTGTATTTAGAGTTGCAGAATTGTACTTGAATTATGCCGAAGCTCTGAACGAATATTACGATGCACCACCTTCTGAAGCCTTTGATGCTGTGGCTAAGGTTCGTGCACGTTCAGGCATGCCCGCCTTTCCTGCAACCTTGAATAAGGTAGACTTCAGAGAAAAGTTGCGGAATGAGCGTGGTGTAGAGTTTGCGTTCGAGGATCATCGCTTTTGGGATATTCGCCGATGGCTCATCGCAGAGGAGGAGGGTGTGATGCAAGGCAAGATGTATGGCCTTAAAATCAATTCTATCGACGGTAGCACTACCAATATCCACTACGAGCCATACGTGTTTGAGCAGCGTTCATGGAGCCGTCGCTCATATCTTCATCCCATTATGCAGGACGAGGTGAACAAGGGTTATCTCATTCAAAACCCGGGGTGGTAGTCATGCTTATATTGAATTTTAATACAGAGAACCTATGACTATAAAATATAAATGGTTGATATTGGAATGTATGGCACATTGCATGTTGCCAACTGTTGGTATGGCCCAAACACAAGACACGACGAAGGTTGAAATAGGCTATGGGAAGCAAGACGCATGGAAGGTGTCGTCTGCCATATCAACGGTACACAATGATGAGTTGATGAAGGTGTCTGCACCATCAGTCGGCAATACATTGGCAGGTATCCTTCCGGGTCTCACCTCCATACAGTCGAGTGGTGAACCCGGTTATGACTTCTATTTGCAGAATATGTATTTACGAGGACTAAGTTCCTTTGTCAGTGGGCAGAAAATGTTGGTCATTGTTGACGGTTTCGAGGCGTCATTGGATTACTTGTCGGCAGAGGAAATCGAATCTATTTCCTTGTTGAAAGATGCAGCTGCACTGGCTGTCTATGGAGGTAGAGGAGCCAATGGCGTACTGCTGGTAACGACAAAGAAAGGTAGAGTGTCTGCACCATGTATCTCTGTCAGAATCCAAACTGGGTTGCAAGGAGCCACGGCTATGGATGACCCGCTGGATGCATATGACTATGCACGTCTTTACAATCAGGCCAGAATCAATGACGGACTTGCACCTAGATACAGCGCGGAAGAACTTTCCGCTTATCAAAATGGCTCAGAACCTTATCTCTATCCCAATGTAAACTGGAAAAAGGAGATACTAAAAAAAACGGCTTCCCTTACCTTTGCAGAAATGGCATTCAGAGGTGGAACAGATATTGTCAGATATTATGTGATGGCCGGACTTATGGAAAACAATGGCTTATATAAGGGTACGGACAGCAAGCGCAAGGAGAGTTCCAATGCCTATTTTGCAAGGTTTAATTTTCGTGCTAACCTTGATGTCAACATAACCAGAAACCTGTTGGCATCTCTCTACTCCGGAGTCAGTGTGGGCGATCTGTCTGCTCCCGGTGGCGATAGCAGTGCAGCCGGACTTATTGGTTCCATATGGTCTACTCCGCCCAATGCATTCCCAGTCTATAATCCAAACGGTACATTTGGCGGCAACAGTACTTTCACCAATCCGGTTGGTAATATCACCAATCGCGGTTTGTACAAGGAGAACTCCCGAGCATTGCAGATCATCTTTAATCTGAGATACGATTTTAGTAGTCTTGTTAAAGGGCTTGGCTTGTCTGTAGGTGTGGGTTATAATAACTACATGGCAGACACTTCTTCGAAAACACGGGACTATGCACGGTACGCTCTTACCGCTGATCCCACGACTACCGGCGGTTATCGATACACTGTCTATGGTGCCGAGGCTCCACTGACTGCCACTGAAGGTTTTAGAACGGACTTCAGCCGTGTCAACTTCAAGGCGCAGATTGACTACAGCAATACCTTTGGTCGTCATGGTATCGATGCATCCGCTTTCTTTATCTCTGACCTGTACAAAGTATATGCTGTCCGCAATGATACAAAATACTTGAACTATGCCGGAAGATTTACCTATCATTATAATAAAACATATATTGCCGAGTTCTCGGCATCCTATATGGGAACAGACAACTTTGCTCCCAAACATAGATATGGTTTCTTCCCAGCAGTTTCAATAGGTTGGGTAGTTTCCAACGAGAGTTTTCTAAAGAAGATATTATGGCTCGACTTTCTCAAACTGAGAGCATCTTATGGGCAGGTGGGTAACAATCAGACTAATGCACGATTTATCTTTGATGCCACCTACAGCAGTAGTGGAAGCTATCTCTTCGGTGTTGGCTCTACAACCACAAGCGGGTTCAAGGAAGTGACATTGGCTAATTCTGATGTAAGTTGGGAACGTAAGAATATCCTCAATGTTGGCTTGGATGCAAAGCTATGGAGGAACCTTACCGTTGGCTTCGACATCTTCAGTGAGATTCAGAAAGACATTTTAGTTCAGCCATATTCCTCTGTTCCGGGATTTATTGGTGCTTCTTATGGGGACGTACTTCCCTATATGAATGTCGGTCAGGTCGACAATCATGGATTCGAACTGACGCTGCGCTACGATGGCAAAGTGGGTAACAACTTCAATTATTTTGTTCAGGGTGCCACATGGTATGCTCGCAATAAGGTTAAGGAAATGGGCGAAGATCTGAAAGCTTACGATTATCTCTACCATCGTGGCAATTCGGTGTGGCGACCTATCGTCCTCATTGCAGACCGTTTATATCAGGAATCGGACTTTGATACCAATGGAAATCTAAAAGAGGGTCTTGCCATCCCCCAGTATGGCAAGGTTGCTCCCGGAGATATCAAATATATAGACCAGAACAACGATAATGTAATCGATGATAACGATGTGTATCCAACGGGTTATTCCTCTATTCCGGAATGGAATTATGCTTTCAACGTCGGGTTCCGATGGAAGGGTATAGACCTATCTGTTCTTGTACAAGGTGTAGCCAATAGAGATATATACATCAGTGGGGCGAGTGTCTATTCTTTTAAAAGTAATGGCACGGCATCTCCATTGGCACTCGATAGCTGGACACCGGAAAATCCCAATGCCAGCTATCCAAGACTGTCAACAACTTTATTCGACAACAACTATCGTAGTTCTACATATTGGAGGCGGAATGGAAGCTATCTGCGCCTGCGCAACGTACAGCTGGGATACTCGCTTCCACAATCAGTTGTAAATGCTGTTAAGCTTGACAATATCTATGTGTACGTCAATGCAACTAACCTCTTTACGATATCACACATGGGTGGACTTGGTGATCCTGAAATGAACTCACTTACCAATTATCCTATAACCAGAACTTGCAATGTTGGATTGAAAGTCACATTTTAAACTAAGAAAAGGAATACCGATATGCGAAAGACGTTAATATTCAATATCTTACTTGGAGTATACTCATGTACGGGTACCGTATTCTGTTCGTGTAGCGACTATTTGGATAGAGAAACCGATTCCTACATCGATAAGAATATGACCTTTAGCTCTTACGAGCGTACCAGCAAGTATCTCGTGAGCGTCTATACCATTATTCCGGATGGTCTCAACCGTTTGGGGGGTGGTGGAATGTTCGACGCTTCTACCGATGATGCCGAGCAGGCGCTGGAAACTTCCGATGTTCAGAAGTTCAATACCGGTTCGTGGAATGCCGTGTACAACCCCGATGATATGTGGAACAGGCTGTATAATGGTATCCGTATGGCTAACGAGTTTATGGAAAATGCCGACCATGTGAATTTGGACACGTATAAGAATGATCCCAGTAAGCAGACTGAGTATCAGAACCGACTAAAAGACATCAGGATTTGGAAGGCTGAGGCACAATTTCTCAGGGCGTATTTCCACTTCGAGCTACTTAAGCGGTATGGGCCTGTACCAATCGTTACCACGTCCTTGTCTATCAATGGCGACTATGGTAATACCGAGCGCCCCAGCATGGAGGAATGTGTCAATTTCATTTCCACCGAATGCGATAAGGCTGCAAATGTGCTGGAACTTTCTCCGTGGCGTGACAACACCGCTTTAGGGCATGCCACCAAAGGTGCTGCCCTCGCTCTAAAGAGCCGTCTGCTGCTATATGCGGCAAGTCCGCTCTATCAGGATTGGAAAAATACCGACGAGGCAAGTTTACCCTCAGATAAGTCGCAGTGGGAAATGGCAGCAGCAGCGGCAAAGGCTGTTATAGACTTAGGACAGTACTCGCTGAATCCTTTCTACACCGACTTGTTTATCAATAACTTCCAGAGTACAGAGTTTATCTTTATGAAAAGATATACGGCTAACTCTTCTTTCGAAAGCTATAACTTTCCTATTAGCTATGGTGGAAAGGGTGGAACCAATCCCTCGCAGAATCTTGTGGATGCCTACGAAATGAATGACGGAACAGCTTTCAGTTGGGCTAATGCTACCCAAGCTGCCAATCCCTACAAGAATAGGGATGCTCGTTTAAATGCCACAATCATTGTCAACGGTAGCCAGTGGAAGCAGAGCACTGTGGAATGTTGGACGGGTGGTAAGGATGGAGCATACACTACCAATGCAACTAAGACAGGGTACTATCTCAAGAAGTACGCCAATGAGTCTGTTAACATTCTGACGGGAGGAGGCGCTCTCGGGCACACATGGCCTATCTTCCGTCTGGCAGAGATATATCTGAACTATGCCGAAGCCCTTAACGAGTGTGATCCGGGCAATCCGGACATTGCCGAATACGTCAACACCATAAGGTCGCGTGCAGACCAGCCAGACCTCCCCAGTGGCTTGACACAAGAGCAGATGCGAGAGAAAATCAGGCAGGAAAGACGTGTCGAACTTGCCTTTGAAGAGCATAGGGCATGGGATGTGCGTCGTTGGAAGATAGCGTCTTCAACGCTGGGAACAGAACTAAGGGGTGTTAATATCACGAAAGATGCTACCGATACATATCGTTATGATCCATATACCGTTGAGCAACGCACTTTCCAGCCCAAGATGTATTGGTATCCCATACCTCAAAGCGAATTGCTCAAACTCAGCACTTGGGAACAAAATCCGGGCTGGTAGCATATATTTAACTATAAGACAACAATTATGAAACGTAGGCTTAATATCATTTTCATGGGTATTCTGTTGTTCACAATGGATAGTTGTATAGATAATAATATCTCGTTCGATGAACAAATAAATGTTGCTGAAGGTGTTTATATATCGGGTTCTGCGAGCGAATTTTCTGCGGAAGTACCCAAAGGACAACTTGCTAACATCAAGGATGGCGTACTCTACAGCCTCAATGTATGGCTGAAGACTACAGGCAACTTCAAAATTTCCTATGTGGGCAACGATGGACAGCCCGTATCTCTCGGTAGCAAGGGTGAAGTCTCGGCTTTGTCCTCCAACCTTAAAGTCTATGGCCTTTCACAAGGCGGGGATGGCATCACCGTACCTGTCGAAGGCCTCTATAAAATAGTTGTCAACACACAGCTCGACGAGGTCAATGTCATTCCTTTGAACTTCAAGTTGAAGTCTGAACTTGAAATCACCGAACAGGGAACGAAAGAGATAGGATTGGATAATGTGAGCTACGATAACCTCACGCATGTCGTAACATGGAAGAGCGGTGATGGCGAACAGCTGCTGCTCCCTACGGAATACATGTTCACTTATGGCAATGGCGAACCCGTACTGGTAAGGTACAGTGAGACCCAGACAGACACTATTCCTTCTGTCTACACAGGTGTTGGTGCCAACATCAGAACCAACGTCTTAACAAATGAATATTCTGCTCTTACCAATGATTCTAAAGTCAGCTTGAAGCTGAAGCATAAGGGAAACTATATTGTCAACATGCAGTATAGTGTGCTCTCCGAGAACTTCACGGCCAAGATAGATGGTGATGAAATTATCGAACCCGAAGCTCAGGGATATGCAGAGGAACTCTATATGGGTGGCGAAAACTTCGGTGGTTGGAATTCCAACAGTGTCAGGATGATACCCGTAGGAGTTACAGGCAATGGAGCATTTTGGACTATTCAATATTTCACGGCAGGCAAGGGCATAGAATGGTCTGGCAGTCAGACTGGCGACAGCAGCTTTGCATCGCAAAATAATAATGTTAATTTTACTCTAAATGCACAAGGCAAAGCTACCGTAACTCAGTCTGGATACTATCTGGTGTATGTAGACCTGCCGCGAAAACTTATCTCCTTTGAAACTCCGGAAGTGTACGGTATGGGTGAATGTTTCAATGGTGACGAACAGCGCTTTGTGCTGCAAGACGACAAGTTTGTAGCTACCACAACCAGTCAGGGCAATCTCAAGATGTTTGCCGTGTCCAAATACAATGATCGTGAATGGAATTCAATGGAGTTCAACATCTATAAGAACAATATTGAATATCGCGGTGTAAATGCCGAAGAACAGGAGAGCGTGCCTGTAGCTCGGAATATCCCTATCCGGTTGGATTTCATGAACGGCACTGCCACCTACGACTACGCGATGTCGGAAACTAATGTACCCGAATCGGCTACAGCCTTATATCTCACCGGCGATGATTTTGGCGATATGAATTGGGGCTCACCTCTGGTAGAAACATTCGACCGCTCTTATAGCGAGGATTATCGTTGGTTTTATGTTAATTATTTCAGGGGCGGAACGGGGGTGAGATTCGCCACGGAGAAATGTTTCGGCGGCAATGAGTTCGTTGAGCTCAAAGATAATGGCGGCTATACTGTGAGAGATGGTAAGGCCATTATTCCCGAAGATGGTATTTATATGATATTCGTGGATCTCAGTCTACGTATGGTTTACATACAGAAAGCCACTATTTATGGTTATGCCGGAAGTTCATACTTTACGTTCTCGACCGACGAGAATGGCAAGACCGTTACTGCAACGCTTCCTGCTGACGGAAGAGTCAGGACTTATGCCAAGATTTCGAAGTTCAGCAGTCTGAGTCCGAAATTCTCAGAGTGGAAACGTGAGCTGGCCGTAAATCCGGAGACGGGTGAGCTGGCATTCCGCAAGCTGGGGGAAGGCGAACCTAACAAGAACTACACATGGAAGGCCGGTACCAAGCTCACATACGATTTCCTTAATAAGAAAGGCATCATTGTCGAGCCGTGATGATATCTCAGGTTATCATATCCAAATTAGAAACTAAAAAGAATTATGAAGAAGATTTACGCAATCATTATTATCCTGCTTGCCAGCCCAAGTCTGATGCAAGCACAGACTATTCCCGAAGCGGAACAGCCTATCGGATGGAGTTATTACGACGGAGATGAGTTTAATGGCCGAAAGGTCAACTACCAGTACTGGGGGGTCTATGGCGACAATTACACTAAGAATGCGCAATACGGCCAAAACAACCAGAACCAGCGCATGGCGCAGACTTACAGACCTGAGCAGATAACCTTTGTGAATGACGGTGATGGTCGTGTGGCGCGTATCACGGCAACCCGCGATAACAACCCTCCTACACCCATGTATGCCTCTGATAAGTATGGGTGGTGGTCGGGAGCGCTTTCAAGTCACGACTCCCAGAACTACAATGGCTATGATCCCAAATACTATCCGCTCTTCTCACGTATCGAGATCAGAGCCAAAGTTCCTTACCAGATAGGGGTATGGATGGCGCTGTGGCTCCGTCACCGTTTAGGAGCAAGCATGTTCGAGATAGACTTGCTGGAGTTTTTCGTGAAATGGAACAAGGAGAAAGACCCGACTGTCCCTTTCAAGATCAACCAGTCCATTCATGGTAACGATAATAATACGGGTAGCGTGAGATATAACCTCAATGCTGAATCCGACCGAATTTCGGCCATCGACTTTAATCCGGAGGAGGATTATCATATCTACGGTGTTCAGGTGGAGCCGGACATTGATGACCCTACTAATCATGCAGTAGTAAGTTTTTTAATTGATGGACGTATCCGTTCGGTGTGGCGTAGCCGTGATTATGGCAACAGGTACAATAAGTTTATGAGTAATAGCATTAGGAGCGGTTACGAGAATGCTACATGGGATATCGCCATTACAGGGCAAGTAGGTGCAAGCAACAGTTCCGGCGATATGGGTGTAGGTTACCCCGAAGACGATCCTGCCTATGCGGCCGACAAGTCGTTAGTGCCGCATAGCTACAACATGGATATCGACTGGGTGCGCTCGTTCAAGCGCACAGGCATCCCCCTATGGCATGGCTCGGAAGCCTACACCGGCGACAATGCTGCATCAGGTAGTCGCGTCACGTTGCCTGCCGGTCTTTTTGCCAATGCAGCGGTGGGCGACCGCATCATCTTCGATCTCAAGAAAAGCGGTTCGGATAAGTACCCTTACCTCGATTTGAGGAACGGCAGCGGCAAGTCTATCGCTGCATGGCAGCTGAGCATTGCGGACGGCGATGCCAAGACGCCGTTCAGAATAGAGGATGATGATATGCTCAATGAGCTGAAGGCCAACGGGTGTGTCGTCTACGGGACAGGCCTGACACTGTTTGCCGCCAGTTTGGAAAAGCATAACGGCATAGCTTGGGAAGGAGACAAGACCGTCAAGTGGGGCGAAGTGCTGATCAGCTCGAAGGAGTTTGCCAATATCAATGCCGGAGACACGTTGCAGTTTCGTATGCGCGATGTGGCAGCAAATGCCAAGTGCTATCTGCGCCAAAACAGAAAGATAGAGGGGCAGAGCGACCGTCCCAAAATTCCGTCGGATGCTTCTGAGTATGGCAATATCATTAAACTGGAACAAAACAAAGAGGACAGCGTGTACAGCTTTGTCGTGAATGCCGAGGCTGCTGAAATTCTGAGAACGTACGGTTTGTGTGTTACCGGTACCAAATACAACCTGACCCAAGTGAAAGTCAAGCCTCAAGGGGCATCCACTTCTATCGGCAACGTATCAGCCGACAGGAAGAATTTAGACAATAATATCTATAATCTCAATGGAATGAAGATGACCGAAGGATACCATCCGGAGCGGCTCAAGCCGGGCATTTATATTGTCAATGGCAGAAAGCTGGTTATCAGATAGGCCTCTCGCCATGGCAGACTTGTCATTTCATTTAGTTTTATCGGAAGGTAATATTAAGTAAATACTTAAATTAAACGTATATGTTTTCTCATTGTTTCGCTCGTTTATTTGGTTCTTTTTTGCCTGCTCTCTTCTGTAAGAAAGGGGTGGGAGTGTCAAGAATTCATTACAGTTTTTTTGTATGGATTTTCGTTCATTCTAGAGCGAAAAATCGGGTTGATTTGGCAAGATTCGGGCGATGGGTGCCCTAAAACTTTGCGATGGCTTTGCGATAGCATAGGTTTCGCATCGCGATAACGGCCTAATCGCATCGCGATCTCAATGTTCTCGCATCGCGATAACGGTGCTTTCGCAATGCGAAACCTATGCTATCGCAACGCTGAAAAAGCGAATTTTGAGCCGAATTTCGGTTTTAGGCGCATAAGCCGCTGATAGAAAACAACTTACGTAAACCCCTCTGATTTTCGCGTATTTCGGACAAAAGTTTTTCAATTTTGCTACACGCAATTCTCCAGAGGGTGTTTGTCAATATTATTCACAGTTTTTATTATAGGGAAAATAAGGCATAAATGATGAGTGGTCAACAGTTAAATAGAAGAACGAAACAATGAGAAAACATATACATTTAATCTTGGACATCAACTTATCAAATATTCTTTCAATGATGCATTTGGCCAAACGCGTCACGCTGTCCCTTACATTGATTACTCTCCCCTTTGGAGCAATAGCTTCAGAGCGTATCCTGTTTGATTCCGACTGGAAGTTCTGCCTCGGTAAGTCTGTCGGTCAGCCTGTTTCATTATCATTTGACGATTCCTCGTGGCGCACGCTTGATCTGCCTCACGACTGGGCGATAGAGGGCGATTTCCACGTGAAGAATCCCTCGGGCTCTGTGGGTGGCGCATTGCCGGGTGGCATAGGATGGTATCGCAAGCACTTTATCATTGGCGATACGGACGAAACAACACGCTATTACATCGACTTTGATGGCGTGTTCATGAATTCATCCGTATATATCAACGGGCATCTTCTGGGTATCAGGCCTTACGGATTCATCAGCTTTCGCTACGACCTCACACCGTTTCTGAACAAGAGGGGAGAAAACATCCTGACCGTTTGTGTGGACAACAGCAAGCAACCCAACTGTCGCTGGTATAGTGGATGCGGCATATACAGACATGTCTATCTGGTTAAGGAAAACGACATTCACATTGCACAATGGGGGGTAAATGTTGATACCAAAGTGCAAAAGAATGCCGCATGGATAGGCATCAATGTCGATATACAAAATCATCGTGCTGTTTCCTCGCCCATTGGCATACGCTATTTCATCTATAATGCTGCAGGGAAAACGGTCTCAAAAGGCAAGGGCAGCATTGTGGCCAAAGTGGGAAAATCAGATGCCCACCAGTGTCTTGTTGTGCAAAGGCCATTGCTGTGGTCGGTGGACAATCCCTATCTTTATCGGTTGAAAGTAGAGATTTTTGCCGGAGATAGGGTGATAGACAGTCAGGAACTTCCTGTAGGTATTCGCTATTTCAACTTTGATGCACAGTCCGGCTTTTCGCTGAATGGTATTAAGATGAAAATCAACGGTGTCTGCATGCATGGCGACTTGGGCTGTCTGGGAGTAGCAGTCAGCGAGGATGCCTTGCACCGTCAGCTCGTCATGTTGAAGGAAATGGGTGCCAATGCCATACGATGCTCGCATAATCCGCCGGCGCCCGAACTGCTGAACATGTGCGACAGCATGGGATTCCTCGTCATGGACGAGGCGTTCGACAGCTGGCTCAAGGGCAAAACGCAGTTTGACTACAGCACTCACTTTGCGGAGTGGCACAAGCGCGACTTGACCGACATGGTGCTTCGCGACCGCAATCATCCCTCTATCATCATGTGGAGCGTCGGCAATGAGGTGCTGGAGCAGTGGAACGGAAACCGCCATGAAAAGCTCCCGCTCGATCAAGTTAATATCGAATTGAATAAGAAAAGAGACGCATCGCTCCTCTCGCAGGAAGGTGGAGGACATGAAAATACATTGCTGACGAAAGAGTTGGTCGGTATCGTGAAACAGCTGGACAAGTCGCGCCCGATTACGGCTGGATGCAATGAAGTGTCGCCTAAGAACTTTCTTTTTAAGAGTGGTGCACTTGATATCATAGGTTTCAACTATCATCTTCAAAACATCAAGGACGTTCCTCATGATTTTCCCAATAAGCCTTTTCTGCTCACCGAAAGCGTATCGGCCTTGCAGACACGTTCCCATTACATGATGCCAAGTGACTCTCTATATATCGCTCCGGGCAAAATTCGTCCGTACACTGACCCTACATTCATGTGTTCGGCCTACGATAATATGCAAACGTCGTGGGGCGCGGTGCATGAAACTACATGGGATGTGGTGAAGCATACGCCCTTTTGTTCAGGGCAGTTCGTCTGGACGGGTTGGGACTATATAGGCGAACCCACCCCTTTCGATTTCCCTGCACGGAGCAGTTACTTCGGTATCATCGACCTTGCGGGATTCCCCAAGGACATCTACTATATGTATCAGAGTGAGTGGACAACCAAAAATGTATTGCATCTGTTTCCCCACTGGAACTGGATAGAGGGGCAAACCATAGATCTCTGGTGCTATTATAACAATGCCGACGAGGTGGAATTGTATCTCAACGGTGTTTCGCAAGGTATCAGAAGGAAGGGTGAACATCAGTATCATGTCATGTGGAGACTCAGGTTCGAGCGTGGAGAAGTGCGTGCAGTGTCGCGCAAGGATGGCAAGATCATTAAGGATCAAACCATCCGTACGGCCGGTGCGCCAGACCATATCCGCCTGATTCCCGACAAGACTGCCATTACGGCCGACGGCAAGAGTCTGGCTTTCGTCAGTGTAGAAATCGTTGACAAGGATGGAAATCTCTGTCCTTTTGCCGATAATCAAGTGTTCTTCTCGTTGGATGGGGAGGCTGCAATTGCCGGTGTTGATAATGGAAGCCAGACTTCTTTAGAGCGTTTTCATGCTGATAATAGAAAAGCGTTCTTTGGTCGGTGCCTCGTCGTTGTCCGGTCTGGGAAGTTCCCTTCGCCCATTAAGCTTACGGCCGAAGGTATCGGGCTTAAGTCTGCTACCGTAGAAATAATAAGCAGGTAAAGGATATAATGTGTATAGCTATTACAAGTATGATGAGATGAAAAAAAGGTATCTATTCAAAGGAAGAATGTTGTGCGTGGTTCTCTTGAGTTCCATGTTGGTGATTTCGGCCTCCGGCTATAGTAGCGAGAGATCATTCGCAGCACAATCTTCAATTCGATATAATGGCGAAAAGCTATCCGAAGATGAGTTTATAGCCGACTTGATGGCTAAAATGACTTTGCAAGAGAAATTAGGGCAGCTCTCACAATACGTGGGACGCGAACTGTTGACGGGGCCAAAGAGTGGTATGCTTTCCGATTCGCTACTGGAAAACGGTATGATAGGCTCTATCCTCAATATAGAGGGAGTTGCCAATCTGAGGAAAATACAGGAGAGGAACATGCAGAAATCACGTCTTAAAATACCCATTCTCTTTGCCTTCGACGTGATACATGGATTCAAAACAATATACCCGACTCCTTTGGCAGAGTCCTGTTCATGGGATTTAGACCTTATGTACCGCACGGCGAAAGCGGCTGCCATAGAGGCTTCGGCATGCGGTATCCAGTGGACGTTTGCCCCAATGGTCGACGTTGCACGCGATCCACGATGGGGGCGCATTGTGGAAGGTGCCGGTGAAGACACCTATTTGGGCAGTAAGATAGCAGAGGCGCGTGTCAAAGGGTTTCAGTGGAATCTGTGGCAGCCGGACGCTCTGATTGCCTGCGCCAAGCACTTTGCCGCCTATGGGGCACCCCAAGCCGGGCGCGACTATGCACCGGTAGACATGTCCAACGCCACTTTGGCAGAGGTCTATCTGCCTCCTTTCAAGGCTTGTGTAGATGCCGGAGTCCAGACTTTTATGGCCTCGTTCAACGACATCAACGGCATCCCTGCCACGGGGAACAAGTGGCTGCTCACAGCTCTTTTGCGTGACCAATGGCACTTCAAGGGGTTTGTGGTCAGCGATTGGAATGGTGTTGTGCAGTTGAAGACGCAGGCAGTGGTCAAAGACGAACGTGAGGCAGCAGCGCTTGCATTGAATGCCGGCCTCGACATGGATATGACGGACGGTCTCTATAATGCTTATCTGGCCAAAGCAGTTGAGGAAGGAAGCGTGTCGATGAAGACGATAGACACAGCCGTAAAGCGTGTTCTCTCCGTCAAATACCGGCTTGGATTGTTCGATAATCCGTACCGATTCTTCGACGAGAAACGTGAAAAAAAGGAGACGAAGAATGCCCGGCAGATGGCTATAGCTAAGGAAGCCGCGTTGAAATCTATAGTATTACTGAAGAATGATAACAAGATACTCCCTCTTTCCAAGACCATCAGGAAGATTGCATTGATAGGTCCTTTGGCCGATAATCAGGCCGAAGTGATGGGGTCGTGGAAAGCCCGGGGGCAGGCAGAGGATGTTGTTACCGTATATCGGGGATTGAAAAATAAGTTGGGCGACGATGCGGAAATCATGTATGTACGGGGATGTGACTTTCTCGAAAAAGGCAGGAGGGAGTTTGTCGAGGCTGTAAAGGCTGCAGAGAAAAGCGATATCGTCATTGCCGTTGTGGGCGAGAAGGCACTGATGAGTGGTGAATCTCGCAGTCGGGCATATCTCGATCTCCCCGGTGTTCAGCAAGAATTGCTCGACACCCTCAAGACGGTGGGTAAACCTATGGTTACAGTTCTTATGAACGGACGGCCTATGGTGCTTTCCGATGTAGCTGCTGCTTCCGATGCAATTCTCGAAACTTGGTTCCTCGGCACACAGGCCGGCAATGCCATTGCAGATGTTCTTGTCGGAGATTACAATCCATCTGCCAAACTTACGACATCGTTCCCGCAGGCCGAAGGGCAGATTCCCAACTACTACAATTACAAGCGTTCCGGGCGTCCCGGCAACATGGAGACGGCATCTACAGTGCGCCATATAGATCTCAGAAACGAGAATCTTTATCCCTTTGGCTATGGATTGAGCTATACGCACTACAAATACGACAACTTCTTCTGCCCCGACACGTTCGATGACAATGGTAAATTGAACGTGTCGGTTGATGTGACCAATGCGGGCAATTATGATGGTGAAGAAGTGGTGCAACTCTATGTTTCCGATCTCGTCGCCACGATGGTACGCCCCGAAAAGGAACTGAAAGGATTTAAGAAGGTCAGTATTCCACGTGGAAAAACAGTGAGAGTGGAGATTGAGGTGGATGCCCGTGAGCTTGGTTTCTGGACCAATGACATGGACTACCGTGTGGAACCCGGTGACTTCATGATTATGGTCGGACCCAATAGTCAGGAACTTCAGATGCACACTGCAACCTTAAAGAGAGTTCCTGCATATAATATGAGAAGTGGACAAATGAATTACTAATACATATAACTATGATGATGACAAGCTGTAAACGATGTATGGTGCTCCTGTCGACAATTTTGCTGACAGGACTTTCACCCGCCAAAGCCGCGGAATTTGATGATTGGGATCCAATCACGCAGATTCAAAAGGAGAACTTCTATATTTATATCGTCTTCGGACAATCTAATGCCGAGGGCTTCGCTGCCCGTCCGCTGGACGAAGACAAGGTGCCCAACCCTAACCTGAAAAACCTCATTGCATACGACAACTATGAAAATGAGGATGCCACAGGAATCAATGACTCCCATCTCGGAGAATGGGAATCGGTCTCGGAGCCCAATTGCCGCAAGTCCAAACGGTATCAAACGGCATTTGGCTGGGTTAAATCGTTTGGTGAGGAAATGCTTGCCAAAAATCCCGGTAAGAAGTTCGGATTTGTTCATGTGGCTGTAGCCAGTGCAGGAATCCGTTTGTTCGATAAAGACCAATATGCCGCATTCATGGACGGTACACAGACAAATCCTGCCCCGGATGCCAATGCCCGGAAGAAAGCCCAATATGCGTATGCCGGAAATCCCTATCAACGGATTATAGACATGGCCAAGATCGCCCAGCAGTATGGCACTATCAAAGGCATTCTCATGCATCAAGGCGAAGCAGACGGATGGAAGGCTTTTTGGCCATCGGAGGTGAAAAAGATATATAAGGATATGCTCAAAGACTTGTCGCTGAATGCAGCCGACGTACCTCTTATATTCGGAGAGCCGACTGCCGGAAACGGTGCCATCGCCAATCAGGATGCCATCGTCACAGAGGGTAATGCCTATTACATCCCGAATTGCTACAAAGTGAAAGCGCTGGATCTGCCCTATATCTCTGACAACAAGTTGCACTTCACGCGCGAGGGCTATATAGAGTTAGGAAAGAGATACGCAGAGAAGGCGACGGAAAGGCTTGTTGCCACAGACATAGAAAAGATAACGACACCATCTTACGTTTCTCAGGAGCAAGTTGTCGTGAAGGTCATAAGTCTGAATAACGGATGGCTGGAAGCCCAATCCTCATTGCCTTTGATAAAGATAAAGATGTATTCGATTGATGGGGCATGTTTAGAAAGTAAGGACATAGCACTTCAGACAGACATAAAAATCGAGACGTCACATACCCATAACAGGCCTGTGATAATGGAATTTTATGCTGCCAATGGAACCAAACATGTTGTGAAAGTGATGCCTTGAGGCACCCCTCTATGCATCATGCCTATGAGCATTTTTGCCCCGAAGGGGCTTGTCTAAGCATCGTATGTATCAAACGGTACGCCGTTCCCATTCCGTCGCCGGCGTATACCGAACGCCGTACGTGCATACACCGAACGCCATACGTGCGTACATCGAACGTCGTACGTGCATACATCGAACGCCGTACGTGCGTACATCGAACGTCGTACGCATGTACACCGAACGCTGTACGCTGCCATCAGCGCGAGAAGCGGCGGTAAAATGCACAGAAAGAGACTGTAAACACTATCGGGAGAGGCTGTCTTTTTCCCTTTCAGATTTTAGCGGACAGCAATATTTCTGAATGATAATGGCGGATATTTTGCAAAAAGATGATAACTTTGTTTGCTGAACAGAATCATTCTTTCATGAAATATTTGTTATATCTCTGTCTGTTGTTGATGCTCGTGGGCTGCGGGCAGCAACAGCCGGCCTACAGAATCGAAGGCACGGCCGACGGTAACGTGCGAGAAGGACAAAAGGTGTATCTCGTTCCGATGGAAAATGCCAATCGGGGCAATGTCGATTCCACCTATATCCACGAGGGGCGCTTTACGTTTGAGGGCGACACCGAGCGTGTCAGCATTGTTCGGTTGCCCATTCAGGAGCGGCAGTTGGCGCAGGAAATGCTGGTCATCACCGAGCCGGGCGTTATCAAAGTGCATATCGGACGCAACAGCACGGTAGCGGGTACGCCGCAGAATGAGCAGATGCAACGGTGGAAGGACGCAATGATTGCGCGTGGCATCTGCTTCAGGCAATATATGCAGGCATGCCAAGACAGCCTCGGGGAGGTGCAATTGAGTGCGCTGAAATCGCGTTACGACTCTGCCGATGCGTCGATGCGGGAAGTTACCCGGACGATTATTGACCGAATGAAAGGGCAGACCATCGCAAAGTTTCTAATCCCCAACCTGACCAAGTCCGCCAGCCAATGAAATTCTTTGCCCGTTATTGGAAAGTCCTTTTCTCCGTACTTTTTGCGCTCTGTGTAACGCTTTTCTGGTCGCTACTTTATGTTGCCGCATTGAGTTATCAGGAGCAGTACCAGCTGTTCTTGTTCGATGCAGCCTATTTTCTCGACCGCATCGCCCTGCCGGGTGGCCTGAGCGACTATGTGGGCGAGTTTCTCACCCAGTTCTATTATCTTTATCAGGTAGGAGCGGTGCTCCTCGGGCTTGTCTTCTTCTTGCTGCAACGGCTCATGGCAGAGGTCTTCCGCCGGGTGGGCGCCGACGGTGCATGGTATCCGCTCACGTTCTTGCCCGCCATCGTGCTATGGGCATACATGGGCAATGAGAACGTGCTGCTCTCCTTCGCCGTGTCGTTGTTGGCCGTCGAGGTGCTGATGATAGCCTATTGTGCAGTGTCTCAGTATGGCGGCAAGGCATGGGTGAAGTCGGCGTTCCTTGCCCTCGTCCTTCCTTTGTGCTATTGGCTTTTCGGTGCCGTGGTGTGGGTCTTGTCGGCTTTTGTCATCGGTTACGAGGCACAATGTCATCGCTCAAGAGATTTCATCATATCCATTTTGGCATTGGTTTATATTGTCCTGCTGGTCTATTTGTGCGGCGGTTTCTTGCAATATCCCTATTATCGGCTGTTTGGCGGCATCAATTATTTCCGCTATCCCGGTGTCATCCCGTGGATGCAATGGGTGGTGATGGGTGCGTTTGCGCTGTTGCCGATAGTTGCATACAGGCTGCAAAAGCCCACAACAAAGGCATGGTTCGTATGGATGCAGGCTGTGGCGCTCGCGGTGTTTGGCGCGCTTTTCATCCGATACAGCTTCAATCCCGTGACCTATGAGATGATCGAGTACGACTATTTGGTGCGCAGCCACCAGTGGAACAAGATTATCGACAAGGCGTACAAGACACCTGCAACCACTCCGCTCAGTGTATCGTGCGTCAATTTTGCACTGGCCATGAACGGACAGCTGTGCGATCGCCTGTTCGAGTTCTATCAGAACGGGGCGGAAGGACTGTTCCCCGCTTTTACGCGCGATATGACATCGCCCGTTCCCACGAGCGAAATCTTCTATCAATTGGGTATGATCAATGATGCCGAACGCTATGCCTTCGAAGCACAGGAGGCCATCCCCAACCATCGAAAGAGCGGTCGGCTGATGCGCCGCATTGCCCAATGCAATCTCATCAACGGCCACCGCAGGGTGGCGGCGAAGTATCTGCGCATGTTGCAGAAGTCGCTGTTTTATCGCCGATGGGCTGACAGTCAGATGCGCTTTGTGACAGACGATGCCGCCATAGCGGCCGACAGCGAGTACGGTCGCCTGCGAAAGTTGCGCATACAGCACACCGATTACCTGTTCAGCGACCGCGAAATGGATCAGATGTTGGGCATGCTCTTTGTGGAGCAGAAGCGTTACGACAACAAGATGGCATACGAATATCTCATTGCCTACGAGCTGTTGCAGCGTAATCTCGAACGTTTCATGCAGTATTATCCGCTGGGGCAGTATGTGCAGTATGACCATATCCCATACGCCGTGCAGCAGGTGCTCGTGGGTATATGGGTGCAGCAGCACGGAACGCTCAAGGGAATGCCTTACTCCGCAGATCGGCAAAACGTGATGACGACAACCAATTTCTTCCAGACCTACATGGCCGACAGGCAGTCGCCCGCGCTTCATCAGCCGCCCCTGAGCCACAACGCGTGGTACTATTTGCTGATGACCTCGGGCGAGAAAAAAGCTAAGGAGAAAATGAAGGAGATTTACTAATCTTCTCGGGCGGTGCACGCCGTTTTGAGATGAATGACTAATGAAGAAGCAATGACGAAACAAGCACATCTTTTCCCCATCTTTATCTTGGCGCTTTTGCTCTTATGGGGCTGTGCCGACCGACCTGATCGTGTGACGAAGGTGGATATGCTGCCACGGATTTATCCTGATTATGCGGGTGTGACAATACCCGCCGAGATAGCTCCGCTCAACTTCAATGTGGTGGGGGAGTGTGAGGCTGTGGATGTCGTGGTGACGGGTTCGAAAGGCGGCATGCTGCATGTGCAGGGCGAATATGCCGACTTTGATGTGGACGAGTGGCATAAGTTGACACGGCAGAACAGCGGTGGCGAACTGTCGTTCACCGTGTGTGTGAAGCACGGAGGGCAGTGGACGCAATATCGAGACTTCAAGGTGACAGTCTCTGCCGACGCACTTGGCGAGTGGGGGCTGACCTATCGCCGCATCGCTCCGGGTTATGAAGTATATGGAAAACTTGGACTTTATCAGCGCAATCTGTCCAACTTCGATGAGTATGCCATCTTGGAGAACACGGCGGTGCCGGGAGCTTGTCTGAATTGCCACACCAGTAACCGTACCGATCCCGACCAGTTCACCTTTCACGTGCGTGGTGAGCATGGTGCCACGCTGATTCAACAGAACGGTGAGTTTGAACTGCTACAGGCACGTAATGAGACGATTCAAGGCTCGATGGTCTATCCCTATTGGCATCCGTCGGGTAAGTTTGTGGCCTATTCCACCAATACCACGCATCAGAGTTTCCACTCCATACGCTCCGAACGCGTTGAGGTATTCGATCAGGCATCGGATGTTTTGATTTATAATCCGGCATCCCGCGAGATCATACTCAACAAGGAGGTGATGACTGAAGACCATTATGAGAATTATCCCGTGTTCTCGCCCGATGGCAAGACGCTCTATTTCGTGTCGTCGCAGGCATGGGATATTCCTGCCAATTACAAGAAAATACAGTATAACATCTGTAAGGTAGCGTTCGATCCGCAGTCGGGTAAGATCATCGGACAGCCCGACACCCTCTTCAATGCCCGTGCATTGGGCAAGAGTGCCAACCATCCCCGGCCTTCCTACGACGGCAAATACCTGCTTTTCACCATGACCGACTATGGCTGTTTTCCTATTTGGCACAAAGAAGCAGACCAGTGGCTGCTGAACCTGCAAACAGGCGAGGCACGTCCTTTGGATGAGGTGAACAGTGCGAATACGGACAGCTACCACAACTGGAGTGCCAATAGTCGCTGGATAGTCTTTACCTCTCGTCGTGGCAACGGCTATTACACCACGCTCTATCTGGCCTATGTGAACAGCGACGGAACGATGGGCAAACCTTTCCTTCTGCCGCAAAAGAATCCATGGAAATACTATGATGGGAGCTTTTACTCTTTTAATACACCCGACTTTACCGCAAGGAAGGTCAATTTCAATGCTCGTAAAGGAATATCGGAAATCATGAGTGGGCGACGGATGAAAACAACGACGCGCGACGAATAAAGGGTGCTTCATCCTTTCGCTTCCTATTTGGGGAAGGGAGGAGAACATTTTGGTGGGAGAGGGGAGAGAGGAAGGGGGAGAGACACACTCCGGAAGTTGTTTTGCCTAAACATCCGCAAGACATTTCTCTCTCCTCTCTCCCCACTCCTCTCTCTCCCAAACTTTGTCAAGAATTCATTACAGTTTTTCTGTACGGATTTTCGTTCATTCTAGAGCGAAAAATAGAGGTGGCTCGGCAAGATTCGGGTCGCGGGAGGTCGAAAATTTGGAGATAGGGTTGCGATAGCATAGGTTTCGCATTGCGATAACGGCCTAATCGCAGTGC
>CAUTTP010000030.1:0-28052 GCA_963541305.1 uncultured Prevotella sp.
TTGTTTCAAATACTTTGTAGGAAATGAAAGCAACGAAATATATAGGAATTTTTCCTTGGGTGTTCATTGGGAGTTTAATAGGCTCCTTGGTTATAGTACCAATAATACCGAAGATTGAGGATGCATTATTTTATAAAAATAAATATAATGATGACGCTTCAGTATATTATTTAAAATATATGAAAAACGGCATTGAGATTAAAGTCTCAATGCCAGATTTCGATTCAAATCTTTTCTTACATAATGTTGATATAGAACGATTTCCTTTAGGGGAAACATTCAAAATTACTTCTGACTCCAAACAATATTTTAATAATCCGAGTGCGGATTACCGCATTTTTTATTGTGTAGAGTATAAGAAATATATGAATATTATCTCATTCCAAAATGTTAAGGGAAGCTATGGAAACAAAGTGCTTTATCTGACAGTCAATCGTGACGATATGAACAATCCCGAGTATGGAACAATGGATAACCCCGTACCCGTGCTGAAAGCCGTCGGTGTGAGTGAACCGATATGGTTCAATGGCAAGGACACAGATTTAGTCTTTATGGAGAAATTCTATCGGAACAACGTCATCCAATATCTGAAGTACAAGATGCCGAAAGACGAATTTAAAAGGAGGTTCAAGAGTAAAGTAAATTAGCCGATAAACATCCGTTTATGTGATTCTATTTGTGCATTGACTTTTATTCTGGTACACCCTCATTCCATTTTAACCCGCCCCCAAAGCGACTATTTCGCCTTCGTGGCTCTCACGAAATAGACAATCAGGAGAACATAGACAACGAGCGAGCATACCTCTGCCATAGCGCTTCCTGTCCAGCTCGCAGGCAGGGCGCAGTCCACCCCGGCAAACTTCAACAATGCGCTCATCACACCCATCAGCGCACCGCCGGCAATGAATCCGCTGGCAAGCAGCGTACCCTTCTCACCACGCGCACTGTCGGTCGCTGCGTTTTGGCTACGGGTGGTAACATACCAGTTGATGGCGCCACCCACAAGGAGCGGTGCGTTAAGCTGCATCGGGATGAACATGCCGAGGGCAAACGCAAGGGCAGGAATGCCGAAATAGTTGAGCACCAACGCCAGCAAGGCACCCGCTCCGTAGAGATACCACGGGGCGCCCGTGCCCGACATCAACGGCTCGATGACTGCTGCCATCGCATTGGCCTGTGGTGCCACAAGCGCATGCTCACCCACAAATCCGTAGGTCTTGTTCAGAATAATCATCACACCGCCCACAGTAGCCGCACTCACGAGGATGCCAAGAAACTTCCACGTCTCCTGCTTGGCAGGTGTAGTGCCGAGCCAATAGCCAATCTTAAGGTCGGTGATGAATCCGCCCGCGGTAGAGAGAGCGGTACAGACAACACCGCCCATGACAAGGGCTGCCACCATGCCGGCAGAGCCTTTCAGTCCGATAGCCACCATGACCACACTGGCAAGGATGAGGGTCATGAGGGTCATACCCGACACAGGGTTAGTGCCCACAATGGCGATGGCATTGGCTGCCACGGTGGTGAAGAGGAAGGCGATGATGCCGATAACCAGAATGCCGACCACGGCATACGTCAGATTAAAATCGACCACGCCCGCATAAAAGAAGATGAAGGTAGCCATGAGGGCGAGAATGACACCCACAACGATGATCTTCATGGAGATGTCGCGCTGTGTGCGGGGCACCTCCCAGTCAATGCTACCCTTACCCCGCAGCTCGCGTCCAGCCAACCCGACGGCACCCTTGATGATACTCCATTGCTTCACGATGCCGATAAGTCCTGCCATAGCAATGCCGCCGATACCGATGTGGCGTGCAAATATCTTGAAAATCGTTTCGGGAGCCATGTCAGCCGCACTACCCTGCGCAACCAGATCAAAGGTAGGGTTGAGGGTTTGCAGCAAGGTGTCGCCCAGTAATGGAAGAAGCGGTACAAGAACAAACCATACCACGGCAGAGCCGACACAGATGATGGCGGCATATTTCAGACCCACGATGAAGCCCAATCCCAAGACAGCGGCAGAGGTATTGATACTGAATACGAGCTTGGCCTTCTCTGCCATGGCTGCGCCAAAGGGGATGGCACGAGTGGAGAATGCCTCTGCCCATGTGCCGAAAGTGGCTACGGAGAAGTCGTAGAGCCCGCCAACGATGCCCGCCATGAGTAAGGGTTTGGCCTGTGAGCCGCCTTTCTCACCCGACACGAGCACCTGCGTAGTGGCTGTGGCCTCCGGAAAAGGATACTTGCCATGCTGGTCTTTCACGAAAAACTTGCGGAAAGGGATGAGAAACAGGATGCCGAGAATACCGCCCAGTAAGGAGGAGAGAAACACTTGGACAAAGCTCACCGCCACCTCGGGATGCTTGGCCTGAATGATATACAGAGCGGGCAGGGTGAAGATGGCACCTGCCACGATGACGCCCGAACAAGCACCGATGCTCTGAATGATGACATTCTCGCCCAAAGCCTTGCTCCTTCTTGTCGCCGACGAGACACCCACGGCGATGATGGCAATGGGTATGGCAGCTTCAAACACCTGACCTACCTTCAGGCCGAGGTAGGCAGCAGCGGCCGAAAACAAGACAGCCATCAGAACTCCCCACGTCACAGACCATACAGTAACCTCGGGGTAAGTTTGCGATGACTTCATGACCGGCTCATATTCCTCGCCCTCCTTCAACTCACGAAATGCGTTCTCGGGCAGCTTTACTGCCTCTTTCTCTTTCTCATCCATTGCTCACGATATTGTTAATATGCTAAATTGTTGTCGGCTAAAACTTCTTATTGCAAAAAATAAGGCTACGTCTCCTTCTTGCTCCGCCTTTTCCCGTTACCTTTTCTTATGTTTCAAGACCTCGATAACGGTGAACAAAGGTACACATTTTATCAGATAGTCATTGTGAGGCTGGCCGATTTCTTTACCCAATAAGCTAAAAAAATCAATATTGTCCTAAATATCTTCCATACATTTTCGCCAAGCATCATGAAGCTGCTACCTGCTCCGGGTGTTTTTGCACTTTTTCAGCCGGAAAGCATCTTTATGCCACCTCCTTTATACCCGCCTTATCATCGTTTTCCACCCTGACGAGGGCGTACACCGACCGTTGTACGCACGTACACCGAACGACGTACACATGCACACCGAACGCTGTACGCACGTACACCGAACGACGTACGCCGCCGCTTCTACCTGATGGCAGAGCCGATTGATGTTCCGGAAGCCACCATCAAGGTGTTTTTTCATATTCCTAAAACGTTTAGGCCAATACTGCAAAAAACCTTAAAACGAAGAACCGCAACGAACTTTAACTTAATAAAAGCGAAAATTTGTAATATTTCCTACACAAAAAGCATGATATTGAAATTTAATATCTAATTTTAGCCCATCTTACGGAGTAAGAAACTAATAACCTATAATTGCATGGGCAATATCTAATGAAGACCGAGAAGACCCTAACCTATATTGCACAATTCAATCTATCATAAAATGATCTTTTGACGGTGTAATTTAGTTTCAATATCAACTAAATCATGTATCATGCTTTAATAATTTAATTATTTTTATGTTAACTTTAAAGAACAAAACGATGAAGCAAGTAAAAATTACAATGCCTCAGAGAATGCTCGCATTGATATGCGGGTTGATTCTTTTTGTGAGTGCTTTTGCACAACAGCAAATCACTGTCAATGGGCACGTTAAGGATGCCACGGGCGACCCTGTCATTGGTGCAACCATTCGTGTATCGGGACAAGATAACGGCGCGGTGAGCGACATCGATGGCAATTTTGTCATCAGGGCAACCCAAGGTGCAACACTGCAAATATCCTACATCGGATATCGCACTGCCGAGGTCTCGGCCGCGGCTAACGTGGAGGTGACGCTGCAAACGGATGCCGCACAAGCGCTCAACGAAGTGATCGTCATCGGCTACGGTACGGTGCGCAAGGCCGATCTGGCAGGATCGGTGTCGGTAATGAACGATAAGGCGTTTAAAGATCAGCCTATCACGGGGCTCAGCGAAGCACTGCAGGGACGTATGTCGGGTGTAGACGTCATGCAGAGCGGTATTCCCGGAGGAGGCGTCAAGATTCGTGTCCGTGGCATAGGCTCCATCAACAGGAGCAACGACCCGCTCTATGTGGTAGACGGCATTGTGAGAGAAAGTGGCTTGGATGGTATCAACACGGAAGATATCGAGAGCATACAGATCCTCAAGGACGCCTCTTCGACAGCTATTTATGGTAGCCGCGGAGCCAACGGCGTAGTGCTCGTACAGACCAAGACCGGTAAGGCCGGACAGACACAGGTTAGCCTCGACACAAACCTCGGCGTGAGCAATGCCTACCGCATACCGAAGGTGATGGGCACGAAAGAATATGCCCAAGCCCTGCTCGATGGCGGAAAGATTTCTAACCGCAGCGAGGTGGCAGCCTATCTGGACGGCAGCAACCCGGGTATCGACTGGATGGATGAGATTCTCCGCACAGGTATCGTGCAGAATTATAAGGTGGTTCTCTCTAAAGGCAACGACAACTCACAGTATTATATCAGCGGCAACTACATCGACAACAAGGGTGTCGTGATAGGCACAAAATATCAGCAATATCAGGCTAAGGTGAATGTGCACTCCAAATTATACGACTGGCTGGAGACAACTGCAGACATCCAATACAGCCACGGCAAACGCAGGGGCAGCGATTTCACGATGGCGCAGACCAACCCGCTATGGATAGCGCTGAACTATTCGCCCACGATGGAGATGATGGACAAGAATGGCAACTATAACCAAGATCCCTACAACTCTATCCAGTCGAACCCATACGGTATGCTGGTGGCCAACAAGGCAGAGCGCAGATACGACATCGTGAACGGGCGCATAGACCTGAAGTTCCATATTCTGCCGTGTCTTACATTCACCACGACAAACGGAGTGGACTACTACGACACTAAGGGCTACAGCTTTGCTACGGCAAAGGTATATCCCAGCAGCGGTATGAGCAACAATGACAGTCAACGTACGATGTTGCAGACCTCCAATAACCTCACGTTCATGGATACGTGGAACAAACATTCGCTCACGGCAACGGGCGTGTTTGAAGCCAGCCAAAGCACCACCCGCAACATAGGCATCGGAGGCTCGAACATCCAAGCCGAGAGCGTGGGATGGTGGGATGTGAACAACGCCACTATCCGCACTGCCTCCAACGGCTACAAGAAATGGAGCATGCTGAGCTACGTTGCTCGCGTGATGTACAGCTATGACAACAAATATATGCTCACAGGAACTTTCCGTGCAGACGGCAGCTCACGTTTCTCCAAAGACAAATGGGGTTATTTCCCGTCAATCGCCGGAGCATGGACCATCAGCCGCGAAGAGTTCATGAAGCCCGTTAAGTGGTTGAGCAATATGAAAGTACGCATCAGTTACGGTCTCATCGGTAACTCCAGCATTCCCGAATACAGCACGCTGGGCATGATGTCGTCGACGTCTTATGATTTCGGTACGTCTTCGAGTTATACGGGATATTGGGCTTCTACCATCGCAACTCCCAACCTTACATGGGAGAAGACAAGGCAGTTTGACCTCGGTTTGGATCTCGGCTTCTTCGACAATCGTCTGGAATTATCTTTAGACTACTTCAACAAGAAGACCACCGACGCCCTGCTCTACAAATCAATGCCCGACTATCTGGGCGGCACGCAATATTGGGTAAATGCCGGAGAGATTTCCAATAAAGGTCTTGACATCAGCATGACAGCACGTATCATTCAGACCAACGACCTCACGTGGACTTCTACGCTCAACGGAAGCATCCTGAAAAACAAGGTGACTAAGCTCACGGCGGAAGATCCAGTCATCTACGGTTCTAATCCATCACCGGGCACGGTGGAGCCCGCAACCATCATCAAAGAGGGCGAAGCCATCGGTACGTTCTATGGTTACAGATGGGCAGGGCTGAACAGCAACGGCCTTGACAGCTATTACGACAAAGACGGCAACGTGACAACTCAGCCGCAAAATGAAGACCGCACGGTATTGGGATGCGCCAACCCTGACTTCACTCTGGGATGGAACAACACGATTACGTATAAAAACTGGGAGTTCAACGCATTCTTCAACAGTGCTTTCGGAGCACAGAGGCTTAATCTTGTGAGGTTTGCCATGAACTCGATGGTAGGCGCTTCGAGATTCGTGACCGATGCCAACTACCTCAGCGAGATAGGCAAGACGATGCCGGCACTGAACGCCACGGGCAACAATAACCTCGGCAATTCGAGCAAGTGGATAGAGGATGCCGATTATGTAAGGTGCGAGAACCTCAGCGTGGCCTATAACCTATCGAAGAAAATTACCCGTTTTGCAGATATCCGCCTCTCCTTAAGTGTCCAGAATCTCTTTACCATCACCGGCTATAAAGGGATGGACCCCGTGGGTGTGGCATTCTCAAACGACAATGTGGACAATGACAACGGCATCGACATGGGTGCTTATCCCAATCCGAGAACATTTACCTTAGGCATTCGTTTTAACTTCTAAATCGTTATTATTTATGAAACTCAATATATTATATGGTTGTTTGTTGGCTGCCACAACCGTGATGACAACATCATGCAGCGATTTCCTCAATGAAGACCCTAAAGGACAACTGACACCAAGTACCTATTTCTCCTCACAGGCCGAGCTGGACATGAGTCTGTACGCACTGTACACGCAGGTGAACCACACGCAAAACTATACCAATCCCGAATATCCGCAATGGCAGGGAGACGACATCACGGCGAATCCGGGGTCGAATAAGCAGGCATGCGCGGAGATGGACAAGTTTTCGGTTTCTGACAATAACAAGGGCGTGACGGCAGCATGGAAACTACACTATAACGTCATCAAGGCCGCCAATCTCATTATCGACAATGCGGCAAGAACTCCCGTCTCGCAGGATGAAATCAACATCGCCATCGGGCAGGCCAAGTTCTGGAGGGCATACGCTTACTTCTACATGGTGCGCCTTTTCGGTGCGCTGCCCATCAACGAGCACAATGAGAACGACGGAGGAACCACAGAGCTGACGGATGTAAAAGGCGTTTACGACCTCATCCTCAGAGACCTCGAAGACTGCGACGCGCTGAATCTTCCCGCATCTTACAGCTCGGAGCCCCGACACTTGTTCGGCGTGGACGTTTATGTAACCCGGCAGGCAGTGAAATCTACATTGGCCGCAGTCTACATGGCAATGGCCGGATACCCCCTGAACCTCGGCGAGACATATTATGCGAAAGCGGCAGCCAAGGCTAAGGAAGTTATCGACGGCGTGAGTGCCGGCACCTATAATCTCACGATGAATTCCGAATGGAAGAATGTGTACTCTTACGGCAACAACTATAACACCGAGACAGTGCTGGGCATCAACTTCTCGCCGACAAAGAACTGGTCTACCGACTCACAGTTGTCAAGCTGCTGCTTCTTCGAGAGTTTGGGAGGATGGGGTGACGCTTGGGGCGAAATCAAGTTCTGGAAAGAGTTTCCCGAAGGCCCACGTAAAGCTGCCGTCTATGATCCGCAGATACGCTTGAAGGATGGTACACTCACCGACTGGTGGGCGCTGAATGCAGACGGTACGGCCGTTGTGCCCGAACGTCATCCTATGTTCTCCATTTTCACCATCAACAGGGATAACAGCGGAAAAGAGATCGCCGCCCCCTATGATTATACCTTACCGCCTTATACAGGCATGTGCACCGACACACGGCATTCTCTAATCAGATATCCGGAAGTACTGTTGTGGTATGCCGAGAGCGCAGCAAGAAGCGGAGGCGACCTCTCTCTGGCCAAACAATGCCTGAAGCAGGTGAGAGCCCGTGCCGTAAATTCTTCTGAAGCAAACACCGTCGATGGCGTGAGTATAGATGCTATGACTGCTACCCAACTGGCAGCAGCAGCTTGGAAAGAGCATGGCTGGGAAATCGCAGGCTATTGGGTGGCTATGGTTACGCGCCGTAGCGATGAGTTCCGTCTGGACAAACTGAAAGAAAACTTCGAGTATCGGAAGACCAATGCGCCGCTGGAAGTGGCCACGGGATATACCGCAACGGAGAGTGTCGCTGTCACGGGAACGTGGACGGATGACATGAACTACATGCCATACCCCGGTACAGAAGTAGAGAAGAACCCGAACCTCAAGCGATAATCTCTTTCGGTTCGCATAATACAAACCGTAAAAAGAGGGTGTGTCAGAATAGAATAAGAGTATAAAAGAATAACTGCTTCGCTCAGTATAAAAGCCAAATGCCGGATAAACATCCGTTTATATGGTTCTATTTGTGCATAAAGCGATAGCTTTTATTCTTTTATACTCTTATTCTATTCTGACACACCTTCATGATTTTCGGGCATATATACGCAGACCTCCCAAAGCGTTATTTACGCCGCTCCCAATACTTTTCGATGTCTTCGAGCGACATGCCGGCTGTCTCGGGCACGCATTTCCACATTATCAGCATATAGGGCACGCACATCAGCGCGAAGAACAAGAATGTGCCGGCAGGCGTGAGGCTCTCGAGCATCCACGGCGTGAGTTGTCCGATAAGATAGGTGCCTATCCACAGGGCAAATCCAGCTATCGACATGGCAAGGCCGCGCACGCGATTGGGATACATCTCGGAGAGCAACACCCACACGACGGCACTGATGGAGATGGCACACGAGAAGACATAGAACAGGAACGAGACAACCATGAAATATACTGGGATGTGCATACTGTGAGCAAATCCGAAGTAGAGCGATGTGGCGAGAAGCGACAGAATCATGCCCGACACACCGTAATAAATCAACTTCTTACGCCCCACCTTATCAATGATGAACAGGGCGATGATCGTCGTCACGGTGTTGACGATACCTACCAGCACTTGATAGAACAGCGGATCGCCGATTCCCGCATCCTTGAAGATGGACGGACCGTAATAGAGCACGGCGTTGACACCCATAAGCTGCCCGAGGATGGCTATGCACACACCGATGATGACGGCGGTCATGATGCCCGGACGCAACAGCAGCGCCCACTCCGCCTTTTTACCCGATTCAGCAGTTGATTCCACTTCACTTATCATCTTCCTCACCTCGTCTTCGTCGGCAAAGATACCGTTCAGCACCTTCCTTGCCTCCGCCATCCTGTTGTTGACGATGAGCCAACGTGGACTCTCGGGAATAAGGAACAGCAGCACAAGAAAGGCAATTGCCGGTACTGTCTCCATTCCGAGCATTCCGCGCCACACTTCATCTACGAAAATGTTCTGCAAGACAGGGGATGAGAAATGAGCAGACAGGGAGACATTGAGCAGCCAATAGTTGACGAGATAAGCGGCAAGGAAGCCCACGGTCACCGCCAGCTGATAGAGCGAGACGAGCCTGCCACGATATTCTGCGACAGATATTTCCGAAATGTACATAGGCGCAACGATAGAAACGATGCCGATGCCTACACCGCCGCCCAGCCTTGCAGCGATGAGAAATGAGAATGTGGGGCTGTAGGCGCAGCCAATGGCCGAGAGAGTGAAGAGAACGGCAGAGACGAACATGACGGGACGTCGGCCAAAAAGGTCGGTAAGCCAGCCGGCAAACGCCACACCAATAATCGAGCCTATCAGTGCACACCCCACATACCAGCCTTGCTGCATGGTGTCGAGTCCGAACTTCTCGGCAACCTGATCGATGGTTCCCGAAATTACCGCCGCGTCGTAGCCGAACAGAAGTCCGCCTATGGCGGCGACAATCGTTAGACAAAAGATGTATCCGAGTTTTGCTGAAGATGTCATGGGAGTTTGTGAGTTTATGAGTTCCTGCGCCCCCTAAGTTAGGGGGTTGGGGGTCTGAACGTTGCTTGTGAGTTAGTAAATTCCTAAATTTATTATTGCTTCCTGTTAAGGCCAGAAATGTGAAAAGACATCACCGGCCGATGGCGCTTGCCGTCTCTTCCGGCACATTTTGTCGGCACCTCCCGCCCTGACGGCAGCGTACGGCGCTCGGTGTACGTGCGTACGACGTTCGATGTATGCACATACGACGTTCGGTGTACGTGTATACGACGTTCGGTGTACGTCGACGTCAGGACGATAACGGTGCGCCATCCGGTGCATGCGATGCTTTAGTTAAGCCCTCTTGGGGCATAACGCCCGCAGACATGATGGGAGACGAGTGGCCGAGGCGCCAAACCTGACGATTCACAAGCCGAAATATTCCTTATATCTGTCATAAAGGTGATGCGCCTGTATGTAGGCAGATTGCGGGCTCATGAAGTGGGAAAACTCAAAGGTTATCGCCTTATCGTACCCGCAGCGTTTTGCCGCTTCCAGTTTCATGCGCAGTTTATCGAATTTGATGGGGAGAAAACGAATGGGCATGTCGCGGTCGAACGTCTCCGCATTTGTCCAACACTTCATGCCATAACGGTCTGCCAATTTCTTGTTGACAGAGAAAAAAGCGTCGAGCTCATCGTAGTCGATATGTCCGTCCTGAAAAGCGCAGGCGTCCACCACATCGTGTATCCCGTCGAAAATCTCGTTCCATTCGCGTTCGTGCTCTGCCACCGACACGGCATTCTCCTTCACCAGCTGTGCGCCCATCACCGCCTTTTTGCCGTCTATCCACGGGGAAATAAACACGGGAAGTCCGCCAGAAACATCCTTACACTGCTTTCCCAGAGCATGAAACGTGGGAATAGTGCCCTTGGTCTTGCGGCTGATTTCCGTACTGATATACCAGCCCTTGAAACTTCTGTGGTGCCCATAGCGTTTCCATACCTCGTCGATGACATATCGATTGTCCTCTATTTCCCAAGTCATGTCACCCGTATCCCAATAATGTCCGGAGTCGTATAGCCCGAAGTAGAACTTCATGCCATATTTGTCTGCCAGCCCGAGAAACATCTCTATCAAGTCTACGGAAGGCATGTAGCATCCGTGCTTCTTCATCAGGTAAGCCGAAGGATAGGTGATGAACTTGCGGTAACCGCAACGGATGACGATGACGGTATCGATACCGATAGCCCTCATGTGTTTGAAATCTTGTTCCCACTCCTTCTTTCCCCAGTTCTGGTGCGGGATGTCGTGCGAGATCTCATCGAGAAACGTGCCCGTTATCCGCATTCCGGCAGCTTTCGGCACAATCAGTTCGCCACCCTCTATGTCTGTAAGCACATCGTGGGCAGTCGTTTCAAGCCTTTTCGCACGAAGGAGCGAAGGAGCGACAATGGCTGCGGAACCCATCGCTGCCATATATTTGAGAAAGTCTCTTCTGCTAACCATATTATTCTGTTTAGTTTTTTATTTCGTTAAATGAGTTGACCGATTGGCGCCGTGAAGTCAAGTGCGGGGCACTTTTATGCTGCACGATAATTGCCCGTCCGCCTTACAATGAGAATACTCACCTCGTATAACAGCCAGATAGGAAGCGACACGAGAGTAAGCGTGAAGGCATCGGAGGTGGGGGTGATGATTGCCGCAATGATGAGGATAACCACAATGGCATACTTACGGTAGGCACGCATCATGGCGGGAGAGAGCAACCCGAGCTTGCCGAGAAACCAACATACGCAGGGAATTTCGAAGATAATGGCAAGGGTGGCGTTGAGCATCAGAAAGCCGTCCATATAGGATTGCAGCGTGACGGTATTCTGCACATAGGGCGCTACTTGGTAAGTTCCCAAGAAAAGAAAGGTGAACGGAAAGGCGACAAAATAGCCAAATGCCAGTCCCAACAATGCCATGACACTGCCTACACATGTGACACGAAAGGCATACCGACGCTCATCCTCCCGAAGTGCCGGCGAAATGAAACCGAACAGGAAGTAAAGCACGAGGGGAGAAGCAAGAACCGCGCCGGCAAAAAGTGCAGTACGAACATGAATGAGAAACTGCTCAGCAAGTCCGACACTTATCAATTGTACCCTGAATTGTCCGTTTGCTGCGTCTATCGGCAGGTAAGAGCCAGTATGTGCGAACAGTTGATAGGTGACAAAATCAGGACGGGATGGGGCGAGAATAATGTCGAAAAGCAGGTCTTTAAAGCAGAATATCACCACACCGTACAGCAAAACAGCTGCCCCGGCTCGGATGAGCGAGGTGCGCAAGGCATCGAGATGCTCCCAAAAGGTCATGTCTTTGGCAGAGTGAGTTGGCATTGTTGAGATAGCGATTGATGTTCTTTCATCTCAGAGCTACACGTCGGCATTGCCCGCTTTGTCGTCTTCTTTCGGTTCTTCGATGTCCGTTCCTTTCATGCCTTCCTTAAAGTTGTGCACGCCTTTTCCTAATCCTTTCATGAGTTCGGGTATTTTCTTTCCGCCAAAAAGCAGCAGAATCACCAATGCGATAACCAGAATCTCTTGTGTTCCTATTCCAA
The DNA here is from genome assembly GCA_963541305.1 of uncultured Prevotella sp. Classification (GTDB taxonomy): domain Bacteria; phylum Bacteroidota; class Bacteroidia; order Bacteroidales; family Bacteroidaceae; genus Prevotella. The sequence goes on from CAUTTP010000030.1 coordinate 12,399, forward strand.
ACATAGCTATGAATTTATGAGTTTTGTTAATTGAATATTCGACTTATGGCCTTACCTACTCTCACCGGCTTTACTTATACCGCCCTGTATCCCACCATACCCTTACAGCCATGCCGTCGCCTTGATTATTGTTCAACGTGGTGGCTGTTGAGTTAGGATTCTCGCGTAATTCGTCGTCCACATAGCGCAACTTCTTGACAAATTCACCATTTGCAGCATTGATGGCAGACTCCAAACTGACGGCTACCGGTGTGAGTTCAGGGTAGCCCGTGCGGCGAAATTCTGTCCAAGCCTCTACGCCGTTAGGATAAAGAGCGAGCCATTTCTGCGTGATAATCTGTTTTAAATGCCCCTCGGTCGTGGTCTGCGAACTCCACGCCACGGCTCCTGTGGTCTTGTACGTGTTATCGTCGGACGTGCTGTACAGCGTGCTTGTCACACCTTCGCGCTCGAAGTCGAAAGAAGCCTGTATGCCATTGAGGTATTCCGTCTCCGCGTTGCCTGCCCCCGACCAGCCTCTTAGAGCAGCTTCCGCCTTGAGAAAGCACACTTCGGAATAGTCCATCACTTTCTGCCGCTTGGCTATATTAAAAGTTGTCGTGTTGTCATCTCTCGTGTTCCATCCGGGCAACGTCTGCAGCCCCCATACGTAAGAGCGGTTCGCATCAGGATAAGTGGCGAGCTGCGTTGTGCTCAAACCATTGGGAATACCCGCGAAAACAGGCGATGCGGCCGTAGAACCCGTGGTGTGCCCGAACCAAAGCGTAATGCGCGGGTCGACCACCGTTGAGGTTTGCTTCAACATATTTTCCATCGTTTTACTCATGCAAAACTCTCCCCAGCCTGAAATCTGGAACAGCGGCCAGCCGTTAACACCTGCTCCGGAAACATAAACACCCGCATTATCAGCATTGCTCGCAAGCATACCGCCTGTTGCAGACAGGGCTGCTTCACCCTCTTTCTGCGCTGTTGCGGGGTCGATATAGACAAGGCGCAGGGCATAACGCAATCGCAGCGAATTGGCAAGTTTTACCCATTTGGACAGATCGCCATTGAAAATAAGGTCTTGATTGTCCTTATAGGTAATCATACCGGCATCCGACAAATGCGCGTTGAGATAGTCCACAGCCTCGGTCAGTTCCTTGAAAATATCCGTATAAATGCTCTGCTGGCTGTCATAGGCCGACCTACTGCTGCCGGTTGACGCCTCTGTATAAGGAATATCTCCGAACAAATCGGTAGTCTGCGCCGTACATTGTGCGGTGAATATGCGCATTGTTTGGTAAATATTGGCGTATGCAGAATCGACATCAGCAATCGTCTTTGCCGTCTTTACCTGTTTCAACACACCTACATAATACGAGTTCCAAAAGCCGTCCGTTACCCATTTACTGTTATACGAATAGCTATCGGAAGTGAAATAGGCTGCCGAATTGGCGAAATACTGGGCATACAGATTGGTGTGCAGATTGTCTCCAACCTGATATGTCCACGAGTCGAGGCGGGCGCCCTGCTCCTGTATGTAGGGCATCATGTAGCCCAAGTCACCCGATGTGATGCCCATAGGGTCTCTGTTCATCGAGTCGTAGTCTCCGGTACAGCCAGAAAGCATTTCGAATATCGCAAATATGGCTCCAACTGTCTTGATGATATTGCGTTTCATATCCTTACTTGTTTTAGAATTTCACATTAACCGTCAGTCCGTAGCTCCTCGTGGGAGGCATTGCCCCAAGCTCGAACGCCTGCGCGTAATCGTTTCTTGAGAACGCTCCTTCGGGATTGATAGGCGCAGCCTTGTAGAAGTAGAAAAGGTCTCTTCCTACAAGCGACACTTTCACATACTTGATAGGCATGTTTCTGAACCAAGCCTGTGGCAGGATATATCCGAGAGACAGCTCGCGCATTTTCACGTAAGTACCCTTATATACGAACTGCTCCATGATGCCATCCGGCCCTGCAATATTGGTCCAGTATTTCTCCGCGTCAACGCCAATTGTATTCTTTGTTCCGGATTCCGTTACACCATCTACCACAATTTGCTCACCATTTGCACGCCCGTACAATGTTTTGGCAGACGTACCTTGCTGGCAGGCGTAGTTGTCGGTTAGCGAAATGAAATCGCCCCCCTGACGAATATCGACCAAAGCAGACAGCACGAAGTCTTTATATCTTAGCGTATTGCTTATCGAACCCGTCCAATTGGGCATCATGTTACCCAGCACTTGGTCGCTTTCGCTTTCGGGAAGACCGGACGAATTGACGATGATGTTACCGTTGGCATCGCGTTTATATGCCTTTCCGATAATGTCTCCGTACTTTCCGCCCGACTGAACAACGACCTTTGCAGCTCTGGTCTCGCCAAGTGTATAGCGTGAGATGTCACCATCCAGCGATACGCATCTGGTGCGATTAAGTCCCCAGTTCAGGCTGATATCCCAGTTCCAGTCCTTTGTCTTTATGGGTGTTCCGCCTATCATCAGTTCATAACCATGACTTTTAATTTTTCCAGCGTTAATCATCTTGCTGTTGTATCCGGACGAACCGGGCATGTCCACGCTGAGAATTTGGTTCTTGGTTGTGGTTGAATAATACGTAAAGTCGAGTGTCAGGCGATTGTTAAGCAGATGAAGTTCCGTACCCACTTCCGCAGAAACGGTCGATTCGGGCTTGAGATCTTCCAATGCCTTTACCTTGCTCAGATATTCCTTGATGATTCCGGGGTTCACTCTGTCTCCCTGTGTGTCGTTCTTGTCGCCTGCCGTCCACAGATAATAATAGGTGGCGAGCTTGTAAGGATCGGTGTCGTTACCCACTTTCGCCCACGAACTTCTCACTTTCCAGTAAGTGATCCATTCGGGCAACTTGAATATTTGCGAAAGAATGACACTAACGCTGACAGATGGATAGAAGTAAGAACGATTGTTCTTGGGAAGCGTGGACGACCAGTCGTTGCGGCCGGTCACGTCAAGGTAAGCCATACTCTTGTAACCCACCGTTCCGGCGAAGAACATCGACTGTATCTCTTTCTTATAAAAACCTTCGCCCGGAGTTTGCGTAAGTCCGTTTGCCAGATTCCTCACGTTGGGCAAGGCAAACAGTCCTGACGAACCGAACAGTGCGTCGTATTTCATGTTCATGACGGAAGTTCCGGCATTGGCGTTCAGGCTGAAGTCGCCGAAGGTCTTGTCAAAGTACAGAATCAAGTCGGCATTAAACTCCTTGTTCTCGGCTACGCTGTTCACGTATTGCGAAGCCGTGGAGGTCGGATCGGGCAGCATGAGCCAATTTTTGATATGATCTTCATAGCGGTCTACGCCTACGCGACCTGTAAGCCGGAGATAATCTGCAAACTGATAAGTGGCACTCAACTGCCCGATGATACGATTACGTTCGGCCTCACTCCCGTTCTCGGATGCCGTGAGCGCGTAAGGGTTGGCGTAATTATCACTGGGGCCAGACCAGTTAACGGCGTTGTTGGCATAAGCGCCGGTGCCGCGCGGGTCTCTCAAATCGGAGAGCCGGATGCCTCTCGGCATCTTTACCAGCTGTATCATCAGACCGTATTCGCCCTGTCCCGGCCGGTTGCGGGTAATCTCACGCATATAGTTCAGCTTCACGCCGATGGTTATCCGCTTGTTCTTGAACTCCGTATTCAGATTGAAATACTGGCGATTCTGCTTATAGTTGGGCACCACATCGTAAGCTCTGGTATCCGTAAACGACAAACGTCCCGAGAGGTATTCCCCTCCGGCAGAGGCGGTCAACGTGTTGGAATATGCCACACCCGTCTCGTAGAAGTCTTTGATATAGTCTTTCTGGGGAGTCAATGCATAAGAAGAATAGCGGCTGTCGCCGTAAATCGTCTGGCGCCAGTTGTCCACCGTTCTGCCGTCCATCTTGTCGCCCCAACTCATCTTCTGGCTTGCGTCATACGTTCCGCCTGAACCTTGCCCGTAAACGTTCTGGTAATCGTAAGGCGAATAGACATTGGAGATGTTCAGATTGCCGTTGTACTCGAAACTCAGCGGCTGCCCCAGCTTACCTTTCTTCGTCGTTATCACGATGGCACCGTTCTGTGCCCTCGAACCATAGAGCGCAGCGGCATTAGCGCCTTTCAGGATAGAGATGTTCTCAATATCCTCAGGATTGATTTCCGATGCTGCGCCGGCATAGTCGCTGCCTCCCCACTGATCCGGCTGCTCTGCCGTGCCGTCATTGATGGGCATGCCGTCGACCACCCAAAGAGGCTGATTGTTGCCGCTCAGCGAGTTAAGGCCGCGCATGATGATACGTGTAGAGCCACCAAAGCCTGTACCCGACTGTGCAATCTGCACGCCGGCAACCTTTCCCTGCAACATATTGGCTACACTTGCCGACTTGTTTTCGGTGAGCGAAGCGGCATCCACCTCCTGCATGGCATAGCCCAGCGCCTTCTTCTCGCGCCTGATGCCAAGTGCCGTCACTACCACCTCGTTGAGTTGATGCTGCGCCGGAACAAGCACCACCCTGACCGTGTTCCTGTTTGCCACCGACATCGTCTGCGTTTCATATCCTACATACGAAACGGTCAGCACAGCACCCGGCGCCACTTCGATGCTGAACTTGCCGTCGATGTCCGTCACCGCACCGCTTTTAGAGCCCTGAACAGCCACGCTGGCACCGATAACGGGGTCGCCGTGTTCGTCCAGCACAATGCCTGTCACCGTTTTCTGTGACTGCTGTTGAATACCGAAAGCCGTACCTATATCCGCTGCACGAGCAGTAATACAGCCGCATTCCAGCAGACCTAACAGAAGAAGTGTCATTACAGACTTTCTTCTGAAGCCGATTTGAAATTCAATACGTCTCATGTCCAAAAATATTTAGGTTAGCCAAAAATAGTCTTTTAACAGATTTAACCGTTGTGAGAAAGGTGGTCGTTGCCAACAATTACCACTTGAGCGCTTAATTAAATAATTTAATTTTGCAGCTGTAAATATATAATATTTTTATAAACCACATAATTATTTTATAATTATTTTAATTCAAGAGGGCGAAATTAATCTAATTTAACGGCCGAAAGCCCGCACTAAAGCAACTATTCGGTCTTGTCATCAGACGGAAACGGTGACGTACAGCGTTCGGCGTACGCACGTATGGCGTTCGGCGTATGTGCGTACGCCGTTCGGTGTATGCACGTGCGGCGTTCGGTGTACGTCGCCGTCAGAACGGAACGTGCCGGAGAAACAGCCGCGGAGGCAATTCCGTTGCGGCATTCCCGACTGATAAAAAGATTGTTGCCATTATGGAATCGCAGATAAACTGCCGAAAGGCAGAACAGTCACTTGCACACGCAAGGACTATAAAACTGGCAAAATGAGCAAGAAAAGCGTTAAAAAAACAGGACTCCTATACCCTACAGCAGGCTCGCGCGCTTGATTCTGTCTACCTCTTTCATCACGTTGGCCGGCGGGCGCTGATGCTGGTATTCGCTCTTCATGAAGTCCATGTAGGGTGCCACATGCTCGAAATATCGGTGATAACCCTTGCAGAGATAGTTGAGCCCCGGGTTGCCGTACCGGTCGGTGATGAAGCGGTTTTTGGGGCACTCGCCATGGCAGGCAAACTCCCACTCGCACTGCAGGCACTGCAACGGCAGCGACTTATGCTTGAGCAGGCTGAACTTACGCTGCTGCTCGCCATAGAGCATCTCTACCATAGTCTGACTGTTGATATTGCCGAGCCGGTATTCCGGAAACACAAAGTGGTCGCAGGAATATACGTCACCATTAAACTCCATCACGCCGGCATGCCCGCACTCCTTGGCAAAGACACAAATGCCCGGTTCCTTGCCTACCCAGTTGGCCAGCGTGCAATCGAAAATCTCGACGTATGTTCGCCCCACATCGTGGCGCACCCACTCGTCGAAAATGGTGCAGAGAAAATTGCCCCACTGCTCGGGCGATACCGAGAAATCGGCCAAAGGGGCATCGTCGGCATCCTGCAACGAGGCCAAACGCCGGCCGTCGCCGTGCTCCACGATGCGTTCCACGATGGGGGAAAGCTGGAGATACTTGCAGCCGTTGTCTTTAAAAAAATGGTAAAAATCTAACGGATAATCGGCATTGAAATCGTTGACCACCGCCATAGCGTTCCATTCCACCCCGTGCTTCTTGAGCATACGTATGCCCCGCATCACCTGCTGCCACGAGGGTTTGCCGGATGCCGTCCGGCGGTATTCGTCATGAAATTCCTGCAAGCCGTCGATAGACACACCCACCAGCCAATGATTCTCGCGCAAAAACTCGCACCATTCATCCGTAATCAGCGTGCCGTTGGTCTGTATGGCATTGCTGATGCGACGACCTCGGCCATACTTCCTTTGCAACTCCACGGCCTTCTTGAAGAACGACAACGGGCGCATCATGGTCTCTCCGCCATGCCAAGTGAACAGCACCTCGTTCATGGTCTGCGCCTCGATATACTCTTTGGTGAAGCGTTCGAGCATCTCCTCCGAGAGCACGCGGGTGGGCGCGTCCTTGTAGAGATTGGCCTTTTCCAGATAGTAACAATACTTGCACCTGAGGTTGCACGAGGCACCCACAGGCTTCAACATGACATAAAGAGGTTTGGAAAATGGGAAGACGGTGCTCATCTCATATCGTAAGACACTTAGAACTCATCCACTTTCAGACGCTTGCGATAGGTGGTCAGCTCCTTAAAAAGCTGCTTGAACACCCTCTCCGTACCTTTCTTGCCGTAGATGTTGTTCAGTTCGTTGGGGTCAGACTGCAGATCATACAGTTCATAATAGTCCACATCGGGATCGTCTTGGAAATAATCGGCACCCTGCAGATAGATAAGCTCATTGTTCTCTTTCGTGCCGGGCACCAGCTGATACTTGTTTTCCGCACAGGCGCGCATGCCACCCTTGCCATAAAAATGAATAAGTTTATAGCGGTCGGTACGCACGCCGTCATGCTTGCGCACGAGATGATACGTGGGATAATCATAATAATGGTAGTACATGCTCGTGCGCCATTGGGGCACCACCTGCCCGCTGAAGAGGGGCTGCAGGCTGCGACCCGTCATCTGCGCGGGTTGCTTTACGCCGGCAAGAGAGAGGAAAGTGGGAGCAAAGTCGATATTCTGAACCATCTGGCGGCAGACGGAACCTTCCTTCACATGACCGGGATAACTGATGATGAGCGGCGTATGCATAGACTCTTCATACATAAAACGCTTGTCGAACCATCCGTGCTCACCCATGTAAAAGCCCTGATCGGAGGTATAGACTACGATGGTATTCTTATCGAGACCGTTGCGCTCCAGATAATCGAGTAGTGTGCCCACACTCTCGTCTACGGAAGATATGACCGCCATGTAATCGCGAATATAGTTCTGATACTTCCACATGGCCAGCTCCTTGCCCGTGAGGGGATGCTCCACAAACTTACGATTACGCGGGATGTAGTGCTTATCCCACGCAATACGCTGTGCCGGAGTCATACGCCCCAGCTCGCCCATCAGCGCCGTGTAGGAGGTTACGCTCACCACATCGGATGTGTCGAGCAGCTCGGGCATCTTGAAGTCGAGCACCATCTCCATGTCGCGGGCGATGTGCATCTTCTGCGTATGGGCTGCCGACCCGCGGGTAGCATAGTCATCCCAAAAGGTCTCGGGCAAGGGAAACTCTACGTCGTCATAGCGGCCGAGCTTGGATATGTCGGGCAGCCAGCTGCGGTGAGGCGCCTTGTGATGCATCAAGAGGCAGAAAGGCTTCGACTTGTCGCGCGCATCGAGAAACTCGATAGCGTGCTGCGTAATGAGCGTGGTGGCATAGCCCATCTCCTGTTTGTACTGTCCATACTCGCCTTTCCGGCAGAAAGTGGGGTTGTAGTATTTGCCCTGATCGTCCAGTATGCGGTAATCATCGAAACCTTTGGGCTCGCACCTCAGGTGCCACTTGCCCACGATGCCCGTCTGGTAGCCGGACTGCTGAAGCAGCTCTGTGAAGAAGGTCTGCGTGGTGTCAATACCCTCGAAGAGCTGCCGCTGCCCATTCTGATGGCTGTACTCGCCCGTGATGAGACAGGCACGACTTGGGGCTGAGAGCGAGTTTTCCACAAAGCAGTCTTGAAACAGTATACCCCTTTGCGCCAAACGGTCGATATTGGGTGTGGGCGCGAGACGCGAGATAGGACTGCCGTAGGCACTGATGGCCTGCATGGCATGGTCGTCGCACATGATGTAAAGGATGTTGGGACGGGCAGGCTCTTGCCCCTTTGCCTTTCCGCACATGCCGGCCAGCACGGCCATGGGCAGAAGTGTTTTAGAATTTGTAAGGCTCATAGCCAAGATCTTCAGTTATTGTTTTCGTGACAAAGTTAAATAAAAAAAATAAATAAAAGAGGCGGGGCGGCCTCTTTTATTTTCACGAAAACGATGAATGACTGCAAAAAGGAATCCTTAGTTCCTGAACACCAGCCCTACCCCGTTGGCATCCACGATGATAGGCTGCTCGCGCATGACCTCCTCTGCCAAGAGTTTCTTGCTCAGATCGTTGAGCACATGCTCTTGAATGGCACGCTTCACAGGACGTGCACCAAACTCGGGATCATAGCCCACGCCGGCCAGCCAGTCGATGGCAGCAGGTGTCCACTCGATGTGGAAGCCCTGCGGTTCGAGCATCTTGCGCACATGCTCCATCTGCAATGTCACCACTTTGGCAATTTCCTGCTTGGTCAGCGGTAAGAACATGATAATGTCGTCGATACGGTTCAAGAACTCCGGACGAATGGTCTTTTTCAGCATTTCCATCACATTTGTCTTCGTTTCATCAATCACTTCCTCACGGTTGTAATCGTTGAGGTCGGCAAAACGCTCCTGAATGTATTGGCTGCCGAGGTTAGATGTCATGATGATAATGGTGTTCTTGAAGTTTACCGTGCGCCCTTTGTTATCGGTCAGACGGCCGTCGTCGAGTACTTGCAGCAGGATGTTGAACACATCGGGATGTGCCTTTTCTATCTCGTCGAACAGCACCACGCTGTAGGGCTTGCGTCTCACGGCCTCCGTGAGCTGTCCGCCCTCGTCGTAACCCACATATCCCGGAGGTGCGCCGATGAGCCTCGACACGCTGAATTTCTCCTGATACTCACTCATATCGATACGTGTCATCATGTTTTCATCGTTGAACAGATACTCGGCCAAAGCCTTTGCCAGCTCGGTCTTACCCGTACCCGTGGTACCGAGGAAGATGAAGGAGGCGATCGGCTTCTTCGGATCCTGCAACCCCGCACGACTTCTGCGCACGGCGTCTGCCACGGCCTGTATAGCCTCGTCCTGTCCTATCACACGGTTGTGCAGTTCCTGCTCCAAGTGCAGCAACTTCTCGCGCTCGCTCTGCATCATGCGGGTCACGGGTATTCCCGTCCATCGGCTCACCACTTCGGCAATGTCATCGGCCGTCACCTCCTCGCGCACCATGCCGGCTCCGCCCTGCGTAGCCTTAAGCTGCAGCTGAATATTGTCGATATCATCTTGCAGCTGTTTGAGCTTGCCATAGCGTATCTCCGCCACTCGCTCGTAGTTACCCTCGCGCTCGGCACGGTCGGCTTCAAACTTCAGGCTCTCCATTTCCTGCTTGTCCTGCTGAATCTTGTTCACCAGTCCGCGCTCGGCTTCCCATTTCGCTCTGTACTGGCGTTCCTGTTCTTTCAGTTCGGCGATGTCCTTGTCAAGCTGCTGTATCTTCGCCTCATCGTTCTCACGCTTGATAGCCTCACGCTCAATCTCCAATTGCTTGAGGTGCCGCGTAATCTCGTCCAGCTCCTCGGGCACGGAGTCGCGCTCCATCCTCAGCTTGGCAGCTGCCTCGTCCATCAGGTCGATGGCCTTGTCGGGGAGGAATCGGTCGGAGATATAGCGCTCCGAAAGCTGCACGGCAGCAATGCAGGCATCATCTTGAATACGCACCTTGTGGTGGTTCTCGTAGCGCTCTTTCAGCCCTCGGAGGATAGAGATAGCATCCAACTCGTCCGGCTCGTCCACCATCACCGTCTGGAAACGACGTTCCAAAGCGGCATCTTTCTCAAAGTATTTCTGGTATTCGTTGAGCGTCGTGGCACCGATGGCACGCAGTTCGCCACGTGCCAACGCCGGCTTCAGGATGTTGGCGGCATCCATCGCCCCCTCACCGCCCCCGGCGCCCACGAGCGTGTGTATCTCGTCGATGAAGAGGATGATGTTGCCCTCGGCATTGGTCACCTCCTTGATTACGCTCTTCAACCGCTCCTCAAACTCGCCCTTATACTTCGCTCCGGCCACCAGCGCGCCCATGTCGAGCGAGTAGAGCTGCTTGTCTTTCAGATTCTCGGGCACGTCGCCGCGCACGATACGCTCGGCCAGACCCTCCACGATGGCGGTCTTACCCGTACCCGGCTCACCTATCAATATAGGGTTGTTCTTGGTGCGGCGCGACAGGATCTGCAGCACGCGGCGTATCTCCTCATCGCGTCCGATTACGGGGTCGAGCTTGCCCTTGCGAGCATCCTCCACCAAGTTCTTGGCATATTTCGACAACGACTGATAGTTCTCGTCGCCGCTCTGGCTCTGCACCTTCTGCCCCTGCCGCAGCTCCAGAATGGCCTGCTGCATCTCTTTCTCCGTGCAGCCGGCGTCTTTCAGTATGCGCCCGGCAGTGGAATTGACCTGCAACAGCGCCAGCAGCATCGGTTCCACGGACACAAACTCGTCGCCCATCTTCTGCGCAATGTCTATGGCACGCTGCAGCACTTGGTTGGCCTCATTGGAGAAATAGGGCTGTCCGCCCTCCACACGGGGCAGATGGCGCAACTCCTGCTGCACCAGATTCTCTATCTGCAAGGCATTCACGCCCAACTTCTGAAACACGAAGTTGGTCACATCCTTACCTTTCTGTATAACGCCCTGCAACAGATGCACCGGCTCGATGGCCTGCTGATGGGCTTGCTGTGCGGTGTTCACCGCCTCTTGTACGGCCTCTTGTGCCTTAATCGTAAACTTATCGAATGTCATGATTTACTCCTTTCTTCTATATTTTTTTGTTTTGTTTTCCTTCCGACAATAGTCAAATCGTATGCCCGTTCACCGGAAGCGTCATTTTGTCGCAGCAATGCCGACAATTCGTCAGCCTCATATACAGCCATTTTTCTCTCCCCCATTCCCCGGTTCTTACCTAAATATTCTGGCATAAAATAATTCAGAAATAATTCAACAAGCAGCCTCCGGTTTGCCCGATTTTTGCCGTGTTGCTGTATTTTTGGCCGAAAATCGCGAAAAATCAAGGCATTTTTTAACACCTCTGATAATCAGCAAGCTACGAAAATAAATCTCGATTCGTGCAAAAATCCGATTTTTCCGGCGTTGCGATAGCATAGGTTTCGCATCGTGAAAGCATAGTTATCGCATCGCGAGAGCATTGAGATCGCGTTGCGATTAGGCCGTTAAGGGAGGGCGAAAGCATAGCTATCGCAAACCCACTCCAATTTTTTCGACAAAAAAAATCAGCTTTGATGACAAAACAAGACAATTTTCCGACTTTTCAAAACGTTAAATTACCTTTAATTATAAGCAGAGAATTGGACATTTAGAAGCAGAATGACAGGTCTTTCAGACATGAAATAACAGTAGGGGGCATGTCAGAACAGAAGGATAAAAGTATAAGGAAATAATCGTTTCACTCAGCATAAAAGCCCATTGCCGGATAAACATCCGCCTATGCGGCTCCATTTGTGCACAAGGCGATGGCTCTCATTCTTTTATTCTCCTGTTCCATTTTGGCACACCCCCATCGCTCAAAGTAGCATTGGCGTGCTATCTCTTGATGTATTTCTTGCCACGCTGAATCACAATGCCCTTATAGTCTTTGCCTACTTTCTGCCCTGCGAGGTTGTAGATGGGGGCATTCGCGTCGAGGACAGCATCATTAGGCACCGCCTTGATGCCTGTCGTACTGGAGACCAGCCGGCTACCCTGCGCCACCTCATAGGTGGTGCCGTAAACGATCAGCACACCTTTTACGATGACTGTTGCACCAATCGCAAGCTCGCCGGGCGATGTAAACTTTGCTCCGTCAAACGACTTGCCGCGGAACACGACGAGGGAATCGGTATCGGCAAGGTTGTCGACAAGGTTGTAAGTGATGTTGCCGTAGCTGTAGTTAAATTCGGTAGAATCGCGTACGATACCTTTGACATATACCGAATCTTTCGGCGCAACGCCCGCCTTCAACACAGCCACTGCATCGGCAACGGTGTATGGCTCGCTCTCCGATGCTCCTGAAGCAGAGGTCTTTACGAATTGCTGTGACGCAATGTTGCTCACGTTGGTACCTTTCACGGATATCGCTTTCACGGTGGCAGATGCGTTCAGGGTGAAAGGCGCAGTGTATGGGGTCGATGCCGTTGTCGGGTTGGTGCCGTCAGTTGTATAATATGCGGCATCGTCCACATAGCCGATGGTGACGGTGGTAGAGCCCGTGAAAGGGTTGTCTCCCGAGATAATAGGAGTCGTAGCTTCGTCGGCCGACTTGTAGTAAGTCACGGCAACCTTCTGCAAGCGCCAGTGGCCTGTGTTTGTCGGGCGGGTGAATGTCACGGCGTCCACACCGTCTGTCGTCGGGCTGTCCCATGGCTGCTCCGCCGCCCCGACAGTCAGAGTTCCGACACTCGCCACGGAAGCGGCAGCCGGAGCATAAGTCGTACCTGCGAATGTAAGCGTGAGATGGGTGATCTTCTTCGTACTTGAAGATACCGTGACGTGCCCTCCTCCATAAATGCGGATGGCCGAGCCGGCATTATAATACTTGCCATCGCTCGCGCCGTCACCGTATGCGATGGTGCAATTGATGCCCTCAGTGGAGGCGTATTGCGTCCCATTCGTATAGTTCTGCTGGGATAAATCGATGACCTCGTCCTGTGCAGACATTCCGCTTACAGCTGCAAGCAGCAGCGTAGTGGCAAATAAGCGTAAAGTTTTTACCATAATGATAATTTGTTTTAAAGGTTTATAATACATTTTAAATGAATCTTACAGCATCGCAAATATAAGGAAAATCAGCAAGAAAGTAATGAATAAGATGAATCAATATCATGCAATTAGAACTTTTTAAGTATTCGATTAGGAGTAACTGACAACTATTGGGTAAATTTGCAAAAGATGTCTTGGGCTTCTGAAAAAGCCGTAGCAAACAAACAATATATGACAGGAATTTCACGCTTAATAATGCTATGCATGCTGGCAATGGTGGCCGACACCGCCTTTGCAGATACATACAGCTATGAATTTACGGCTGCGGTTTACTCCGGCGCGGGCACCCGGGTCTTAAATGGAGTGAGTTGGCGCATGGAGACCGATGCCGGATACTTCGGGTATGAAGCTCAAAAGGGACAGCAGATTGGCAGTGCAAAGAAGTCTGCAACGACATTGACGCTATCCACCGGCAATTTTCAAGGCCGCATTTCCGGGATTAAGGTTACGACCTGCGGCGCAAGCAGCATAAGCGGGACTATCAGCGCCACGGTGGGGGGTGCGGCATACGGCAGTGCCTATGAATTGAGTTCTTCGCCCGAGACATTTACGTTCTCCGGAACGGGAGAGGGCGAAATCGTCTTGAAGTATGTCCAAACCTCGAAAAAAGCTATTTATATTAAGGCTATAGAGGTTACTTATAACGGTTCGATAGCACCTGCCGAGATAGTCACCGTAGAGAGTATTTCGGCATTCAACGCGCTTGACGACGACACCGAGGCCACGCTCTATCTGAGCGATGAGCAGGGTGCACGCGTGCTCTTTTCCTCCGGAACGAATGCCTACATCCGCGATAATACTGGAGCACTCTGTTTCTATGGATTTGCCAAAACACCCACTATGGCCTACAATCAGCACGTTGCGGGATATATCACCGGTAAGAAAGCAACCGTGGGCAGCCTCCCCGCGATGAAAGCCACATCACGTACCAACACCGATCTGCTCGCCATTGCCGAACCTGTGACCGAGGAAAATGTCACGCCATTGGTCATCACGGCAGCCGAATTCGGCGACCATTACGGCGATTGGGTGACGATTCGGAACATCGAAATGACGGATTCGGTCACAGGATACGATGGAACGGCACCGGTGACCATCGTCAATTCGTTCCGCATCTCACAGTACACAGCCCCCGCCGTGGGCGAGAAGGCCGACATTTCGGGCATCGTCAACTCCACCGCGACGGCCGACGGCCGGCTGAGCCCCATCTACGTCACGGCAGCCGCCACACGCGAGGGGAACCCCACACTGAATTATTCCGCCACCTATCCCGCCATCGTGCTTGCCACAGGCATAGAGAATATATATAATAAGGTGGGCAGCACCGATGATCATATCTACAACCTGACGGGGTGCCGTGTGGATAAAGTCTCCAACCTACCTAAGGGAATCTATATCGTGAAGGGCAAGAAAGTCATCATCAAATAATCGGGAGGATACACAATGAAGAAACAGACATTGCTTTTCCTCGCATTCATTGCCACTCTCTCCATATCGGCACAAACAGGCAAAATCAAGAGCATAATGCTCAAGACAGGCGTGCAGATCACGTTCAACGAGACCTATACGGACAGCGCACGCGTCATCTTCACTCCCTCGGGCGACTCACTGGGCATCAAGGTCTATACTCAGGACAAAGGCTGCAGGGATTATCTCTACTCGCAGATCAGCTATACCTTGTGGTGGGGCGACTCCATCTACAATGTTACCGATACAACCAACATAAACCGTAACAACGCCCGCGACCTCGCACGCAATGCGGAGAGCTGGCGACTGGAATTTCCACGGCTCTATCAAGGCACCAACACCACATTCGAGGTGACGCATTCTACCGCCGATTACGGCATAACCTACTCATTGGAATGGGATGGCGATCTGAAGGCGAACCGCTGGACTTGCTATCAGTTTTATGCCGGAAACAGGGCGAAGAACGTGTCAAGAACCGATGCTTTCCAACAAGATCCCGACATTCCTTCGGCATATCAGGCCACACTTTCCGATTACAGCAATAGCGGATATTCGCGCGGACACCTCTGCCCGTCGGGCGACCGGCTCTGTTCCAAAGAGCAGAACATGCAAACATTCTACCTGAGCAACATGCAACCACAGGAACAAGGGCATAACGGCGGCGTTTGGAATGACCTCGAAGCCAAAGTACGCGACACGTGGGCTGCGGGCTGCGACACGCTCTATGTGGTCAAGGCGGCCACCATCGACAGTGCCGATTATATCAAGACCTATACCTCCTCGGGTCTCATCGTGCCCAAATATTTTTATATGGCGCTGCTTTCCTACACCAAATCGACCAATACTTATCGTGCCATGGGCGTGTGGTCGCTGCACCAATCGGACAGTACCACCGAATATATCACCATTGATGAATTGGAAAGGCGCACAGGCATCGACTTCTTCTGCAACTTATACGACGTGATAGAAACGAAGATCGAACAGACGCTCGACACGAGTTATTGGGGCGTGTCCAACTAAAAAGAGACCGCTTCCCGCTCTGATGGGCGCGTACGGCGTACGGTGTACGCACGTGCAGCGTACGGTGTACGTGCGTATGGCGTTCGGTGTACGTGCGTGCGGCGTGCGGTGCACGTG
>CAUTTP010000031.1:0-28003 GCA_963541305.1 uncultured Prevotella sp.
ACCTAAGAAAGGTGTAGTCTGGACAGGGAATAGTATTACGACGGGTTTCTTTATGAACACAAGAGTATCTGTGAGAGTTGATAAAACCATTTTCTACGAAAAAGCCCGTAAGAAATATTTCTGCATTTATGTTATAGAGCCTAATAGAAAGTATGGAACTAGACAAAGCCTTTTGGTTGATGCCGATGTGCGATATAGAGAAACGATAACAGCAAGAATCAACAAGCATGACTTTGAGTCTCCTGATTACGGAACGAAGGAGAATCCCGTGCCCATCTTTCATTTTGATTATAGGATAGAAAGGAATTTAGATATTTATTCAAATAAGAATTATAAAATCGATTATCCTTTCAGCACTCCTGCATACTATAAGCAAGCTGTAGAAAGCTATTTGACTTATGTGATGAGTAAAGAAGAGTTTAAGCAGCGCTTTGAAAAGTGAAAGCTGTCAGGGCTACATGGCTCACAGCTCTATACCAACTCCTTTTCAATACGATAAGGAAGATATATAAACAGCAATTACTCAAACACATTTAATCAATAATTTTTATTAAATAAAAATTATTTTCCCAAAATATTTCATACCTTTGTATCACAAAGTTTCTCGACAAGACTATAACAACTTAAATTATATTATTATGGCTATTTATGATTACGGAATTGGAGGTAATGAAGTCAAAGTTGATGCTAACGAATCGATTGCCGACATCCCCTCCAATCGAACTTTATTAGTTCAGAAACTTACCGACGAAGCTCCCGCTGCGCCAGAGACGGTTTATGGCTTGCAAACAGTAGAAGATGTGTTTCAACATTTCTCCCCATCTGTGAATCTGGAGATGCAGAATGATAAGGGCGAAGATATTTCCGAGAAGATGGTTTTCAAGAACTTAGGAGATTTTGATGCCAAAAACATTAAGGAGCACAGTGAGTTTCTCAGCAAGTTGGATGTAGAGAAAGAGCAAAATACCAAGATAGCCCGCCAGTTGTCGTCAAACAAAGCTCTGCTCAAGGCTCTTGCTAACCCTGAAACAAGGCAGGCAATCATAGATTTACTTGAGTCAACACTTGATGAAATCAACAATAAAAAGTAATTTAGATGTACGATAACATGGAAAAGAATTTAAAGATACAAGAACAGCAACAGACCATTACATCAGCCAAAACGGTGTCTAAGGCGTCGGCCTCCTCGGCAGAATCTGCTTTGGAAAAGCTGAAAGAATATGGTGGATTTGCTTTTCTTGAGAATATCATTGATGGCTTCTCTAATCTAAATCCGACGAGAAAGGCACGTCGCAACATTTTCCTGACGGACGAGCAATGGGAAAGTGAGCGTAAGGTTTTGTCCAACAGACTTAATGTGTGGCTGGAGTTGCTGTCGAGCGGTGAGTCGGCCGAGCAGATGAGAGATAAGGCGAAAGAAAAGGCCTTGCGCGTCGAGGAACTTCTTGCCAAGAATCTGAATGCAGCTCTGTCTCGCACTCGGGAGCTTGAGAGGGCTTACCGCTCTGTAGCTCTGTTCTACAAAAATACAGAAAACAGTAAAGTCAAGAATATCACGATTGTCAATGCTGACATGGCGCAGTTGAAAGATCTTGATAACACTTTATTCTTTGATTATATCAGCAATGAGCTTAAGCATAATTTCGACCGACTTGATCTGCGTCGAAACTATTCGCTTTTGATTATCCCGGGCTATTTAGGTTCTAATGCAATATTGGATAAATGGGGTAAGATTGCCCATGACAATAAGGTAATGTTGTTTACCGATTTTCAAGATTTGGAGTCGCCGGACGATGTAGTCGATATCTTTTTCAATGCTGATCACGCAGGTGGTGACGTGTATAAGTCTAATATCGTCATGACCTGCAACTGGCTTTTGGGCAGGCAGAAAGTGTCTGAAGTGGGTGAGGAAGAAGACCTCTATGTGCCGGGTTCATCGGCCTTGGCAGGCAAGGTTTACAGCACCCTGATGTCACAGGTTGTCGCAGGAAAGAAGTTTGGTGGTCTTAATGAGGTTGAAAGTGTGCGCTTTGACCTAAAGAAGAGCGAAATCTCGGAGTTGGAAAGAATGGGTCTTGTGCCGATGGTCAACGAGTATAGCAAGGTAATGGCTTTCTCTGCAAAGACCCTTTTCAATGGAGATAATCTCGGCTTGCAGACCTATTCTGTCGTACGCGTGTTCGATTATATCTCAAAAGTTCTTTTCGATTTCCTTAACCGCCGTGCTTTTGAGAACTGGACTACCCGTACAGAGGCTGATTTGAGAAGTCAGATAGTGAAATTCTTGGATAATATTCAAGGTCCGACCCGCTTGATAGAGAGATTTAAGGTTATCAGAATCGAGCAGGATCCTAACCAGAAAGATAGAGTTTTGCTTGACATACATATAACTCCATATTTCCCTGCAAAGAGTTTTGTGATTCAGCTTGAAGGCCGAAAAGGTGAGGAGCCGGAAGAGGCAAACTGGGAGAGTCAATATAAACAAGAATAAAACGAAATACGCAAAAGGTGAATGGGCAAGCATTCACCTTTTGTGTTTTTATTCTATAATCGGAATAGAGGCATAAAGATAGCGGCAAAGCGAAGAATGAAACAATAAAGGAGAATATGGGTGTTTAATTTTTGAACACCTACTTATATAGATATGAAAGGGTGTCGATTCTGATAGGAAATAATTTCAGAATTGTTTTGACAATGACCCTCTGTAGATTTGCGTGTAGCAAAATTGAAAATCTTTTGCCCGAAATACGCGAAAATCAGAGGGGTTTGCGTAAACCTCGGAGCATCAGAGAGTTACGTGTAAAAAAGTAAGAATATGCCATAGATATTCGTCTTCCCGTCTTGCGATAGCATAGTTTTCGCATCGCGAAAGCACCGTTATCGCACGGCGAGAACATTGAGATCGCACTGCGATAAGGCTGTTATCGCGATGCGAAAAGGGTGCTATCGCAACCCTGCCTCAAAATTTTCGACCTTCCGTGACCTGAATCCGGCTGAACCACCTCGATTTTTCGCTCTAGAATGAACGAAAATCTGAACAGAATTTTTATAATGATTTATTTACAAAAGAAAAAGGAAGAAGAGAGTGAAAAATAATGGGGTGGGGTGGTAGGTGGTGTAATACGCTTTATGGTGAAAACGAATTATAGCTCATAAAACATAGATGTATTCCGGCAATAATTCTACAATTTCGGAATCGGATATACCTACTATTAGGTAATTTGGTGATAATATTACACCTATATTATATATAGAAAGTGAAAAAATAGTTAACTTTGCCCAATATTTCAGAATAATGTGATGATTTCAATTTATGAGTAAAGTTTTCAGCAGAACATTTTTCTTGGTCTTCTTGTTGCTTGTCGTTTGTAGCATAGCCGGTGCTGCACCTGCGACAGGGCACCAAATCAAGATTACTGTTACCGACAAGACATATAAGGAACCGGTGGTGATGGCCACCTGCGTGCTGGGCGAGACAGGAGCCGTGGCTGTGACCGATGCAGACGGTCGTGCCACCATCGGCAATGTGCCTGACGGCCGCTATACGCTCACCATCCGCTACGTGGGTTATGAGACCATCGAGACTTCTATCCTCGTCAGGGGTGATCTCAGCCTGAGTTATCAGATGGAGGAAACCTCACTGGCGCTGAAAGAGGTGACGGTGACGGCAAAAACCAAAGTGTCGGGTGCCTCGACTTCGAGCATCATCGGTCGTCAGGCCATCGATCACTTGCAGGCCGCGAGCCTTGCCGATGTGATGCAGCTGCTCCCCGGGCAGGTGATGGGCAACACGGATCTGACGAGCCAGACCAATCTTCAGCTGCGCACGCTGATCAACAACAACACCTCCGCCTTCGGGTCGAGCATCATCTTGGACGGTATGCCCATGTCAAACAATGGCGCCATGACGCAAGGCTCGTTCTCCAGCACGACGTTTACGGGTACTGACCTGCGTCAGGTGGCGGCCGACGACATAGAGAATGTAGAGATTATCCGCGGCATTCCATCGGCGGAGTATGGCGATTTGACATCCGGTTTGGTAGTGGTGCAGTCGAAAGTGGGCGTCACTCCCTATCAGTTTAAGGCGAAGATCACCCCCGAACTTCAGAACTATTCGATCGGCAAGGGTTTCAATCTGGGTAAGCCGGGTATCATCAACGTGAGTCTCGACTATGCTAAGGCATGGGGCGACCCACGTTCCAAGACCCGTTCGTACGGCCGTTACACGGTCAACGTGGGATGGGGGTATGACATCAGCAAGAAGTGGAACATCAATACCAAGCTACGCTTCATGCAGGCCAAGGACTGGTCGGGCAACGACCCCGACGAGGAAGACGACGGTACCTATACCAGTAATCGCAACACGAGCGTGAGCCTCACCCACAACGGGCGCATACGCGTGGACAAGCTCCTGATGCGTACCTTATATTATACGGCAGGTGTGACCATCGGCAATTCGCGCAACCTCGCCTCTTCATACGTGAGCAATTCCACGGGATTGCTGCCCATCATCACAGCCACCGAGACAGGCTATTACTCCGTGCCGTGGATGACAACCTCTTATTTGGCGACAGGTATCACCGAGAGCAGGCCGGGCAGTGTGTATCTCAAGGCCAATGACTCGTTCTTCGTCCGCTCGGGGAATATTATGCAAGGTTTTAAGGTGGGCGTTGACTACCACTACGATTGGAACAGCGGCAAGGGATATTACAATGCCGACGACAGCCGTCCCTACAAGCCCAACAGTGACGGCCGCCCACGCGCTTTCTCCGACGTGCCGGGGTTGCATCAGTTTGCGGTCTACGCCGAGGACAACTTTACTTGGAGCTTCAGCAAGGTGAACAAATTGCGCGTGAACTTCGGTCTGCGTTTCACGGCCTTGCAGCCCTTCTCCGATGTGACCACCACAGCGCTGAGTCCTCGTCTCAACGCATCTTTTTCCGTGACCAAATGGCTCGACCTGCGCGCAGGCATTGGTCTGAACAGCAAGACCCCGGGACTGAGCTATCTCTATCCCGACAAGAAATATGATGACCGTGTAGCGGCCAACTATATGCCGCAGAGCGACACTGCCGGACAGTTGCTCGTTTATCACACGCAGGTGTATGAGGTGCAGAAGTCGAAAGACATGAAGAATGCTACTACCACCAAGATAGAGGCAGGCATTGACATCAAATTGCCGTGGGGCGGCTCACTCAGTTTGCTGGCCTATCGCGACAAGACGCCTAACGGCTTTGGAGCTGCAACCGAATACTTCACCTATTATAGTGATGTGTTCACGGCTGCGCAAGGTCTGAACATCACATCCGGTTCGGCAACAACCATCGATTACAGCAATCCTGCCCGTCACGACCTTGTGTTCATGACGACAGGTAAAATCGGCAATACCAATACCTCGGTGAACAAGGGCATCGAGTTTGACTTTAACTTCGGAGAAATCAAACCCCTCCACACCACGTTCTATTTCAATGGCGCTTGGCAGGAGTCGAAGACATGGAGCACCGACATGAATAGCGAGTCGGTGCGTACTTCCCTGCTCTCCACTGATTACACGACCTACGGTCTTACGCCGTTCAAGGTGGTCTATCCCTCGGGGCGTGACTATGACCGTTACCGCCGGTTCCTCAACACATTGCGCGTTGTGACCAATATCCCCTCGCTGAAGATGGTGGCATCACTCACCGCACAGGCCATTTGGTATGACTCCAGCTACAGTTGGAAAGCCGACAAGGACGCCATCGGATGGATTGACAGCAATCTGGCCTATCACAGCATTACTTCCGACATGATGAGCGGCTACATCGGCATGGACGGTGTGTATTATGCTACGCAGCCTACAGGTCAGAATAGCGTGCTAATAAGTAACTTGAGTTATACCTATACCCACAGCGGGCCGACCAAGAGCCCCGTGACATGGAATATGTCAGCACGCCTGACTAAGGAACTGGGTAAGGTAGGCGGACTATCGCTTTATGTGAACAACTGCATGTATTATGAGCCATATCTCAGAAGCAGTAACACCACGACGTTGAGCCAGCGCAACACCAGCAGCTTCGGTTTTGGTGCGGAGCTGTCGCTGAATCTCTAAACCATTCATAATAATGAGAAGAATTATATATAGTATTTCAATGGCGGTAGCATCGCTGGGTCTCACGGCATGCGTAGATTATGGCGATGCCACGGAGCCTACTTCCGTGGGCATACAGTTGGTACAGCCTACCGACTTCACCTCTTCGATTGATCTTAGCGGTAAGACCGTTGTTATGTCGTTGGGTTCGCAGACGATCACGACGACGACCGATGCCAACGGCTTTGCCGGTTTCTCGAATATCGTTCCTGACGTTTATGACATCTCTGTGTCGTGGACAATAACGGGTGCCGAATACGAGCAGGCAACAGGCAGCAGCGAGGTTGTGAGCAGTGCCACGGTGTCGGGTTCTCTCAACTCGCAGTTGGTCACGGGCGAGGAGAGTCTTTCTTTACAACTCAATGCCTCGCCGGCCCGCGACATAGTGATAGGTAAGGTGTTTTATGCCGGCTCTAAGAACAATAACAACCGTAATTATATAGCCGGAAAGTATATAGAACTATACAATCAGAGCGATGACAGCGTGGATGTGAGTGGCCTGTATATTGGAATAGTGGAAGCAGAGAGTACGCCTGCCTTTACTTTGGCAAATCTTACGGAAACGTACGGCGAGGGCAATGTCGTGCTTTTGAAACAAATATACCGGATCCCCACGGACTCTGCATATATGGTAGCGCCGGGCGGCACGGTGATTATCTGCAACAGCGCCATCGATCATACGGTCAATAACAGTTTGGATCACAACCTGCTTGATGCTGACTTTGAGGTAAAGGATGTGACGGGTACATACCAGAATAATCCCGACACCCCTGCCATGACGCAGATTTACCAAATGTATAGTGGTACCAGTGTCATGAACCTGCTACAGGGCGGGCCTTGCGGTGTGGTGATATTCCGTACCGATGAGGATGTGACGAATTGGGAGAAGACGTACGCATACGGCAAGCAGTCGGGCAATTACCAATGGGTGGTGTGCCCCACAAACGTCATCCTTGACGGGATGGAGGCATTGCAAAACAAGACGAGTGGCATTGACGTTTCTACCAAACGGCTCTATGACAAGATAGACGCGGGCTATACGTATATCAACTCCGTGGCAGGCTGGAACGGCGAGACTGTCTACCGTAAAACATCGAAATATGCTGAAGATGGGCACAAAATACTTGTGGACACCAACAACAGCAGCAATGATTTTGAAGTGTCCGTAACGATTCAACCACGCGAATATGACGACTAAGCATATCTTTACCGCTGCCATCTTGTTGCTCCCGATGGGGGTGACAGCGCAAAATCCCCTGAATGGAGAGAGCGAATACCGGTACGACGAGGCCACGCAGCTGTGGCGCAATACTGAGAATGCGGCCGGATTTACTATCGACTCGGCACGCAACCGCGGCTATGCGGAGTTCAACCTGATGCATCGTTCGGGCAATTACCACCGTGTGCAGGAGGGTAATCAGACCAACGAGCTGGACTTCTTCACCGAGCGTTATCAGCACGTCGGCAAGTATCTCTATGGCTATGGCCGCTTCAAGTTCGATTATGGCCGCACTAAGGAACGTGCGTGGAGCGACGTAATGCGCACGTACAACAGTAATCCCTTTATCACGGGCTCGTCGGTGTTCGGTAAGTACGACTTCCAAAACTTCGACCTCACTGCCCGTCTGGGTACAGTCGATTTCAGTGGCTGGCGCTTCGGTTTGAGCCTCGACTACAAGGTGGGCGACTTGAGTCGCTTGCGCGACCCGCGTTCTCGTTCGCGCCTGCTCGATTACAAGCTCACACCATCCGCCAATTACACGATAGGCAAGCATACCATCGGTTTGGCCGGCTGGTATCATCGTTATAAGGAGAAGATACCCGGACTGACCACCGTGCAGACCAATCCCAACCTCTATTATTATCAGATGACGGGTTTGGAGGCCGTATCGGGCACGATAGGCGGTTATAGCGGTTATTCCCGCGAGTATGTGAACCATGCCTTTGGCATGGAGTTGCAGTATGGCTATCAGGCCGATGGCTTTCGTAGTGTCAATGCCGTGAGCATCGAGCGCGGTGCAGAGAGTATGCTGGAGCAGTACAAACGCGAACCCGGTAAGTATTATACCTATACTTATAAGTTTGCCACGCAGAACCGCATCATCACATCGTCGGTGATTCACGAGATTGATTTCAGTGCCCAATACCGTCAGGCCTACGCCGACGAATTCCGTCCTACGCTGGTCATTACTATAGACTCGACTACGGGCAACAGTTCACGCAACTATTACAACCAATTTACCTACAAGAAGCGATACCAACAGAAACTTTTCAACATGGAGCTGAAATACCGCGTCAACTTCACCGATGGCGATGCCGTGAAGAGCTATGTCGGTGCATGGGGCGTCCTGAGCGCCGTGAGTCAGAAGCATCTGCTACCCACGTCGAAGTTCAATCTCAACGACGTAGACTTCGGTTTGGAGTATGGGCAGGCACTGTTGGCTAACCGCCGTCTATGGCTGACCCTCAATGCGGGTTGCCACATCAACAACAATACCGACTTGCGCTTGGGAGACAACACGACGGCGTATGCACAAAACGTGCTCATCCCCGACCTCGACTATTATAATGCCGATTACTGGACGGGAGGCCTGTCGCTGATGTATCAGTTTCCGATGACAGTGAAGAGATACCGCTCTTTGTGGTACGTGAAAGGATATGCGCAGACCATACAGGCACAGCAAAGTCTCAGCCGGAATATCTTTGGCATCTCGGTAGGTATATTCAACTAACGGATATAATTTATTATCCTCCATCGTGGGGGATAAAGACTTATCTCAATATTGTATTATTAACATTCAGGTTTAATTTAAATTTAAGGTAAATGAGCATTTTTACATCAATGAAGTCATTGGCTCTCGCTGCCGCCATCGCGGTAGCCGGCAGTGCCAACGCAGCCCAGCGTATCGGGATTGTCAACGACAACAACAGCAGCAGTGTAGGCAGCGACATGTCTACCGCCACTCAGCTTCGCAAGTATGACGCGGCGACCAGCACGGCTACCGACACGACCGTCACCATCCCTTCCACGGGCTATCTACCCGTCAAGGTCTCCTCGTCCTTCTACGGGCCAAGTGATCTTCTGATTGTGTCGATCAATGCGTCGGCTAAGTCCACCGCACTGACCTACAACGCCTATCGTGCCGACACCGTGATCACCATAGGAGCATCCCCCTACATCCTCGTGGGCGAACCGGGCACATATACGCTTTCGCTGACCTCTTCTTCCGCCACGTTGTCCGGTTCAAGTGTTATATACTGGTATGAGCACAGCGGCGCCAGCACCTTCACCACCACTCGCAGCAACCGTCAAGTCTACAAGTTTGTCAATACAGACGACTATGTAGGCTTTGCACGTGATACAGACTATAGCTCCGACAGCTATAAGAGCTGCGATTTCGAGGATGGCGAGTATCTCTACCTACTCTTGAACTCAACCTTCATCACCAATCTTGGAAATCCCGACAGCATTGCATGGAGCGGTCCTACCTCTGCTACTACCGGCGTGCAGAAAGTATCGGTAGCTGAAAGCGTATCTGCAGATGATGCTGTCTACAATCTTCAGGGTGTGAAGATGGGCAGTGAGGCCAATCTGCCTAAGGGTATCTATATTAAGGGCGGCAGAAAGTTTGTTGTGAAGTAATCTACTTTAATGGCAGTATGAAGAAAGTGCTTTTAGTGTTGCTCATGGCTTGTGCCGGCAGCGGTGTCTCTTTGTCACAGCAGCTCGACTCGATGACGGTACGCATCAAGGGCATGAAGTGTGACGAATGTGCGCACAAGGTGATGGTGAAAGTAATGGAAAATCCGGGAGTGAACGATATTCGGTTTAATATCGAGCGCCGCACGGCTACCATCATTTATGACAAACAGCAGACTTGCGAGGATTCTATCAAGGCTCCCCTGAACGGCACACGTTACAACCCCACGCCTTACAGCACGTCAGACGTCATCCTGCGCGGTTTCGGCCAGCGCATGGAGCTCGACAGCGAGGCTGACGCGCGTCGGGCTGTTGCCTCGCTGCAGGGCAAGACGGGTATCGACAGCTTGGCACCCCACGTCGATAAGCACTACCTCTTTATCCGCTATGATGCCAACAAGACCTGCAAGGCCGACATACGCAAGGAACTGATAGGCGCAGGTTTCACACCGTCCAACTATTACACGGGTAAGGTGATTGCATACGGCTATTATGCCATTCCCGCCGCTCAGGCCACACCTGAGACTGTAGAGCAGGTAATGGCGCTCGACGGAGTGGAAGATGTGAGCGTGAACGCCGTACGCGAAACCATGGCCGTGACCTATTTCACCGATGAGACGGATGCCGCCAAGTTGCTGGCCGGCATCAAGGCAGCGGGTATCAAGGCTGTTAATTTAAAGAGAAGCGAGGAGGGAGGAGAGGGGAGAGAGAATACTCCGGCAGTTGTATTCTAAATACCTGCGAAACATTTCTCTCTCCTCTCTCCCCACTCTTCTCTCCCCCTACCTTATTTTGCCTAAACATCCGCGAAACATTTCTCTCTCCTCTCTCCCCTTTCCTCTCTCCCCCTTTTTTTAGAGGTCAAAACCTCTGAAAAAATATGACAAGCACCCTCTGTAGATTCGCGTGTAGCAAAATTGAAAATCTTTTGCCCGAAATACGCGAAAATCAGAGGGGTTTATGTAAATCTGTGAGCATCAGCGAGTTATGCGCAAAAAGTAAGAATATGCCATAGATATTCATCTTTTCGTCTTGCGATAGCATAGTTTTCGCATCGCGAAAGCATAGTTATCGCGATGCGAGAACGTTGAGATTGCACTGCGATTAGGCCGTTATCGCGATGCGAAAGCTATGCTATCGCGGAGCCGACACAAAATTTTCGACCTTCCGTGACCCGAATCTTGGCAAACCGCCCCGATTTTTCGCTCTAGAATGAACGAAAATCTGAACGAAAAAACTGTAATGAAATCTTGACAGATAGAGACAGGAAGAGAGATGGACAAGCAGGTATCTGAAACCTTAATTTTATTGAAATACAATAATTCTTCCGGTGTATTTTCTCCTTCATTATGCTTGTTTTATGACAAAATAGCGTGAAAATGGTGAATTTTGTAACATTTTTCTATAATTTGATTTGTTATTTATTTTATTTTATATAAATTTGCGGCCACTATTCTTTTGTGTTATGTGGATGGCTGTCCTGACCTTTTTAGAAAGCTAACACTTGAGAGAGATATATGCAGACAAAACCATTATTTATATTTATAACTTAGGAGAATTATATGGAAAGACGATTTATCATGATTTTGTCCGGCCTGTTCCTATGCATCGGAATGGCATTTGGACAAACCAAAATCACCGGTACCGTAATTTCTTCCGAGGACGGTGAGCCTGTCGTTGGCGCGTCGGTCGTTGTGGATGGTTCGAAAATGGGAACCGTGACCGATATCGACGGCAAGTTCGCACTGAACGTACCCTCCGGTAAGAAAATCGTAGTGAGTTACATTGGTATGGTTACACAGTCGGTGACTCCCACGCAGGGAATGACCGTAACGCTTGTTCCCAATGATGCTACGCTCGGTGAAGTGGTGGTGACGGGTATGCAGAAGATTGACAAGCGCCTCTTTACCGGTGCATCGACCAAGCTCGATGCCGACAAGACAAGGATTGACGGTATGGCCGACATCAGCCGCTCGCTCGAAGGCCGCGCGGCAGGTGTGAGCGTGCAAAACGTGTCGGGAACTTTCGGTACGGCACCCAAGATCCGTGTGCGCGGTGCCACCTCTATTTATGGTTCATCCAAACCGCTGTGGGTGGTCGACGGTGTGATCATGGAAGATGTGGAGAACGTGAGTGCCGACGACCTGTCGTCGGGTGATGCCAACACGCTGATCTCATCGGCCATTGCCGGTCTCAACTCCGACGATATCGAGAGTTTCCAGATTCTGAAAGATGGTAGTGCCACCTCTATCTATGGTGCACGTGCCATGGCGGGTGTGATTGTCATTACGACCAAGAAGGGTAAGGCAGGGCAAGCACATATCAACTATACGGGTGAATATACGCTGCGCTTGATTCCCAGCTACCGCAACTTCAACATTATGAACTCGCAGGACCAGATGGCCGTGTATCAGGAGTTGTACCAGAAGGGTTACCTGCCCTATGCCGGTACGGCTAACGCTTCCGATTCGGGTGTCTATGGCAAGATGTATCAGCTGCTCAGCGAGTATGATGCCACCAATGGGCAGTTCGGACTTGCCAATACGACCGAGGCCAAGGCTGCCTATCTGCGCGAGGCCGAGTACAGAAACACCGACTGGTTCAAAGAGCTATTCTCAAGTTCCATCATGCAAAATCATTCGGTGAGCATCTCTTCGGGTACGGAGAAGTCGCAGACCTACGCCTCATTGAGTGCGATGTTCGACCCGGGATGGACCAAGCAGAGTAAGGTGCAGCGCTATACGGCCAACCTGAACACATCGTATGACATTTCCAAGAAGCTGAATCTCAACATGATTGCCAATGCCGCTTACCGCAAGCAGCGTGCCCCGGGCACGCTCAGTTCGTCGATCGACGCCGTGTCGGGTGAGGTGAAACGCGACTTCGACATCAATCCTTACTCATACGCGCTGAACACTTCGCGTACGCTGGATGCCAATACCTATTACACCCGCAATTACGCGTCATTCAATATCCTGCATGAGTTGGAGAGCAATTATCTTGACTTGAATGTCATCAACTTCCGCGCACAGGGACGCCTGACGTACAAGCCCATCCAAAAGGTGGAGCTTATCGTGCTGGGCGCAGTGAAATATGACGCTACCTCCAATGAGCACAATATTCTCGATAATTCTAATCAGGCATTGGCTTATCGGGCGATGGGCACGTCGACCATACGCCAGAACAACCCTTTCCTCTATACCGACCCTGACAACCTGAATGCACTCCCCGTGTCGGTGTTGCCCTACGGAGGTATCCACGACCGCACCGATAACCGTATGTTCGGTTGGGACTTTCGTGCTACGGCATCATATAATGATGTGTATAGCAACGATCACATCGTGAACTTCTATGCCGGTCTGGAGACCAACAGCTACGACCGCCACAAGACGTGGTACCGCGGTTGGGGCATGCAGTATAGCTTGGGTGAGATCGCCAACTACAATTATCTGATGTTCAAGATGAATCAGGAGAAGGGTACTGACTATTATACGTTGAGCAACACCCATGTGCGCAGCGCCGCCTTCTTCGGCAACGCCACCTATTCTTGGAAAGGACGCTATACGCTCAACGGCACCTACCGCTATGAGGGTACCAACGGTCTGGGCATGTCGCGCCAGTCGCGCTGGCTGCCCACATGGAACATCTCTGCCGCATGGAACGTACATGAGGAGACTTGGTTTGACAAGTTGCGCCCGGCGCTAAGTCATCTGACGCTCAAGGCCTCTTACTCGCTCACCGCCGACCGCCCGAACGTGACCAATGCGCAGGTTGTCATCAGTAGCAGAAATCCGTGGCGCTATTTCACCCGCGACAACGAATCGGAGCTTTACATCCTCGACCCGGCCAACCCCGGCCTGACCTATGAGAAGAAGAAAGAGTGGAACTTCGGTTTCGAGGCTGGATTCCTCGACAATCGCATCAACTTTGCCATGGACATTTACACCCGCCACAACTATGACCTGATTGGACGGGCTACCACGGCCGGTACGGACGGCCACATCTATAAGTTTGGTAACATCGCCTCCATGAAGTCGAACGGTATGGAGTTGAGCCTCTCTACGACCAATATCAAGACCAAGGACTTCCGCTGGACCACAAACTTCATCTATTCGCATACCCACAATGAGGTGACCGACTTAAAGACCAGTACCCGTATGATCGACCTCGTGAGCGGCACAGGTTTTGCTCGTGAGGGATATCCCGTGCGCGCTCTGTTCTCGATTCCTTTCGCCGGGCTGAATAGTGAGGGGTTGCCCACATTCTATACAGCAGACGGCACGACTACGGTTTCGGACATCAATTTCCAAGAACGCGATGCCGACTTATTGAATTTTCTGAAATATGAGGGGCCGACCGACCCTACCGACACAGGTTCGTTTGGCAATATCTTCAGCTATAAGAGCTTCACGCTCAATGTGTTCATTACCTATTCATTCGGCAATGTGGTTCGTCTCGATCCCGTGTTCAAGGCATCTTACGATGATTTGACAGCCACACCCAAGGAGTTTGTGAATCGCTGGATGGTGCCCGGTGACGAGACACGTACCAGCATACCTGCCATCGCCACTCTGCGTGAAGGGTGGAACGACACCAATCTGAAGAGGGCTTATAATGCCTACAATTACTCTACGGAACGCATCGCCAAGGGCGACTTTATCCGTATGAAAGAGATATCACTGGGCTATGACTTCCCATTGGCACTCTACAAGCACCTCGGGCTATCGAATCTTTCGTTGAAGTTGCAGGCCACCAATCTCTTCCTGATCTATGCCGACAAGAAGTTGAACGGGCAGGATCCTGAGTTCTTCAACACGGGTGGTGTAGCCGTTCCCGTTCCTAAGCAGTTTACGCTTACACTCAGATTAGGAATCTAAAAACAGAATGAATCATGAAAGCAAATAAATTTATATATTCTATCGCAGTCTTGATGTTGGGAGGGCTGACGTTTGTCTCCTGTAACAGTTTTTTAGACGAGATGCCCGACAATCGCACAACGATAGATTCGGAAGAAAAAGTGAAGGAGCTGTTAACGTCGGCGTATTTCACGAATGACTACAATCTCTTCGCAGAGTATCTCTCCGACAATGTGGATGAGTATAATAATACTTATACGGACAACTTCATTGATGAGCTATACAAGTATAAAGACCCGAAAGAGAGCAACAACGAGTCGCCGGAGAGGTTCTGGGCTACGGCCTACAGTGCGATCGCTACGGCCAACACCGCCTTGGAAAGCATCGAGAAATTGGGCGGCGCCACCACCACGACACTGAAGGAATGCAAGGGTGAGGCATTGCTGTGCCGTGCTTTCGCCCACTTCATGCTGGTCAACATCTTTGCCAAACATTACAATTCGGCTACTGCAAGTACCGATCCGGGCATTCCGTTGCAGTATGCCACGGGTTCTTTGATAGGTGACGTGCCTGTGCGTAATACGGTGGCTGAGGTGTATCAAAGCGTCGAGCGAGATATTGAGGAGGCATTGCCTCTTGTCGGCGATACCCACCTCACCATTCCCAAGTATCACTTCAATACGAGGGCAGCCTATGCTTTCGCCACTCGCTTCTACCTCTATTACGAGAAATGGAACAAGGCCATCGAGTGTGCCAACGTGTGCTTGGGCAGCACCCCCAAGTCTCTGCTGCGCGACTGGGCTAACGTGGCTACGCTCGCTTCTAATATTGAGACACGCTCGCAGCATTATGTTTCGTCCGAGCTCAACTGCAACCTCCTGCTCACTACTGGATATTCGCGGGCGGGTTTGGCGTTCGGCACTTATTCTATTTGGAAGAAATATACTCATGGGGAGTATATATCTTCTACCGAGACTGCGGCTGCGAACAATATTTGGGGAGGCGCCACTATGTTCTACGACCGCATTCGTAACTATGCCGGTACAGGACTTTCTTTCGCCATATTCTGGCGTGTGCCCAATCTGTTTGAGACAACGGATGTCGTCTCCGGTACGGGCTATCGTCGTTCCATCTTCCCGTTGCTCACCACGGACGAGTGCCTGCTCAATCGTGCCGAGGCATACATCATGACCAACCGGTTTGATGAGGCTGCCTCCGACCTCACGCTGTGGATGCAAAATATAACCAGATCGACGATAGCACTCACCCCGGCCAACATCACTTCATTCTATAATGGTGTGACCTATAGCTATGACACCAACCCGCTGGTGGCCACCATCAAGAAGCATCTCCATCCTGCGTTTACGATCGGAGCCGAGGGCAGTACACAGGAGGCCATGTTGCAGTGCGTGCTGGGATTCCGTCGTATTGAGACCTTACATTGGGGATTGCGCTGGTTTGACGTAAAGCGCTATGGCATTGAGTTCCCGCGTCGTGTTATCTCACTGAGCGGCTCCCCTGAGTCGAAGACCGACTTCCTTTCGAGAGACGATAAGCGTCGTGCCGTCCAACTGCCGGTGACGGTGATTGCTGCTGGTGTTGCGGCCAACCCCAGAGACTAAGCGCATGTTTAATTCTGTATAGACACAATTAAAAGATGAATAATAATATGAAGAAACTATTATATGCCTTTGCAGTCCTGATCGGTGTCCTGACATTCAGCTCATGTTCGGAAGACGACCTGCGTTCAGAGAGTGTCATCACTATTGACGCCGTGGAGGAGACACAGTTTGACAAATGGCTCACGGCTAACTTTGTCAATACCTATAACATCGGGTTTCTTTATCGATTCCAAGACATCGAGAGTGACCATGACTATTACCTTATCCCCGCCGACTACGACCAGTCGGTGAAGTTGGCGCACATCTTCAAGTATGTGTGTCTGGAATCGTTCGACGAGGTGGCCGGCATCAATTTTACGCGTGCCAACTTCCCTAAGCAGATTTACCTTGTGGGAAACTGGCAGTATCGCAACAACGGTACCTATGTGCTCGGTACGGCCGAGGGTGGCAAGAAGATATTCCTTGCCGGCGTGAACCATCTTGACACGCATCTTGCGGCCGGTATCGCATCGTTGAACGGATATTATCTGAAGACCATCTTCCACGAGTTTACCCATATACTGAACCAGACTGTCGATTACTCGGCCGATTACAAACAGGTGACATCCACGGGGTATGTGGCTGATAACTGGAGTGAGGCTCCTTATTCCGTCTCGCCTTATTATTACGAGCACGGATTTATTTCTGCCTATTCACAGCACTCGCATGGTGAGGACTTTGCGGAGATGTTTTCCATCTATGTCACCAGCACGCAGACCACGTGGAATGCTTATCTCGCCCTTGCCGGAACGGATGGGGCGGAGAAGATCAACAGCAAGCTCTCGATGGTGAAGAGCTATATGTCCACCGCATGGGGCATAGACATGGATGAACTGCGCAGCACCATCTTGCGTCGCGAGAATGACGTGATTAACGGTAAGGTCAATCTTACGGATTTAACCGTAGACTAATTAAATGAATACGATTATGAAGAGAAATAAGTTATTTATATATTTGCTTTTTGTCCTTCCCGCATTGCTGTTCGCTTCGTGCCTGAAGGATCAGGAAGATTTCTTTGATGAGCCTTCCTCCACGCGTCTGAATAACTATCTGTCGAATGCCCATCAGGTGCTCAAGAGTTCGGAGAACGGTTGGGTCTTCGAGGTTTTCCCGGGAAAAACGCAGTCGTATGGCGGCTTTGTCTATACGGTGAAGTTCGACAGTCTCACCTGTACAGTGTCTACGGAGCTTGCAGATGACAACTCCGCTACAAAGACCTCCTACTACAAGATGACCACCGAAGCCGGTGCCGCTCTTATCTTCGATACCTATAACGATTATATCCATTATCTGTCGGAAGGCACCAGCAGCAGATACCAAGCCTATGGCGGCGACGTTGAGTTTGTGCTCGACAGCGTGGGCACGGATGTCATTAAGGTGCATGGCGCCCGCTCGGGCAGCACCAGCTATTTCCGTCGGCTCACCACCACATCCAAAGCCTATCTCGACTCCGTGTCAGCCACACGGGAAAGCTTTATATATACCACGTATTATGGTGAAGTGGGCGGTAAGGTTGCCGGCGTGACGCTAAACCTGAATAGCAATCAGTTTACCATCACATCAGACACGACAGAAGTCAACAGCACGGCACAGACCACGGCTTTCGTCTTTACCGATAAGGGCATCCGTCTTTATGAAGCGCTCACTGTGAATGGCATGACCCTCTTCGACCTTACTTTCGACCGAACTGCGGGTACGCTTACAGGCACTGACGGCAACGGCAGCACCTATACCCTTACGGGTGTTTTACCCAAGGGCTATCGCAAGTTTGATGCCTTTGCCGGTACTTATACACTGAGGTATGACAGCGCTTCAAGTTCGAAGACGGTCGTGCTGACTGCCGATGCGGCCAACAACTGCTACTACATGCGTGGACTCTTCGTCAACTCTCCGTCGACCGCCATCCGCTTGGATTACAGTAAGACTAACGGATGCCTTTACATGAACTCGCAGCAGGTGGCCACGGAGAATGGCAATGAAGTATGGCTCTGCGCATGGGCATTATCCTACGGCTACTCGTTTGATAACGATGCGGGTATGCGTACCGTATGGAATGGTAACGAGACCAATCCGGTCTACACATGGGCAGACAACGGCCTGTCCGACTTGACTGTTAATTCGTTCCTCATATGGACATACAGGGTAGGCCCTTACTCCGGAACTACTTATGCCGTAGACGGCGGTTACCGCATACGATACATGAGTTCATTGACAAAACAATAAAAGCAAGAAGATATGAAAAAGATATTTGGATTATTATGCTTGGTATTAGGTTTGTTCGTTGTCGTGTCTTGTAGCGATGACGACACCACCAATCCCTACGCCCATGTGTCGGCGATAACCGTCGACAGTGCCAGCGTGCTGTTTCGAGCAGCACCCGACACAGGTACCGTTACGGTGACCGCCCTCAATGGCATCACAAAGGTAGAGTCGGAACAGGCGTGGTGTCAGGCCACGGCGAGTGGCAACAAGGTGACGGTGACGGTCACTCAGAACGGCGGGTTGGCGAGTCGCGCCTCCTTGATCAAAATATATTCGGGCGACGATTACGCCACCGTGACAGTGCAGCAGATGGGTTTCATCTTCTCGATAGGAGTGTTGAGCATCCTCACCACCGTAGACAGTACCCAGACACTGACCTACGCCTTGAAACATAACGCTGATGTGGCGGTATCCTCCACCGCCGATTGGATTACGGTTTCTGCGACGGACAACAGTCTTGCGGTGAAACTGGCGGCGAATACCACCGGACATATTCGTTACGGCTATGTGCGTTACACCAACGGCACCGTCACCGATTCCATTCCGGTGACGCAGTATGAGTTTGCAAAAGACATTGCCGGCGAATACAATCTGTACTACTATGCCAGCACAACGGCCAAACGCAGGTCGAAGATCAACGCTACCATCAAGAATGATTCTACCACCAACATCTATTCAGACGACGGGTCTATCAACGTGACTTTCGCTTCGACCTTCTATCCCAACAGTCTGCGGATGGTATACGAGTCTGCTCAGTATGTCGGTATGTCGGGCTCCAACTATCTCTATCTGGCCTATCGGTTTACTGATGGCACATGGTCGGGCTATAATCTTGTAAATTCTTCATACGCCACATTCGTTTACGATGAGAGTGATCAGAGCCAGTATGCAGAGGTAAAGGGCGTGGGGGACCGGCTCTCTTCGCAGTTCGCAGCGTGGGCATTGAGGGCTTTCTCTGCCAAGTCGATGGTGGCGCCCAACGATCTGGGTTATATATTGAGCATGTATTCGCCCGTTTTTCTCAAGAAATAGAATGACAGAGCCAAAGCCCAAAGGGCGGTGGCGTATCTGTCAAACTGTATAATTCTCTCTTTTGATTATGGGGAGGCGTGTGCGTGATGCATATCGCTTCCCTTTTTTTAAGGAGTAAAGGAGTAAAGAGAGTTTAGGGCGACAAGAAGGAAAAGGATATGCTGTTATCTTTAAATTAGCAGTGTGGAAATCGGAAAATACAGGTTTCCATATCAATAAATTATGTTGAAAGAAAATGACAAAAGCCTTTCTGGAATTTGTGCGTAGCAAAAATGACATGGATTTCGGTCGAAAATCCGGAAAAATTGCGATATTTTGTAACTGTCACAGAATCAGTGCTTTATAAAGACAGGGTTCAAATCTTCGGATTTGAATTTAATTTTTGGTTTGCGATAGCATAGGTTTCGCGTCGCGAAAGCATAGTTATCGCCATGCGATCTCAATGTAATCGCGTTGCGATTAGGCCGTTATCGCCATGCGAAACCTACGCTATCGCAAAATCGACCCGCAGCTATTGAGCAAAAATTATGATTTTCCTGACGAAACATGGCTGTTATTTCTCTCTTTCACCTCACTGTGCCAGCTTCATTTCGAGGAAAGTATTTGACGAATAGGAAGGCTTGGAGTGAAAGTGGAGTGTGTGGATTTGGGAAATTTGACAAAACGAAGGATAAAACTGAAAGAAGAATATATAGGCGTTTAATTTCGGATATCTACTTATTAAGTAGGAGGCGTCGGGTGCCGGTATGTTTGAGACCGGTTATAAGTCGCAGTAAACGCATGTCGCAAGCCGGATGGGGGTATTATCCGACCTGCGACACGTCACCTTAGCAAACAGTGCGTTTGCCGTTATGAGATGAATATAAGACTTAATTGATTCTCTTCTTACCGTTCTGAATCACGATGCCTTTTGCCGTTTTATTCACGCGCTGCCCGCTAGCATTATAAATCGGTGCATCTTTCTCTGACTTCTTATCAGTTTGCAGTGCATTGATATCGGTCGTATTGATAGGGGCGGAACCTGTCAGGCTGTCGTAGGTCAGCGTGTAGCCGTTCAAGTAAATCGTACCGTTATTTACCAACGTGTTGACATAGCTGTTGCCTGTGAGCACCCATGTGCCTCCCTCGGCAACAGTGACGTCGGCTGTGGAGGCCGTGTTGTTGCCGTCGTTGGTTCCGTTCCAAATCACGTTCTCGCCTACGTTGACATTCACGTTGCTGTAAGCGTCAGCCACTACATTGCCCGTATATGTCCAAGTGCTCTGTGTGGTATAGAGATTCAGGTTTCCTGTACCTCCATACGTAGACCACTGCGTGTTATAGTCTACCAGCATCAGAACTCCGCTTGCCACACTCAGTGTGCAGTCTGTGAGGTTGAGAGTGCCGGTGTTCTTTGTCGGAACCTCGCAGAGCGGTGCGGAGCTGTCGGTTGTCGTGAGTGAGCAGCTGACGGCATTGATGGCGGCATTGCTGCCCGAAGCATCGCCCGACCCGCTTTGCAGCATCATAAGGCCGCGCTCGGAGGAGCCGCTGGTCATGGTGCAGTTGGTCATGGTGATGTGATTGTCTCCTTCCACATCGCCAATTTCTCCCACGGCCGATACGCCCGTGAGGTTTGTGGCCTCGACAGTACCTGTAGAATAAAGTACAGCACTCTTGCTGCCGTTTGCTGTTGCCGTTCCGCCGGTCACATACACATAGCCGCCTCCACGGTCGGTGGCGATGGTGCTTGAGGTTTGCGAATTGGTGGTGATGTCGACATCTGTGGCCGTAATGATGCCGCCATAGGTCGCATGCAGTCCGCGGGAGCGTGACGAGTTGTTTACAATCGTAATACCGTTGACCGTGATGTTGGCGCCATTGTAGGCAAACACGGCGTTTGCACCATCAGCGGTAGAGTTTACGGTACAACTGTTGATGATGATATTAGCAGATGAGCCTGTGGCAAAGATAGACGAATTGGTTCCGTAGAAACTCGTTGCATCGCCTCCCGATGTCGTAGTGTCTCCGGTTTTGGTAGTGGTGCAATTGGTCATGGTCAGCGTTCCGTTGGACACCTGAACCACGTTGTAATCAGAGCTGCTGTTTGTAAGCGTCTCTCCGGTTTTGGTAACGGTGCTTCCATCCGACAGCAGATAAGTGGCGCCATAAGGAGCGGTGAGGTCTGATGAACTTCCGCTGCCGCCGTGGCCTTGTGCCTGTGCGTTTAACGTGATTAGGCAACTTGCTGATAACAGCATGAAACGAGTAAAAATTTTCATATTCGATAAAATTTTGAAATGAGTATATTAAAATGCCAGTCGCATTTCGAAACGTATAGCAAATATAAAGAAATATATGATTGCTTATGCCAAATGACACATCTTTTATATTTAAATAACGTTAAATGTCCTTATTTGTAGTGAAATTGCTCCTTATAAATGAGGATGATATGATTTTTTTGTTTAGATTTGTGGTAGTCAAATTACTATTTTATAGTGCTAACAATCTAAAGTCCGAGAGATGATAAAAGAATTATGGAAATCGTTTGTCGGTGTACTCGGTTATAGGCAGAAAGTTGTGCTCATCTGCTTGTGCGGTGTCATTGTAGGACTTGTCGGGCTCTTTCTCTATTTGCTCCGTATGCATACCTATCTCGTAGGCGATGACCCGGCAGCCTGTGTGAACTGCCACATTATGAGCCCTTATTATGCCACGTGGAGCCATTCGAGCCACGGGCGCGATGCTACGTGCAACGACTGCCATGTGCCCAACGACAACATCGCGAGCCATTATATCTTCAAAGGTATGGACGGCATGAAGCACGTGGCGTATTTCGTGACCCGTTCCGAATGCCAGTCGATTCATGCCGAGACACTCAGTGCACAGGTCATCATGGATAATTGCATCCGCTGTCACACTCAGCTGAATCAGGAGTTTGTGAAGACAGGCCGCATCAACTATATGATGGCGAAGCGTGGTGAGGGCAAGGCCTGCT
The DNA here is from genome assembly GCA_963541305.1 of uncultured Prevotella sp. Classification (GTDB taxonomy): domain Bacteria; phylum Bacteroidota; class Bacteroidia; order Bacteroidales; family Bacteroidaceae; genus Prevotella. The sequence continues at coordinate 22,616 of CAUTTP010000031.1, forward strand.
GGGATTGTCACCGCAACGTGCCGCATGGCGGTGTCAACTCCTTGTCGAGTACGCCTTGGGCAGAGACGCAGGTGCCGCTTCCTTCATCGCCTGCACCCGAATGGCTGCGCAAGTTGGTGAAATAATAAGAAGATGAAACGGAGCAAGGTCTGGGAACCATACAGGTGATACAGGTTTCGAGGCCGGTATGAAAGATATAAAACGAAAAAACGATATAACTATGGCAAAGCAATTAAAGAAATGGCAAGGCTGGTTGCTTTTTGGCGGCTGCTTGGGAGTAGTGTTCATGTTGGGGCTGTTGTGCGCTTCATTGCTGGAGCGCAGGGCAGAGGTGGCGAGTGTGTTCAACAACCGTCGGACAGTGATGGACGACTCTATCGTCTCGCAGAACGAGAAGTTTGCAGCCGATTTTCCCCGTGAGTATCAGACGTGGGCGATGACCATCGACACGACTTTCGAGAGCTCACGCAACGGTTCTTCCGAAGAGGATGTACTGGCGCTGTTTCCCTCTATCGTGATCAACTGGGCTGGTTATGCCTTCTCGCGTGAGTATAACACGCCGCGAGGTCACCGCCACTGTGTGGGAGACCTTGTGAAAATTCTGCGTACCGGGAATCCCGGCGTAGATGGTGCGGATGATATTCAGCCCGGCACCTGCTGGACATGCAAGGGGCCTGATGTGCTTCGCCTGATGCGTGAGAAAGGGCTCGACAATTATTATGGTGCCAAGTGGAGTGAATGGGGCTCGGAAGTGGTGAACACAGTAGGATGTTCCGACTGCCATGATGCACGCACGATGGAGCTTCATCCTGCTCGCCCGGCATTGCATGAGGCATTCAACCGTCGTGGCGAGGACTTGCATAAGATGTCGCACAATGAGATGCGCTCATTGGTATGTGCACAGTGTCATACGGAGTATTACTTCCAGAAAGACAACCATCAGCATCTTGTACAACCGTGGGATAAGGGTTTCACCTGTGAGGACGCAGAGGGATATTATGACAGTTTGGGATTCTATGACTACATTCATCCACTTTCTAAGGCTAAGATATTGAAGGCGCAGCATCCCGATTATGAACTGGCGAAGCAAGGCATTCACGGTCAGCGTGGCGTGAGCTGTGCGGATTGCCACATGCCTTACATGCAGGAGGGTGGTATCAAGTATACCGATCATCAGGTGATGAGCCCGCTGGCTAAGATCGATCGTACCTGTCAGACCTGCCACCGACAAGATGCCGAAACCTTGAAGCAGAACGTGATGGAGCGTAAAAAGAAAGTGCACGACTATGCCATGAAGGTGAATAACGAGTTGGCTAAGGCTCACCTCTATGCAGAGTTCGCATGGAAGCAGGGTGCAACCGAGGCTCAGATGGAGAAAGCGCTGAAGGATATACGCAAGAGCCAGTGGCGTTGGGATTACAGTTTGGCCTCCCACGGCGCCGCTTTCCATGCCCCGCAGGAGTGTCAGCGCTTGTTGGGCGATGCCATGGAATATGCTAAGGATGCCCAACTGGAATGCCAGAGAGTGGCAGCTATGCACGGATGGACAAAGGAGATACCTCTCCCTGATATCTCGACTAAGGCCAAGGCACAGGCTTATATCGGTCTCGATATGAAAGACCTGACTACGAAGAAGCACGTGTTCTTGGACACCGTAGTTCCGAAGTGGATTGAGACAGCCAAGAAGAACAAACGTTTCGTCACCCAGCCTATGTAAGGATGGGGAAGAAGCGGAATGGGCAAAAAGTGATAATGTATCTATTTATATAGAATAATGTGTAAAAAAATGGAGGGTTATGTCATATAATCCTCCGTTTTTCGTTGTTATCATGTAACCATTTAACCAACCTGTTGGAAATATGTGGAAGAGACCTTGGAATTTGAAAGAGGGATTCATGATAGGATTGGGGCTGATTATTGTCGGTCTGTTGCTGCAGTTTACTGTCGGCCCCGTTATTTGGCAGATATTTGCATGGCCTGTCAATGTCTATTTGCTGGCATTGATTATCATTCTCCTGCTGCTGGCATTCGCCTATTGCGGGAAGATTTATGCTTTCAGTTTCCTGTCGTCGTGGCAATCGGCTGTTCCCGCATTGGCTTATGCCCTTGTGCTCACGATAGCCATGGGCGTCACGCATCAGGTTGCGGAGAACACGCCCCCCACAGACCCCATTGGCTTGAGCAAGATGTTGAGTTTTTGGCCGTTTGTGCTGGTTTATCTATGGATGGCTGTCATCATCGGGTTGGTCACGCTCCGTCAGGTTGCCCACTTCTCATGGTCGTACTTACCGGCATTAGTCAGCCATCTGGGGTTGTTTATCGTGATGGTTTGCGGTACGTTGGGTTCTGCCGATATGCAGCGGTTGAGGATGTACTGTGAACTGGGGAAGCCCGAATGGCGTGCGCTGGATAGCAATAACAAGACTATCGAATTGCCCATCGCCATCCAACTCAATAAGTTTATTATGGAAGAGTATCCGCCCAAGCTGATGCTCATCGACAACAAGTCGCAGCAGACCATCATGAAGGATGGACAGCCTATGACGATCGTGGTGGATAGTGCGTTTAAGAGCGGACGGCTGGGCGATTGGGAAATCATGCTGGAGGACAGAAAGTCGGATGATGTCATCACGGTGAAGGCCGTCAACATCAAAAACCCCAAGCAGACCGGCGAGGGTATTGTCTCGTGTGGCAACTACATGATGCCGCCTCAGATGATAGCTTTGGGTGAGCAATACACACTGGCGATGCCCATCCGCGATCCCAAGCGCTACGCTTCGGAGGTAGAGGTGATGACCGAGAAAGGGGCTCATCTGCAGGCTACGATTGATGTGAACAAGCCGTTGAGTATTGAGGGATGGAAGATTTACCAGTATAGTTACAATACCCGCATGGGCAAATGGAGCAATTACAGTGTATTTGAGTTTGTCACCGACCCGTGGCTGCCCGTGGTTTATGTGGGCATCGGATTGTTGGTCATTGGTGCTTTGGGCTTGCTTTTCACAGCAAAACACAGCAAAGATAAGTCTGGTTCGGACGAATAAGCGGGTATGAACGTCATATAAGGAAAACGAGAAATCATGGTTTGGAACTATTTTATATATTTCGCTGTTACATCCATGCTATGCTGGATATTCGGCGCCGGCATGGCATGGAAAGATAGGAGAGCGCCGGCCATAGGGGCTACAGCCGTAGGATTAGTGATCTTCTTTGTATATATTGTGATGATGTGGACAGCCTTAGAACGTCCTCCCTTACGTACTATGGGTGAAACTCGATTGTGGTACAGTTTCTTCCTGCCGTTGGCAGGTATCATGGTCTATAGTCGCTGGCACTATCGTTGGATACTGTCTTTCAGCACGGTGATGGCCGGTGTGTTTATCTGCATCAACCACTTCAAACCAGAAATCCACAGTAAAACGCTGATGCCAGCCCTGCAAAGTCTGTGGTTTGCGCCTCACGTCATTGTATATATGCTGGCTTACGCCTTGCTCGGAGCAGCCGCTTTGATAGCTATCTATCAGCTGTTTACGAGAAAAGGTAAAGCGTTGAGTCAAGACGCTGCCGATGATCTGGTTTATATCGGGTTGGCATTCCTTACCCTCGGTATGCTCATGGGAGCCCTTTGGGCTAAAGAGGCGTGGGGGCATTATTGGGCATGGGATCCTAAGGAGACGTGGGCAGCTATCACTTGGTTTGCTTACCTTATTTATATTCATATCACTCGCTATGATCGTGCGTATCGTAAGGTGGCCAACTGGATACTTATCATCGCCTTCTGTTTGTTGCAAATGTGCTGGTGGGGCATCAACTATCTGCCTTCTGCGCTCAACGGAGCGAGCATACACACCTATTCGCAACAGGAATAACCCATCCCATTGCCTTTTCCTATCACGCGGAATATGGCAGTTGGTGACCGTTTACAAGGAAATAATCTAATTTATATATCTAATATGTTAAGAAAACTTCTATTTGCCGTTGTGGCGCTGGTGAGCGCTCATACGGCTTTGGCTCAAAACATTCAGTTGCACTATGATCTCGGGCATACGCTCTATAGTGACCTCACGCCACGCATGAGCGTCACTACGACCATTGAGATGTTTAAGCCCGACAAGTGGGGTAGTACCTATTTTTTTACCGACATCGACTATAAGAACGATGGTGTGGTGGGCGCTTATTGGGAGGTGAGCCGTGAGTTTAACGTCACAAAAAATAAGCAGTGGGCAGCCCATGTAGAGTATAACGGTGGCTCCACCACGGGCGAAAGTGGTGCAACAAGCTATTGGGGCAGTCGTTTCCAACATGCCTTGTTGGCCGGTGGCGCATGGAATTGGCATAGTGCCGACTTTTCGCATACCTTCTCTTTCCAGTTGATGTACAAGTATTATTTTAAGAACAGCCATGACGGCGCACATCCTTTTAATTCCTTTCAAGCTACCTCGGTATGGGGCATGACGTTTGGGCAAGGTCTTTGCACCTTCTGTGGTTTTGCCGATCTGTGGTATGACAAGAAAGTGAAGGGCAACCTTATCTTCGTGAGCGAGCCGCAGTTCTGGTTCAATCTCAACACTATTAAAGGATGGGACGGCATCAATCTGAGTTTAGGAACGGAAGTAGAGATTAGCAATAATTTTCTAATCAACGAGAATAACGAGCAAAACAAGTTCTACGTCGTGCCTACCATTGCGGCCAAATGGACGTTCTAACTATCCTCTTAGAAAAATCAGCCGCCCTCTATATCTTATTTAAAATAGGGTTGACACCTAAATGTCAACCCTATTTTAAATAAGATACAACCAACCGTTCCTCATCATTCCGCCTGCTCATTGTGGGTCGGTTGCCCTGTGCTGTCGGGAGTTTCTCGTGCTTTGGGCAGCTCTGGTTTATACGGGAACTTTATGCCCCGCTGCTCTAACCGTCGCTTGACTTCCCTCGCCTTGATACTGTTCTCCGATGTTTCCAAAAAGCCCCGGTCAAAATAACGTTGCAATAGATTTGCGACGCTGAATTTTGGATATTTCCCTGCCATGGGGTCGGCCCCCAAATCCATCAGGAACAGCACGAAATCCCAATCATAAGACAAGGCCTGTTGTCCGATAATTGGCGTGTAGCCACAGTTAATGTCAGCACCGTGTTCAACCAAATATCTGATTTTCTCTCTGCCGTGTCTTTGTACGCGGCATGACGTGCTTAACGGACTTATATGTGCCGTGTCGTTTACGTTTGCCCCATGCTCAATCAACAGCTTCATATATTTGATATCAAAGGCGCCATATCCTGAAAATTCGAGGCATACTCCCTTATCTATAATGTCGCTCTTCCCTTTTTTATGTAGTTCCGGATTGCGATAAAATTCGCTATGGACATTCGGGTCAGCCCCGTTTTCCA
>CAUTTP010000032.1:0-26073 GCA_963541305.1 uncultured Prevotella sp.
AAATAGTTAATAAATAACAAATATTTTCCAATTATTTGGAAAGCAACATAGAAGGGCATGGTACTCTAAATGGACGGTGAACCTTGAGGATCGAAGTCAATTTATCGTTTACCAAACTTTCCACCTATTTATATATGGATTGTCCGGAGAGTAGCGGCAAGATGATTGTGGCATAAAAATATCTTTTTATGTGTTAATATGTAAAATATTTCAGGATAATCATTGCAGAATGATAATAAATTGCTACCTTTGTGCTCGCAAAATGTAAGAAAACGAATACTGATATGAGTAAGCTCATTAAGCCGGAAGGTTATAAAGCCCTGCTTGACATGCGCCAGACGGAGCAGGGAATCAAGCAAATCAAGGATTTTTTTCAGCAGAATCTTTCCACAGAACTGCGTCTGCGTCGTGTCACTGCGCCCCTCTTTGTGTTGCAAGGCTTGGGTATCAACGACGACCTGAACGGCGTGGAGCGTCCGGTTACGTTCCCCATTAAGGATTTGGGCGATGCTAAGGCTGAGGTGGTGCATTCGTTGGCCAAATGGAAACGACTGACTCTGGCGGAATATGACATTGAGCCGGGTTACGGCATCTATACTGATATGAATGCTATCCGTGCCGACGAGGAGCTGGATAACCTTCATTCCCTGTATGTAGACCAGTGGGACTGGGAAGCCGTGGTGACCGATGAGGAGCGCACGGTGAGCTTCCTTGAAAACGTGGTGCGCCGTATCTATGCCGCGCTGCTGCGTACGGAGTATCTCACCTGCGAGACTTATCCGCAGCTTAAGCCTTTCCTGTCGCGTGAGATTCATTTCATTCACAGTCAAGACCTGCTGGAGATGTATCCCGACCTCTCGCCAAAGGAGCGTGAAGACGCCATTTGCAGGAAGTATGGTGCCGTGTTTATAGAGGGTATTGGCGGTAAGTTGACCAATGGCGAGAAGCACGACGGGCGCGCACCCGATTATGATGACTGGTCGACAGTGGCAGAGAACGGTAAGGCCGGCCTCAATGGCGACATCTTGATATGGTATCCTGTGTTGGAGCGCTCGTTCGAGTTGAGCTCGATGGGTATACGTGTCGATAAGGCTGCACTGCTGCGCCAACTGGCCATCGAGGGTAAAGAAGACCGCGAGAAACTCTACTTCCATCATCAGCTGCTCACCGATCGACTGCCGCTGAGCATTGGTGGCGGTATTGGGCAGAGCCGCCTCTGCATGGTGCTGCTGCACAAAGCCCATATCGGCGAGATACAAGCCAGCATCTGGCCTGAGGATATGCGTCGGGAGTGTGAGGACTTCGGCATGCCGCTGATTTAGTTTGTTGACAGTGATTCTTTAAGGATAATCAAGTGTGTCGGATGATGCGACACACTTTTTTTTATATTCTCCGTATTGTTGCTTGATGGCATTGATTATCGGCAATAATTGCACAAATAAAAATCCTTGTGCAAGAAAAAGTTGAAATAATGTAAAATTACCCTAAAAGGAGTAAGCCTTTCTTGGCAGAGTCCTTATCGTTTCTTTACCTTTGCGCCATGACAAATGAAATGAATGGTATGGGTTATGACTTCTTTGGAGTATTATTTTCAGGGTAATGAATATCGGCGTAAAAGTGATTTTCCGGCGGCAATGCATTGCTATATGGAGGCTATCCGATTGGATGCGACCAGCCCGGCCGTTGAAGCAAAGCGAATGCTTGAAGACATTATGAACTTTCATTGCAAGGATATTTATAATCCATAAGGTGCGATGAAGAACATGTAAGACAATGAGTAAGATTAAAGGTGCCATCGTGGTAGACACGGATCGGTGCAAAGGATGCAGGCTTTGCATCGTGGCATGTCCGCACCAAGTCATCGATTTGGTGGAGCGGCGTGTCAATGCGCATGGCTATCCATACGCAGGGAGCATCCGTCCGGACGATTGTGTGGGTTGCGCTGTGTGCGGCATAGTGTGCCCTGATGGCTGCATCACAGTATACAGAACAAGAACAGATGAATAAAGGCAAACAGGAAGTGGTGCTGATGAAAGGCAATGAGGCCATTGCTCATGCAGCCGTGCGTTGCGGATGCGATGGATATTTCGGTTATCCCATCACTCCACAGTCAGAGATTATAGAGACCCTTTCTCTGCTCCGCCCTTGGGAGACCACCGGTATGGTGGTGCTTCAAGCTGAGAGCGAGGTAGCCTCCATCAACATGGTGTATGGCGGTGGTGCCGCAGGTAAGCGCGTGCTCACTACATCTTCGAGCCCGGGTGTGGCTCTCATGCAGGAGGGCATCTCTTACATGGCCGGTGCTGAAGTGCCGGGAGTCATTGTCAATGTCCAGCGCGGCGGTCCCGGGCTGGGCACCATCCAACCCAGTCAGGGTGATTATTTTCAAGCTACGCGAGGAGGAGGCAACGGCGACTATCATGTCATCGTTCTGGCTCCGGCCTCGGTGCAAGAGATGGCCGACTTTGTAGATTTGGCATTCGAGCTGTCTTTCCGCTACCGTAATCCCGCGATGATTCTTGCCGACGGCGTAATCGGGCAGATGATGGAGAAAGTGGTGCTTCCGCCTATGAAGCCTCGGCGTACAGAGGAGGAGATACGTCAGGAATGTCCGTGGGCAACCGTCGGACACCCGAACAGTCGTCAGCCCAACATCATCACTTCGCTGGAGTTGAAGCCCGAGGTAATGGAGCAACGCAATCTCCATCTGCAACGGAAATACAAGACTATTGAAGAATGTGAGGTGCGCTATGAGGCGCAATGGTGTGAAGATGCTGACTATATCATCGTGGCATTTGGCAGTGCAGCTCGCATCGCCGAGAAAAGTGTCGAGTTGGCACGTATCAAAGGGATGAAAGTAGGTTTGTTCCGCCCCATCACGTTGTGGCCGTTCCCGTCTCGTGCGCTTGCCGCCACAGTGAGTGGCGGGCAAAGGGGTGTGCTTGTGGCGGAAATCAATGCCGGCCAGATGCTTCAGGATGTGAGACTTGCCGTGGGCGACAGTATGCCCGTGGCTCATTTCGGACGATTGGGCGGCATTGTGCCAGACCCTATCGAAATAGTGGAATCATTGGAAACACAATTGAACAGATGAAGACAGACGAAACTATCATATCGGAAGAGAATCTGGTTTACGCCAAGCCGAGATTGATGAACGACACGCCCATGCACTATTGCCCCGGCTGCTCGCATGGCGTGGTACACAAGATTGTGGCCGAACTGGTCGATGAGATGGGTATGGCCGACAAAACGATCGGCGTGTGTCCTGTGGGCTGCGCGGTGTTTGCATATCGCTATCTTGACATCGATTGGCAGGAGGCACCGCATGGTCGTGCCCCGGCATTGGCCACGGCGGTGAAGCGGCTATGGCCTGACAGGCTGGTCTTTACCTATCAGGGTGATGGCGATCTGGCCTGCATCGGTGCGGGCGAGACGATTCATGCTCTCAACAGAGGGGAAAATATCACCGTGATATTCATCAACAATGCCATTTACGGCATGACGGGCGGGCAGATGGCTCCCACGACACTTATCGGGCAGCACACGTCGACCTGCCCGTACGGCCGTGACCCTGATCTGCACGGCTATCCTCTCGACATCACAGAGCTGGCCTGCCATCTGAAAGGTACCTGCTATGTGACCCGGCAGAGTGTAGACACCGCAGCAGCCATACGCCGTGCCAAGCAGGCGATGCGCAAGGCCTTTGAGGCTTCTATGCGTGGCGAGGGGGCAAGTCTGGTGGAGATTGTTTCCACTTGTAGCAGTGGCTGGAAGATGACACCGGTCGATGCCAACACATGGATGCGTGAGAAAATGTTTGACGCTTATCCCACAGGCGACTTGAAAGATACAATAAATCGACAGAAACGATGAAGAAAGAGATTATCATATCGGGATTCGGTGGTCAGGGGGTGCTGTCGATGGGTAAGATATTGGCCTACTCTGGGCTGATGGATGGTAAGGAAGTAACTTGGATGCCGGCCTACGGTCCTGAGCAGCGTGGCGGAACAGCCAATGTGACAGTTATCGTGAGCGATGAGCGTATCTCTTCGCCCATCCTCAGGCATTATGATATTGCTATCGCCCTCAACCAACCGTCCGTCGACATGTTTATGCCTCGGGTGAAGTCGGGCGGACTGCTGATTTATGACGGCTTCGGTTGCTCCACTTCTCCGAAGCGGGCAGACATCAGCATCTATCGCATTGATGCGATGAACAAGGCTGCGGAGATGGGAAATTCTAAGGTGTTCAATATGATCGTACTGGGAGGTCTACTCAGTCTGGTTCCCATTGTCAGTGTTGAGGCTTTAGAGAAAGCACTGCGCAAGACACTACCGGAGCGGTATCATGATACCATCCCGCATAATCTGGAAGCCATGCGTATCGGCATGCAGCTTATACAATTGGACACCCCCTCCCAATAGCATTTGCAGTATCTTTCCGCACGTTTTGTCGCCGCTTTCCGCTCTGATGAACACGTACGGCGCTCGGCGTACATGCGTACGTCGTACGGTGTACGTGCGTGCGTCGTACGGTGTACATGCGTATGGCGTACGGTGTACGCCGGCGACAGAATGAGAACGGTGCGCCGTTTGATACATACGATGCTTAGCTAAGCCCCTTTTGGGCAAAAATATTCATAGGTATGATGAATAAGGGGTTACCGGAACGACAAATTATTTTCAGCAGACGGTAATGGCCGATTTTTGATAACTTGTGGAAGGGCGGGGTAGAAAGGCGTGTCCGGAGGCTTAGGAAAGTTCTAAGCCCAGTTCTGTGCGTAGTTTCTCCAGTGCAGCATTGCGTTGCCGCAGGTCATCGAAGAGTTCGCGCTTGGAAAGGCTACGCCTTACTTCACCCGCCTCGGCAAGGCGCAAAGTAAAGTTGATGTCGCTGTTTTTGAGTTCTTTGCGCATCGTGGCTCTGATGTTGCCCTTGATTTCATTGACCTGTTGGAGCAGGATATCGTTATCGATCACCAGTTCGATGTTGGGATAATCGGTGATGTGAGGTATAATGTTCTTGAGGCGTGCAGCCAGTCCCACGAGTTGCTGTGGCATACGGTTGCACATCAGTGTCCACTGCATGCCCAGTTCCTCCTCGGTGAATCGTGTGGCGGTCTCCACCACGTTTTCTTCCTCTTTGGACGCCTGCTGATAGTCAGGTTTCTCAGGACCGTTGCGAAGAATGTCGAAAGTCATGCCGATATTCTTCAGTTTGACGCGTTGTGCGGCAGAGGCGGTTGCGGGTTGAGGTGTGGCGGCGGTTGGCTGTGAGATTGTGTCGTGTGCGGAAAGCGTTGCGGCGGTGTTGTCGGCAACGAGAGAGGAAGCATGCTTCTGGGCAGCACGTTGGATAGTCTTCTCAACCCCGGCCACCTGCGGGGCTGGTTTAGGCTGAGAGGTCAGTAAGTTCTTAAACAGGGATTTCAAACACTTAGGGCTACGCCCCGCCCCGGCAGCATCCTCGTCTTCGGGTTGGGTGATCTGTGCTACGCGTATGAGCGTGAGCTCAGCCAGCAGCCGCTTGTTACTGCTCTGGCGGTAGTTCACATCGCACTCGTTTAGAATCTTGAGCGATTTGTAGAGAAATGGGGTGGGGCATTTTATAGCCTGCTCCTGATATTTCTGTCGTTGCAGGTCGCTCACCTCAAGCAGCGGAAGCGTCTGCGGATCCTTTGCCATCATCACATTGCGGATGTGTGAGGCAAAGCCGTTGATGATGTTGCCGCCGTCAAAGCCGTGGGCAATGATGCTATTGAGCAGCACCATGATGTCACTCACTTTGTTTTCGAGTGAGAGATCCACGATGCGGAAATAGTTTTCGGCATCGAGCACGTTGAGATCTTCCAACACTTTCTGATAGGTGATGTGCCCCTGACAGTAGCTGTTGACCTGATCGAAGATCGAAAGCGCATCGCGCATGCCGCCGTCGGCTTTCTCGGCGATGACGCCCAGTGCCTCTTCCTCGTAGGTGATGTGCTCTTTCTGTGCCACCATCTTGAGGTGCTCGAGGATTCGGGGCACCGTCATACGTTCGAAATCATATATCTGACAGCGTGAGAGAATGGTGGGCAGAATCTTGTGTTTCTCTGTTGTGGCGAGTATGAAGATGACGTGCTGTGGCGGTTCTTCCAGCGTCTTGAGAAAGGCGTTGAAGGCAGCTGTGGAGAGCATGTGCACCTCGTCGATGATAAACACCTTGTACTTGCCCGTCTGTGGCGGTATTTGCGTCTGCTCCATGAGCGTCTTGATGTTCTCCACCGAGTTGTTACTGGCAGCGTCAAGTTCAAAGATATTCATCGAGCGCCCCTCGTTAAACGACTGGCAACTCTCGCATGTGTTGCAGGCCTCGCCATCGGCTGTTGGTGTTTCGCAGTTGATAGCCTTGGCAAAGATACGTGCGCAAGTGGTCTTGCCCACTCCTCGCGGTCCGCAGAAAAGGTAGGCATGCGCCAGCTTCTTGCTCTTTACGGCATTCTTCAATGTGGTGGTCAGCGCCTCCTGCCCCACGACAGAATCGAATGTTATCGGTCGGTATTTTCTGGCCGATACTATGTAGTTGTTCATAAATGATTACGTATGATGGTTTGCTGTGCAAAGGTAGTGCAAATTGAGGGAAGGGCAAAACAAAAGTAATGATTTCTTTTGCTTTTCCCCCGAATTGCATTATCTTTGTAGCGGTTTATTGTTAATGCCTTTATGAATAGTAAGTTGAGCATCTTTTGGAAGCTGCTGTCGCGATACAAATATCTGATTACGATTGTAATCGGAGTGGCAGTTATCGGCTTTATTGACGAGAATAGCTTCAGGAGACGCATACAGTATGAATTGCAGATCGGTCAGCTGAAGGAAGATATCAAGCTGTATAATGAGCGTAATGAGGCATCGACTAAAGAATTGAAAACGCTTCGCCACACCCCCAATGCCATTCACAAGATAGCCCGTGAACGTTATTTCATGAAAGCTGATGATGAAGATATCTACGTGCTCAGCACGGATATGACCGATGCAGAAGTAGAAATGGAGAAAGCAAAGAATAGTTATGAAGCAATTAAATAGGTTTCAGAGTGTCATATTCCTGTTGGGAGGACTCTTGATGGTGGTTGGTGCGGGTTGCTTTGTAATGATGTGGCAACAGAAGACGGTGTGCTGGTTGTTTTTGGTAGGTGCGCTGATGTTCGGCACGATACAGGCATCGCAATCATACGAAGGCAACGATACCGCTATCCGACGGCTGAAAAGAATACAGAACTTAGCAGATCTCTTATTTGTATTTGCGGCTATATTGATGGTCGATAGCGCGTATGGTTTCTTTCGTCCACTATTCTCTAATGTTATCGACTACATCAATTATGTATTCAACAAGTGGGTGATACTCTTGCTTATAGCGGCTATATTGGAGGTCTACACAGTGCACAGGATAGACCACGAACTATCCAAAAAAAACATAAAACGATAGCCAATATCTTTAAATTGCATAAAATCTTTTCTTAACATCCGGATACTTGCTACCTTTGTGTGTAAAGACAACAGAACGTTTATGAATAAAGTTTTATACGCAGTTATCAGTCTCTTGGCCTTAACGTCGTGCGCCAATACTTTCAGCATAACGGGAACATCGAGCGTTTCGCGGCTGGATGGGCAAAAGTTATACCTGAAAGTATTTAAGGGTTCTGATATGAAGAATATAGATTCCTGTGATGTGGTGCATGGACAGTTCCATTTTGAGGGGTCTATCGATTCTGTGCGTGTAGCCAGTATATTCATGAACGAGAATGCGGGCTTGCCTGTTGTGTTGGAGGGAGGCGATATTCAGGTGAAGATAGACAATACTCAGGAAAGCGTCACCGGTACTCCGCTCAATGATAAGCTGTCGGAATTCCGCAGTAAGTTCACCCAGTTGATGAACCAAAGCATTGATCTTGTGCATCAGCATGACCAAGCAATCATGAATGGAAGCGACATGACGGTGGTGACGGCGCGCCTTGCGGCAGAAGATGCACGCATCAACGAGAAGATGGATAAGTTGGTGACCTCATTCGTATCGGAGAATTTCGACAATGTGCTTGGTCCTTATGTCTTTATCAATACCTGCATGAGCCGTTACGAGGTGCCTATGCTCGACCCATGGATCGAAGATATCATGAGCAAGGCAACGGACAAATTCAAGAACGATGCACAGGTGAAAGAGTATTATGAGGCTGCTCAGGAGAACCAGAACATCATGAATGGCATGCGCGATGTGACGCCAACCCTGCCTGCACATCCCGTTGCACCTCCGCAGGATGGCCCTACTCCCAATGAGATGGCAACTCCAACGCCACAGGGCGGAGCTCCGGCAAATGGTCAGGGAGCACCTGTCAAGACAGAATAAACATCGGAATATAAACGAGTGATATATGAGAACAATCATTGATGGAGGCCAGATCGTCAATGAGAGACGTACATTCGACGGTTCGATCATTATTGACGATGACCATATATCAGATATTATAGAAGGTAAAGAGACACCCCGTGGAGCCTACGACAAGCGCGTAGATGCCGCGGGGTGTTTCGTTTTGCCGGGCGTGATCGATGAGCATGTGCACTTCCGCGAGCCGGGATTGACCCGCAAGGGCGACATTGAGAGCGAGTCGCGGGCAGCTGCCTGCGGCGGCGTAACATCGTTTTTCGACATGCCCAATACCATGCCGCAGACGACAACCATAGAGGCTTTCGATGAGAAATTGCAGTTAGCTGCAGAGAAGAGCCACGTGAACTATGGTTTCTTCTTTGGCGCTACCAACGACAATGCGGCGCTCTTCAGTCGGCTCGATCGCACGAAGATACCCGGAATCAAGCTCTTTATGGGTGCCTCTACGGGCAACATGCTGGTGGATCGTATGGAATCGCTGCGCCGGATTTATGCCGAGTGTGCACGTTTAGACCTCCCCTTGATGACCCATTGCGAGGATACGAACATGATTAACACGAACATGAAGGCGGCGAAAGTGTCATACGGTGAAGATCCCGATATTACTTTACATCCCGCTATTCGTTCGGAGGAGGCGTGTTATGCCAGTTCTTCGCTTGCCGTGAGGCTGGCACGAGAGTACGGAACCCGTCTACATGTGGCTCATGTCACTACCGCAAAGGAGCTGAGTTTGTTTGAACCGAGCATGAATCCCGTCCACAAACTTCCCCAAATCACAGGTGAAGCGGTTATCGCCCACCTCTGGTTTGACAGTAAGGACTATCTTACCAAAGGCGCACTCATCAAGTGCAACCCTGCCGTGAAGACCTCCGATGACAAGGAAGCCCTGCGACGGGCGTTGGTCGACGGGCGTATCATGGCAGTGGGAACCGATCATGCGCCCCACGAGATGAAGGATAAGCTGGGCGGGTGTGCCGCGGCGGCATCAGGAATGCCTACCATTCAGTTTTCCCTTGTGACGATGTTGGAACTCGTAGAGCAGGGTGTGCTCACCATAGAACGCCTTGTCGAATTGATGTGCCATCATCCCGCGCTCCTGTTCTCAGCGAGTGACCGCGGCTTTCTGCGTAAAGACTACAAGGCAGACATCACCATCGTGAAACCCAATGAGGCATGGACGGTGACGGAAGACATCATTCAGAGCAAGTGCGGATGGTCTCCGCTGCTCGGACAGGAATATCATTGGAAGGTGCGGCAGACTTTCTGCAATGGTCATTTGATATACGACAACGGCTCGTTCGACACCGATTACAAGGGCGAAGCCATCCGTTTCAGACTTTCAGAACAAAAGGAGGGGTAGGGCAGCGCAATGAGACTGGTTTACGATATTCATGAGTTGAGGCCTTATATCAACTGGATATACTTCTTTTATGCGTGGGGGCTGAACGGCAAACCCAAGGAAGAGAAAGACAAACTGCGTGCTGATGCCGATGCTGTGCTCGATGGTTGGGAAGGCAGATACCACACTTACGCCGTGTTTGAGATCATGGATGCCAACAGTGATGGCGACGATCTGCTCATCAAAGGAGTGCGGCTGCCGCTGCTGCGCCAACAGAAAGAGGTGGCAGACGGTAAGCCGAACCTCTGCTTAGCTGATTTTATCCGCCCTCTTTCTTCTGGTATCAAAGACCGGATTGGTGCGTTTGCCACCACGGTGGACGCCGCGATGCAGAACGAGAAGAGCAGCGACGTGTATGAACGCATGATGTCGCAGGTGCTGGCCGACCGTTTGGCCGAAGCCACGGCAGAACTCATGCACTTGCAAGTGCGGCGAACCTATTGGGGATATGCGCCCGACGAGAACCTGCCGATAGCCGACCTGCTTGTCGAACGCTATCAGGGCATCCGGCCTGCGGTGGGTTATCCGTCGTTGCCCGACACCAGCGCCAACTTCATCATCTCCGAACTGATCGGCATGAAGCAGATTGGTATACACCTCACCGAAACCGGTATGATGCGGCCGCACGCTTCCGTGTCCGGACTGATGTTTGCTCATCCCCAAGCTTTCTACTTCGATCTGGGCAAGATAGGCGAAGACCAGCTGCGCGATTATGCACGCCGTCGCGGTCTGCCTGTGGAGTTCCTCCGTCGTTTCCTGAATACCAATCTGCTCAAACGATAGCCCACACAATCTTTTTACATAACCCTCACCAATTTCCATTTCATTTTGATTTCCCGCATTCTCATTCCCATACTCTTGGCCATCGTGCTGTCAGACCTTTATTTTGACCGCCACTATTGGAGACGCCGCACGAATTACCGCTGGTGGAAACGTCTGCTGTGGTGGCTGCCGGGCATCGGCATGGTGGTCTATACGATATGTCTGGCATCCATCAGAAACTTCATTCCCGACGATATTGGCGTGGTCAACACCTATCTGCTGCTCGTCGGACTCATCGTTATACCGAAGGCCATCTTTGCCCTCTGCTCCGGTCTGGGACTGCTCTATTGTAAAGTTCGCCGTACCCGCAACAACTGGGGCAACCTCATTGCCTTTGTGCTCATCCTCTTTTCATGGTATGTCCTCATCTACGGCTCGACGGTGGGTGTGGGCAAACTCGACGTGAAGCACGTGGATATCTACTTCGATGACCTGCCCAAAGAGTTCGAGGGCTACCGCATCGCCCTGTTCTCCGATGCCCATGTGGGCAGTTTTACGGGTGAGCGCATGAAGCTCTTGCAACGCGATATTGATAGTATCAATGCGCAAAACGCCGACCTCATAGCCTTTGCCGGCGACCTGCAGAACATACAGCCGCAGGAAGTCTATCCCGTGCAGCAGATGCTCTCAGAGCTGAAGGCGAAGGACGGCGTGGTGTCGGTGATGGGCAATCATGACTACAGCGAATACATCAATGCCGACCCGGCCATCGAAGCCGCCAACGTGAAGGAGATGATTGCGCGCCAAAGGCAGATGGGGTGGAAGCTGCTGCTCAATGGCAACATCTCCATTCGTCGCGGGAATGATGTTATCTTCATTGCCGGTGAGGAGAATTTCAAGAAGCCCGACAGCGCCGACTTCGGACGTACGATGACGGGCGTTCCCGAGAAATCGTTTGTTGTGATGCTGCAGCACAACCCCAAGGCATGGGATGATCATATCAAGTCCAGCCGCCGCGTGCAGCTCACCCTCAGCGGTCACACCCACGGCGGACAGCTCATGCTGTTCGGTTTCCGCCCCACGCGCCTGATTTACAGGCAGGATTACGGACTCTATCAAGAGGGAAACGCTACTCTCTACGTATCGGCCGGTATCGGTGGGCTCGTCTTTTTCCGCTTCGGAGTGTCGCCTGAAATATCCGTTATCACATTACATAAGAAGAAGCTATGAAGTATCTCTATCGTTTGTACCAGCTTTTCGTTGCCCTTCCGGTCTTCCTCGTTGCCACCATCCTCACGGCATTGGTCACGGTGGTGGGTTGCTTCTTGGGCGACGGTCACTTCTGGGGCTATTACCCCGGCCGCCTGTGGTCACGGCTCACCATACGCATCTTCCTTCTGCCCATCAGGGTGGAGGGACGCGAGCATCTCGCCCCCGGACAGTCGTATGTGTTTGTGGCCAATCATCAGGGCATGTTCGACATCTTTATGATCTATGGATTCTTAGGCCGCAACTTCAAGTGGATGATGAAGAAGTCGCTTCGCAACATGCCGTTTATCGGTGTGGCATGCAAGGCGGCACACCACATCTTCGTAGACCGCGGTAGCACGTCTGCCATCAAGCACACCTACGATGAGGCGCGTAAGATACTGCAAGAAGGAATGTCGCTCGTGGTCTTCCCCGAAGGAGCCCGCACCTTTACCGGCCACATGGGGCTTTTTCGCCGTGGTGCCTTCGTGCTGGCCGATGAGCTGGAACTGCCCGTGTGCCCCCTGACCATCAACGGTTCGTTTGATGTGATGCCGCGCATGAAAGACGGTCACTGGGTGACGCGCCATCCGCTGACCCTCACCATCCACGAGCCGATACAGCCCATCGGACAAGGACGTGAGAATATCGACTATCTGAAAGACAGGAGCTACGAGGTGGTGATGAGCGCCCTCACGCCTGAATATCAGGGTTATGTAGAGAATGATGACCAGTAGCAACATCGTGGGCGAATCGGAGAAAGAGAGTATAGAGAATGGAAAAAAGGCGTCTCATATACCTTGTTTCCACAAAAATTGACACTGAAACAATTTGACAAACCCCCTAAAAACAGCCATGTCTTTTCGAAATCATCCTCAAGCGGGGTGAAAATCGCGAAAAATCGAGGTGCTTTTATATTTTACTGATTATCAGTGCGTTATAAATTCTGCGCCGTTTTTAAACAAATTTCCGTCTGAAATCGTGTTGCGATAGCATAGCTTTCGCATCGCGAAAGCATAGGTATCGTGATGCGAGACCATCGTTATCGCAGTGCGATACCATTGAGATGAGAGCCCCATAACTATGCTATCGCAAAGCTCACCTCGTTTTCCCATCCGAAAATTTCAATGAAATAGATGAAAAAGAGCTACTTTTTAGTTCTCCCATCTCTCTTTGAAAATTTATTGATTGCGAAATGAACGAACAAATATACAGATGATGTGAATAGAGTATAAGGTATGCAAAAAGGAAATTTTCGGGGTATAGCCCGAGCTCGATGAGCCGTATCCATCCCCGGATTTATCTCCAAACGTCAAATAAAATGGTTTTAATCATTGGTTCATTGCTTTTTATTTTATAATTTTGCAATCATACAATAACTTATAGCACGATTATGAGCGGAAGTGATTCGATAGTTATCATCCCTACATACAACGAAAAAGAGAACATAGAGAAAATCATCCGTGCGGTCTTTGCGCTGGAAAAGTGTTTTCATGTCCTCGTCATCGATGACGGCAGCCCTGACGGTACGGCGCAGATAGTGCACCGACTGAAAGACGCTGAGTTTGCCGACCGCCTGTTTATCATCGAGCGGTCGGGCAAGCAGGGGCTGGGCACTGCCTATATCACGGGCTTCAAATGGGCGCTGGAGCACAACTATGAGTATATGTTCGAGATGGATGCCGACTTCAGTCACGACCCCAAAGACCTGTCGCGCCTGTATGCTGCCTGCCACGATGAGGGTGCCGATGTGTCGGTAGGCTCGCGTTATGTCACGGGGGTAAACGTGGTGAACTGGCCTATGAGCCGTGTGTTGATGAGCTATTTCGCCTCAAAGTATGTGCATTTGGTGACGGGCATACCCGTTCACGACACCACCGCCGGGTTCGTGTGTTACAGACGCAGGGTGCTGGAGACCTTGGAATTGGACAAGATTAGGTTCAAGGGTTATGCTTTCCAAATAGAAATGAAATATACGGCCTATAGGATAGGCTTTAAGATAAAAGAAGTGTCGGTGATCTTTGTCAATCGCAGGGAGGGTACCAGCAAGATGAGTGGCGGAATATTCAGTGAAGCATTCTTTGGCGTAATGAGATTGAGACTCGACGGATGGTTCCGTAAATACCCGAAGATTGCATCGGTATGACGATAAAGGAATTACAGGAACTTTACGGAGGAAGTGTGCTGGCGGGCGCCTTGATCAAGGCCTTGGCCGATTCCTCCATCAAGAGTGTGCACCTGCAGGGGCTGATGGCGTCATCGGCTCCGATGCTCTTTGCGTCTTTGGTAAAGCGGGTAAGCAATGTGTTTGTCTTTATCTTGCAGGATGCCGACGAGGCAGGATATTTCTATAATGACTTATCTTCGGCCTCCCCAGACCCCTCCATTAGGGGTCAGGAGAGACCTGAGGAGAGCGATGGTAAGGGTGATGTTTCTCCCCCTCCTATTGGAGAGGGGCAGGGAGAGGCTTCCGTTCTCTTCTTCCCCTCTTCCTACCGCCGTGCCGTGAAGTACGGTCAGCGTGATGCAGCCAACGAGATTTTGCGCACGGAAGTGCTTGCCCGACTGGCAGCCCGCACTGCCTTCGCCGCGGGGGAAGGACGTGCTCTTTATATCGTTACCTATCCTGAAGCCATAGCGGAGCTTGTGGTGACGCAGCGTCATCTGGATGAGCGTCGCCTTTCATTGAAGACCTCACAGATGGTCGATATCAGCGATATGCGCCGTCGACTGCTCGACTTAGGATTCAAGGAAGTCGATTATGTGTACGAGCCGGGGCAGTTTGCCGTGCGCGGCAGCATAGTTGATGTCTATTCCTTCGCCAGCGAACTGCCATACCGCATTGACTTCTTCGGCGATGAAATCGATACCATCAGGACTTTCACCGTGGAAGATCAGTTGTCGAAGGATAAAAGGACGGAGGTTGAGATTGTGCCCGAACTGGCTTCGCTTTCTACAGATAAGATTCCTTTCCTCTGCTTTCTGCCCGATGATACCTTTCTGGTGATGAAAGACTTTGCCTTCGTCCGTGACACAATAGAGCGGATTTACAACGAGGGCTTCTCTTCGCAGGCAATGGCCGAGCGGCTGGAGGGCGTCACAGAGATGGAGCAGGCACGGATTCGGCGAGACATGACAAAGGAGAGCACACTCTGCACGGGTATGCAATTCAGCGAGACAGCTGCCGACTTCCGCCGTATAGAGATAGGTGTCAAGCCTGTTGGTGTGGTGCAGGCCACAATTTCGTTTCATATCTCAGTGCAACCGCTGTTCCACAAGAACTTCGACCTGCTGCGTAAATCGTTTGAAGACTTCCTGTTGCAAGGCTACAAACTCTATATTCTGGCCGACAGCCCGAAGCAGCACCAGCGGCTGAAAGACATCTTTGATGAGATGGGCGCCGACCCCGAGCGGTCGATGGGTAACGCGCAACGGTCGGGCATCGCTTTCACGCCGGTTGAACGAACCATCCACGAGGGTTTTGTGGATCATGATCTGCGTGTGTGCTGTTTCACCGATCATCAGATATTCGACCGTTTCCATAAGTACAATCTGAAGTCGGATAAGGCGCGCGTCGGCAAGATGGCTCTCACCATGAAGGAGCTGCAGGAGATGGAGCCGGGGGATTATATCGTACACGTGGATTTCGGAATAGGCATGTTTGGCGGGCTCGTACGGGTGCCGGCGGTTTCTCCTAATTCTGCCGGTTCCTACCAAGAGGTTATCCGCATTATTTATCAGAATAATGATAAGGTGGATGTATCTATCCATTCGCTCTATAAGATATCCAAATATCGCAGCAGCAACGCTGGTGAGACACCACGGCTGAGCACGTTGGGTACCGGCGCATGGGAGCGATTGAAGGAGAAAACCAAGAAGCGCATTAAGGATATTGCGCGCGATCTCATCCGCCTGTATGCCAAGCGACGCCATGAGAAAGGCTTTGCTTATAGTGCAGACTCGTTTATGCAGCATGAGTTGGAGGCGAGTTTCCTTTATGAGGACACGCCCGACCAGCTCAAGGCCACGCAGGACGTCAAGGCCGATATGGAGTGCTCCCGGCCGATGGACCGCCTAATCTGCGGCGATGTGGGCTTCGGCAAAACCGAGGTGGCCGTGCGTGCGGCGTTTAAGGCGGCCTGCGACTCTAAGCAGGTAGCTGTGCTGGTGCCCACCACGGTGCTGGCTTTCCAGCATTTCCAGACATTCAAGGATCGTCTCAAGGATTTTCCCGTACGGGTCGATTACCTCTCTCGTGCCCGTTCGACCAAGCAAACTAAGCAGGTGCTGGAAGATTTGGCTTCGGGAAAGATAGATATCATCATCGGCACACATAAGCTCTTGGGCAAGATGGTGCAGTGGCACGACCTCGGATTGCTCATCATCGACGAGGAGCATAAGTTCGGCGTTGCAACCAAGGAGAAGCTGCGCAAGCTCAAGACTAATGTCGATACCATTACGATGTCGGCCACACCCATCCCGCGTACGCTCCAGTTCTCACTGATGGGGGCACGCGATATGAGTATCATGCGTACGCCACCGCCAAACCGTTACCCCATCAGCACCGAACTGGCGACTTATAGCCATGAGGTGATTGCTGATGCTATCAACTTCGAGATGAGCCGCAACGGGCAGGTATTCTTTGTGAATAACCGTATCTCTAAACTGCCCGAGATAGCCGATCTCATCCGCAAGTATGTGCCCGACTGTCGTGTGGCTGTCGGTCATGGAAAGATGCCGCCCGAGGAACTGGAGAAGATTGTCATGGGATTCATCAATTATGACTATGATGTGCTGCTCTCCACAACCATCGTGGAGAACGGAATCGACATCCCTAATGCAAATACCATCATCATCAATGGTGCTGATCATTTCGGCTTATCGGACTTGCACCAGATGCGCGGGCGTGTGGGGCGTTCTAACCGCAAGGCTTTCTGTTACCTGTTGGCACCGCCCAAGAGCGTGCTGACACCCGAGGCTCGACGCCGATTGGAGGCTCTGGAGACTTTCTCGGAGTTGGGCAGTGGTTTCAATCTGGCTATGCAGGATCTTGATATCCGTGGCGCGGGCAATTTGCTGGGTGCCGAGCAGAGTGGATTTATGGCCGATCTGGGTTACGAAACCTATCAGAAAATCCTCAATCAGGCAGTGACTGAACTCAAGAATGAAGAGTTCGGCGAGCTCTATGCCGAGGAAATCAGTCAGGGCAGGGCGATTTCCGGTGATGATTTTGTGGAGGATTGTGCGCTGGAGAGCGACATTGAGATGTATTATCCCGATACTTACGTGCCGGGAAGCAGCGAGCGAATGCTCCTTTATCGTGAACTTGACAACATCGAGAACGATGATGACCTTGCAGCTTATCGCCAGCGATTGATCGACCGTTTCGGCCCCGTGCCGCCCGAAGGCGAGGAGTTGATGCAGGTGGTAACGCTGCGGCGGATAGGCAAGCGTTTGGGATGCGAAAAGATTACACTGCGTCAGGGCAGGATGAACCTTCAGTTCGTGTCTAATCAGGGCAGCCCGTTCTATCAGAGTGTTGCCTTCGGTCGTATCATCAAATATGTCATGGCAAACCCTCGTCGTTGTACCTTCAAAGACATACATGGTCATCGCCTCATCCATATTTCCGATATTTCCTCCGTTTCGGAAGCTGTCAAGGTGTTGAGAGATATGGAGAAACAAGAATCGGAATAAAAGGAATGATAGTATAAAGAAATATAGGAATAAGCGCATAAAAGAATAAAAGCCATCACTCTGACAGGGTATTATAACTTCCGAGAAAGTGATGGTTTTTATTCTTTTATGTGCTTATTCCTTTATTCTTTCATCTTATTTCTTATATTCTGCCGACACTTTCGGCAGCTTAGCCAATGCCTCGGCAATTACCTCATCACTGGGAATAATGTCGGACATGGCCTTATCGTTGAACTGCTGGTAGGCCACAAGGTCGAAATATCCCGTGCCGGTGAGACCGAAGACGATGGTTTTCGCCTCGCCCGTTTCCTTGCACTTCAGGGCTTCATCAATGGCGGCACGAATGGCGTGGCTTGACTCCGGTGCAGGCAAGATGCCCTCAACGCGGGCAAACTGCTCGGCTGCCTCAAACACGGCAGTCTGCTCTACGGCACGTGCCTCCATCAGACCGTCGTGATAGAGCTGCGAGAGCACGGGGCTCATGCCGTGGAAACGGAGTCCGCCGGCATGATTGGCAGAGGGCATGAACTGGCTTCCGAGGGTGTACATCTTGGCTAAGGGGCAGATCATGCCCGTGTCGCAGAAGTCGTAAGCGAATTTACCGCGGGTGAAGCTGGGGCATGAGGCCGGCTCTACGGCGATGATGCGATAATCTGCCTCACCACGAAGCATCTCGCCGATGAATGGGCTGACCAGTCCGCCAAGGTTGGAACCACCACCGGCGCAGCCGATGATGATATCGGGCTTGATGCCGTATTTCTTCAATGCTTTCTGAGTTTCCAGTCCAATCACCGTTTGGTGCAGCAGTACCTGATTGAGTACGGAGCCTAATACGTAGCGATAGCCCGGTGTGGAAACAGCGGCCTCTACGGCCTCGGAGATGGCACAACCCAGTGAGCCGGTGGTATCGGGATGTTCTGAGAGGATCTTACGACCAATCTCCGTGGTGTTGCTGGGCGATGGAGTGACGCTGGCACCGTATGTGCGCATCACCTCGCGGCGGAAAGGTTTCTGCTCGTAAGACACCTTCACCATATAGACCTTACAGTCGAGGCCGAAATAGGCGCATGCCATGCTCAATGCCGTACCCCACTGTCCGGCACCTGTCTCGGTGGTCACACCCTTAAGCCCCTGCTTCTTGGCATAGTAGGCTTGGGCGATGGAAGAGTTGAGCTTGTGCGATCCGGAGGTGTTGTTTCCCTCAAACTTATAGTATATCTTGGCGGGAGTGTCCAGTGCACGCTCTAAGAAATAGGCGCGCACCAGCGGCGACGGGCGATACATTTTATAAAATTCCTGAATCTCCTCCGGGATGTCGAAGTAAGGCGTATCGTTGTCGAGCTCTTGCTTATTCAGCTCATCGCAGAAGATCGGAGCAAGATCTTCGGAGGTGAGCACGGCGCCTGTGGCCGGATTGATGAGTGGTGCGGGCTTGTTTTTCATGTCGGCGCGCACGTTGTACCACTGCGTGGGAATCTCATTTTCATCCAGATAGATTTTGTAGGGAATCTTATTCTCCATGATCATATTTTTAGTTTGTGATATTCAATGTCACGCAAATTTACCTAAATTTATTGGGAGGAGCAAGCAAATGGCGGTATTTTTTGAGAAATCAAAGTTCCCCCTTGCCATAATCTTTGCGAATGAAGGGCTTGGGTGATTGATTGTGGGCAGCGGAATTAAAGGAGTAAAGAATCGTTCCGGCCCTGCCATCAGGCGGAAACGGCGACGTACGCCGTTCGATGTACGTGCGTACGACGTTCGGTGTGCATGCGTACGACGTTCGACGTACATGCGTACAGCGTTCGGTGTACGCCACCGTCAGGGTGCGAAGCGATGATGAAGCGGGCATAAAGGGAGTGGCGTAAAGACGCTTCCCGACCGGGAAAGCGCAAAAACACCCGGATGAGTAGCTTGAGAACAGCCGGGACGGGTATCTGCTCCATGATGCTTGGCGAAAACGTACGGCAAACATTCAGGACGATATTGACTGTAAAATCATAACTTTTGGTGATTGCGAGTTTGTGATAATTGCCGTATCTTTACACCCGTCGGAAATAGGATGGAGTGATTCGAGGTTTCACCATATCCTTCCAATGCAATTTTTCTCGTAATAAAATGCCGTAGGGGCTTTGCTCCATCCATAGGGAAAGCGGTATAACAACAGTAACGTATAAAGTTTTATGATGGATGTTTCTTTTTACACGACATTGCAGGTTGGTTGGCTGAACGCTTGGATTCCTTCGTTCGGCATGGTGCTGATACAGTTTATCTACATGGCTATTTTCAGAGAAGGTGGCAGGCGTGCGGTCGATACCTCATGGTACACGGCCACGGATAAGGCAAACGCCTTAGTCAGCACATTCCTGCAAATTGCCCTGCTGGTGCTTTCGGTCTTCGTACCGTTCAAGTGCGGTACGGTGTGGTTCATCATCGGCATGGTCGTCTTTGTGCTTTCGCTTGCCGGGTTTGTTTCAGCTTTTTACAGTTATGGGGCGGCTCCTGCCGACAAGATTGCCCGAAGCGGTGTTTACCGTTGGTCGCGCAATCCGATGTATTTCTTCTTTTTCGCGGGGATGCTCGGCGTCGCTATCGCCTGCGCCTCATTATGGCTGTTGATAGTTCTCGTTCCTTTCTTTATCGCTACGCACTTCACCATCTTGGGTGAGGAACGTTACTGCGAGAAGACCTACGGCGAAGAGTATGCGGCTTATAAGGCGAAAACCCCTCGCTATTTCCTCTTCTTATAGAATTTAAACCAATCCGGGTTCGAATAATTGAAATACTACATGAGCAATACAGAAAAAGAAAAGAAGAAGTCTGTATTGAGGCGGCTTCAATCGTATATGGGAAGGCGCAGGCAGTTTCTGCCGTTAGCGATGGCATTATCGGGATTGAGTGCTTTATTGTTGCTTTTGCCTTTCGTTTTTGTCTGGCTTATCGTCAGAGTGCTGTTGAGCACGGGAGGTATTGCTGCCGGAACACCGGTGAATGCCTATGCGTGGTGGGCGGCAGGTACGGCTATAGCCGGCGTTGCAGTCTATTTCGTTGCAATTCTGCTCTCCCACCTTGCTGCTTTCAGCGTAGAAACCAATATGCGGAGGGTGGCGATGAAGAAACTGATGCGTCTGCCACTCGGCTTCTTCGAGCAAAACGACAGTGGCAGCATGCGTAAAATCATTGACGAGAACGCCTCGGAGACGCATACGTTCGTGGCTCATATCTTACCCGATCTGGCCGGGAGCATCGTTTCGCCCATCGTGGTCACCGTGCTTGTTTTTGCTTTCAGTTGGCAGCTTGGGCTGGCATGTATGATTCCGCTTGCGATGGCTTTTGCAATGATTGGGCTTACCGCAAGCCCTACGCAGCGGAATTTCCAGCGTGCTTATTTGGACGCGCAGGAAAAAATGGCCGGCGAGGCGGTGGAGTACGTCCGCGGAATACCCGTGGTGAAAGTGTTCCAGCAGACGGTCTTTTCGTTCAAGCGATTCTATGACAGTATCATCGTTTACAGGAATCTCGTCACGAAGTTCACTTTAGGCATGCAAAAGCCGATGTCGGCCTATATCACGATGGTACACGGCTTTGCGTTCTTTCTGGTTCCTGCCGCCGTACTGATGATAGGCAGAACGGGCGATTATGCAGGCGTCATCTCCGATCTGTTCCTGTATGTGCTGATTACGCCTGTGATTGCTACGGGCGTGATGAAAGTAATGTATATGCAACATGACCTGTTCTTGGCGAGCCAAGCCGTGGACAGGGTGGAGAATCTGACCGACAGCGCGGCGCCTTTGCCGGTAAGTCGTACAGCGAAGATGGCCGGTAACGGTATTGAGTTCGAGAGAGTCTCGTTTGCCTATCCCGGCGCCGGGCAGAATGCCGTGGATGATGTGAACTTCTCCATTCCCGAAGGGAAGACCTATGCACTGGTGGGCGCATCGGGTGGGGGCAAGACTACCATTGCCCGCCTGATACCTCGTTTCTGGGATGTGGGAGAAGGAAGCGTAAGAATCGGCGGCGCGGACGTGAGAGGCATCGACAAGGAAGAACTTATGGATCGTATCGCTTTTGTGTTTCAGAATACCCGGCTGTTCAAGATGTCTATTCGGGACAACATCCGATACGGCAGGCCGGAGGCGAGCGACGAAGATGTGCAAAGAGCCGTAGACCTCTCGCAGAGCCGTGAGATCATCGACCGTCTGCCCTACGGCTTGGACACAAAGATAGGAGCGGGCGGAACATACCTTTCGGGGGGCGAGCAGCAGCGTATCGCATTGGCGCGCGCCTTTCTGAAGGATGCTCCGATTGTGGTACTCGATGAAGCCACCGCCTTTGCCGACCCCGAGAACGAGCATCTGATACAGCAGGCACTGCGCGAGCTGATGAGAGGAAAGACATCACTGATGATAGCACACCGTTTGACAAGCGTTCGCAATGTTGATCGTATCCTTGTCATCGACAAAGGCAGCATTGCCGAACAGGGAACGCACGAGGAGTTGCTTGCCCTCGGGGGCATCTATGAAGCGATGTGGAGTGAATATAGAAAGACTGTGACTTGGACGGTATAATAAGAAAGGGATGATTTATGAGCGTTTATAAATATTTTCAGAAACGTTTCGTACTGTCAGAAAAAGGAGCGCGGGCGTTCACCGGTGGAATTTTCGCCTCGCTGTTGCTGAATCTTGCATTGATGCTGCCTGTGATGTTCATCTTCCTGTTTCTCACGGACTACTTGCAGCCGGTCATTCGTTCCGGGAACAGCCCTGTCAACGGGTTTTGGTACTATGTGCTTATGGCGGCAGCGTTTATGATTATCGTCTTTGTCATTGCCATGTTCCAATATAAGAACACCTATACCAATGTGTACGTGGAGAGTGCCAACCGTCGTATAGCCATCGCAGAAAAACTGCGCAGGCTCCCCTTGGCGTTCTTCGATGAGAAGAATTTGTCGGATCTCACGGCCACGGTGATGGAAGATAACAATATGATAGAGATGCTTTTCTCGCACGCCGTGCCTCAACTGTTCGCGTCTGTCGGCAGTATCTTGCTGATAGCCGTAGGCTTATTCTTCTACAATTGGCAACTCTCCTTAGCCCTGTTCTGGGTGGTGCCGGCGGCCGCAGCGGTGATTGTCTATGCGAAGAAGTTGCTGGCTAAGGCGAATAAGGACTTCTACTATGTGAAGAGAGGTGTTACCGAACGAATACAGGAGGGCTTGGAATGCGTGCAGGAGATAAAGGCGTACAATGGAGAGGACAAATACAACGAACAGCTGGACAAATATCTCGACATCTACGAAAGGAGTTTACGATACGGGGAATTTCTCGGGGCGAGACTCATGGGCAGTTCTTATTCCATCCTGAAGCTCGGCCTGCCGACGGTAATTCTCGCAGGGGCTTATCTGCTCGCCGCGGGCAGCATAACGATGTTTACCTATCTGATTTTCCTGATGGTGGCGGCAAGTGTCTATAATCCTATTATGGACGTATTCAACAACATCGCTGCGCTCACCATCCTCGACGTGCGCATCGGCCGTATGCGCGAGATGGAAGAGATGCCTGCCCAACAGGGAAAGGAGGAGTGCAGCATTTCCGATTACGATATCGTGTTCGAGCATGTAGATTTTGCCTACGAAAGCGGCAAGCAAGTGCTCCGAGACGTGAGTTTCACCGCCAAGCAGGGCGAAGTTACCGCTCTGATTGGGCCTTCGGGCAGCGGAAAGACCACGCTCGCCACGCTCGCCGCACGTTTCCGGGACATCCGGAAAGGGCGAATCCTGCTCGGGGGAGAGGACATCGGTCGGATGGATCCGGAAATGCTCCTGAAGAACTATGCCATCGTTTTTCAGAACGTGGTGCTGTTCAATGCCAGTATAAAAGACAACATCCGCATCGGCAAGATGGGTGCGACAGACGAAGAGATTGTCCGTGCCGCCCGCATTGCCCGTTGCGATGAGTTCATCGCCCGAATGCCCGAAGGTTTGGATACTGTTATCGGTGAAAACGGCGAGCGCCTGTCGGGCGGCGAGCGCCAGCGCATTTCTATCGCCCGTGCCATCCTGAAAGATGCTCCCATCATCCTGATGGACGAAGCCACTGCCTCGCTCGACGTGGAGAACGAGAGGCTGATACAGGAGGCTCTCTCCGAACTGATCAGGGAGAAAACCGTTGTCATCATTGCCCATCGGATGCGCACGATAAGGGGAGCGGACAAAATTGTGCTCTTGAACGAAGGACGGGTGGAGGCCGTGGGAACGGACGAGGAATTGCAGGCGCGATCGGCCACTTATCGGGAGATGCTGGAGAAGTCGATGGGATGATATCCGAATGTTTTTGGATATTTGACTTGATAACGTCTTTGCACGTCAAAAGCCTGCATTTCACCCCTCTTCTGTGTGTGTGGAAAAAAGGTACTGCCGATATTCTTACGGGCATTTTATACACCTCTTACAGGAAGTAAAATAAGGGGGTAGATTATAATAGAAAATAATTCAGAAATAAATCAACAATATGCTGAACGAGATGCCCGTATTTCTGAAATCGGAGAGAATTAGGCCGAAAATCGCGAAAAATTGGGCTTCTTTTGCTTTTCGTTGATTATCAGCAAGTTATGAAGATAAAATTGAAATCGGCGAAAAATATGAATTTCTCGGCTTTGCGATAGCATAGGTTTCGCATCGCGAAAGCATAGTTATCGCACTGCGATACCATTGAGATCGCAGTGCGATTAGGCCGTTCCGGGAGGGCGAAACCTATGCTATCGCAAACGCATCTCAAAAATTGTGACCGAAAAATGGCACGTTCTTGATAAAACAGAGCTATTTTTCATCTCTTTCAACTGTTAATTTTGGTTTAATTATAAAGAAATAACTGGACAAAATCTTCAGTTGTCTGCACTGGTTTAGGGGTTTTCCTATAGGGTATGGGGAAAATCTTTTGGAGGATTCAGGGACGGGTATTATCTTTGCAATATATATAGCAATAATCTGAAAAACAGTAAACGGTATGAAAAAGACAAGTTGGGTTGCGATTTTATTCGCTTGCATTCTTATGGTTACATGTAGCATCACAGCTGAAGCAAAAGACAAGAAAAGCATCGAGCGCGGCATGACCAAGCAAGAGGTAACGGCTGTTCTTGGCAAGCCGCTCACCACGAGTTTTGATGAAAACGGTGAGACGTGGGAGTTTGTCAAGTCTCAGGGTGGACTGCTGAATTATCATGAGGTGCTGTTGATTGTGGATTTTGACCATAACGGCAGGGTGGTGAGATATGAGCAGAAAATTCTGCCGACGGCAGACAATAGCGGTAGCGTGCAGACACCGATGATTCCCCCATTCGACAATCGCCGCGTGGGTTATGACCCGATGTCACCTTATTATAATGAGTGGGCTGTGCTCACGGATAGTGAGTTCAATCGGCTGTGCACCAAGATCAATGCTGCCAGCTTCAACAGTAACAAGCTCGACTTGATCGAAGTGGCCAGCATGCGGTGCTATTACACCTGCACCAGTGTGTGCGCCTGTTGGGCATGTTCTCTTTTTCCGATGAGCGTCTGCAGGCGTTGAGGCTGATTGCACCCCATATTGTCGACCCGCAGAACGGTTACGACATCTACAGAATGTTTACTTTCGATAGCGATAAAGACAAGGCTGCTCGTATCATGCAGGGAAGGTGAGCCTTTTTCGGGTAATTATTCGAAATGTATGGTGTTGCTGCTGTTGGTATCTTCCGCTTTCTGCTCTGCGGTGTCTTCGGCCTGAGAGGTCACATCCTCTACCTGAGAAGTCGTGTCCTCGGGTAGGGCATTGGCCTCAGGCTCGGGGTGTGCCTTGACAAACGCCTTGCGGCACTGGTTAATCTTGATGGCATTGATCAGGTCTACGACGCCATAGACAATCATCGACCATCCGATGATGAGCAGTGGGAAAGTAGCGATGACGGTAGGCTTGATGATGGCAACCAGTCCGATGAGCAGGATGAGAGTGGGGAATATCCACCAGAAATAGCCGATGCGTGCAAACTTGACAACTGATGCGAGGTTGAAATATTGGTTGAGCGCGCCGAGAATCAATATGGCAGCCAGCACATACATCAGCCCGTTGACGAATGAATTGGGCGCCAATGCCAGCAGGCCGCCTAAGATCATGCTGCCTATGCCTACGACGGGGAAGGCAGGCGAGGGCGTGCTGATGAGGTTGCCCTGTGCATCATAGATTTCCACATCGTCGCTCTTACGCTTGGATGAGAAATAGACGAAGCTGCTGATGAGCCCTGAGATAAAGAAGATGACGCCGATAGTGATGGTGATCCATGTGACGGTCTGCTCGCGATATTTCACGAGCAATGCTCCTACGACAATGGCGCAGAGAGCACGGAATATTGAACTTTGAAATACTTTCATGAGTTGTCGGGTTGAATAAGTGGCTCTGCGGCCGCATCTATATGAGTATTGGCGAGGGGATAGTTACTGGTATCTTCTGGCATGAGTTCCTTTTTCTTGCAAAGATAGTCTAAGTTTTTGAGATATAAGAGGGAAAAATAAAGAATTAACA
>CAUTTP010000033.1:0-25664 GCA_963541305.1 uncultured Prevotella sp.
TTTCGGCGCTGTCATCAAGCGCAAGCGGTGGCGTACGTCGTTCAGTGTACGTGCGTACAGCGTTCGGCGTGCATGCGTACGGCGTTCGGCGTACGTGCGTGCGACGTTCGGTGTACGTCACCGTCCGGGTGAGAAGCGATGATGAAACGGATATCAGGGGAGGGGTGTAAAGACACTTTCCGACAGAAAAAGTGGGAAGACACCCAGATGAATGGCTTAGAACGGTCAAGACAGACAACTGTTCGATACTCGGCGGAAACATACGGAAAACATTTAGGACAATATGGCTCGGAAACCTGTGGGTACAGATCCCTAATTGGAACTGGGCTTCTTCGGTTCGTCAGAAGTCTGCTTTAGTTTTACCTCTTTCATCTCCTTTGTAACCTGTGGAGCACGCCCATTGCTTAACTGCGGACGCTGGTCATCTGCCGGGTGACTGACAGGCGAATCGGTTTTCAACGCGTCTTTTATCTGAGGAGCCTCCGTCTCTTTCATCATTTCGGGGGCGGTCTTAGTCGGATGACAACGCAACAAATGAATATTGCTTAGACACATGACACGGAGCGTTGTGGATGAGCTGTTACTCTGGTTGCCATTGTTCAAGAGGAAATAGCCCTTGAGTTCCTTGATGGCCAGTGTATCGGGATTGTCGATTCTTATTGTCACGTTCGTAGAAAATGAGATATGCGTCATACGCGACACCACACTGTCATTGGCATAGACCACAGCCAATACGGCAATACCATCGCGCACACCATCTTGAAAGATGAAGTCGCTCTTCATATTCAGTATGAAAGAGTCGCCTTTGTGGAAGCTGGTATCGACTGGCAAGCTATAGCTATAAACATTATAAGGGCGATTAGGAATCAACACTATAGACTTTTCTGCTGTCCAAATATTAGCTGTATCGCCCGTAGCACTGTATGAAGACAAGCGCGCCAGCTCACCGGATGATGTTCCTAAAGTTACAGCCTGCCTCTGCATACGATCTGCTATATGCTCATAGATAGAAAGCAAACGGTCTGTATGACGCATGTAATAAACCATTGAGGTGTCGAACTTTTCTTGCGTGACATTATATTTCTTTAGCACAGCCGTGCGATATGCTACTAAATTCGACGCATATTCTCCGGTAGCTTCATGTGCCATCGCATCAGCCAAATGATAATCATAGAGCAAGTCTTCCATCTCATCGGGTGACAAAACATAAGAAGGCACCGAAGGTTTACATCCTGATAAAACAAATATCAGAATGAAAGCCATGACGGATAACTGTAAGGAATAATATGATTTCATTTGAAAAGTCTGATAAACCGTGACTTTAAAACAATGCCTTTTATAGCAGAACTTAATCCTTATTCTGCTGATTTTGCAGCAGAGTTTGAGTCCTCGTCTTCCGAAGAAGAATCATCAGTCTTTGCCGGCCGCTTATTCAATCCGATTTTAATGGTCTCGCCTATTGTTTCGAAATCCTTCCGACAGAAGATTAACATGGCGACAACTCCCACAGAGATGCAGGCATCGGCAAAGTTGAACACAGGAGAAAAGAAAATAAACTCTTCACCTCCGAACATGGGAACCCATTCTGGCCAAGTGGTCTGAATGATGGGGAAATAGAACATGTCGACTACTTTCCCCATGAGAAAATCGGCATAGCCGGTTCCAAAAGGAACGAAGTAGGACACACTATACGGTGATGATGCGGTGAATATAAGTCCATATAACATGGAGTCGATAATGTTGCCGGCCGCCCCTGCCAAAATCATTGACAGGAAGACAACATAGCGCGTGCGCCCTTTCTGGCGCACCACCTGCCAGATATACCACCCGATAGCGGTGATAGCAGCTATACGAAGAAGACTCAGAAAGAATTTGTTGATAAACGTCATGCCGTATGCCATGCCATTATTTTCTATGAAAGAAATGTAGAACCAATCCGTGATATGGATGGATTCCCCTAATGTCATGGTTGTCTTGACATATATCTTGATAATCTGGTCAATAATCAAAATGGCAAGAATGAGCATCCATGCCATACGACCATCAGTAAGAAATTCGCGTATCTTCTTCATTCTTACCTACTTCTTTCTTGCATTCTTTGATTCTACGCTCAATGTAGCATGTGGTACAACACGCAGGCGCTCCTTCGGAATCAGTTCGCCCGTCATACGATCAATACCGTATGTTTTATTCTCAATACGCACTAAAGCAGCCTCCAAGCCTTGAATGAACTTCTGCTGACGCTGAGCTGTCTGTATGAGATTCTCGCGCTGGATGACGTCAGTACCCTCTTCCAATGCTTTATAAGTTGGTGCCGTATCAGCATCTGTATTACTGTTGGCATTGGCCAAATTGCTCATCGCTTCGGAATAACTCTGCCGAGCCACTTTTAATTTCTCATTGATTATGGTGCGGAATTCTTCTAACTCCTGATCGGAATAACGTGTTTTTGTTTCCATATCACTTTGTGATTAAACATAAATAGGCTCCCGATATTCCGAAAAATATAGGAAGCCTAATAAAATTATAATTCTTTTTCTACTTTAATACTCAATATGAACTCATCAAATTCGGTCTCGACGCCATCATTTTCAGCTACAATGATTGTATCGGCAAGTACCTGCGACTTGATGTATTCACCATAACTCGTGATTGCAGGATTGCTCGCGGCATTAGGAGATATCGTAACTTTGATTCGGTCGGTAATTTCCAAACCGGTATCCTTTCGTAAGTTCTGAATACGGTTAATCAGTTCGCGAGCCATGCCTTCCTGACGAAGTTCGTCCGTCAGTTCCACTTCAAGTGCCACGGTGAGATTTCCTTCATTACTTACAAGCCATCCGGGAATGTCCTCTGAAATAATTTCTACATCAGAAGTTTCGACGTTGATGGCCTGCCCTTCGAGTTCGAAACTGTACACGCCTGCCTTTTCCATCCCGACAATCTCATCCTGTGACAAGGTATCCATCTTGGCTGCAACAGCTTTCATTAGCTTGCCAAACTTCTTACCCATCACGCGAAAATTGCACTTTACCTTCTTTACAAGAATATTCTGACCCTCTGCAAACTGCAACTCCTTAACGTTTACCTCACTCATAATGAGGTCTTTCACAGCTTCGATATGTCTCTTTTGCGTATCATCAATTGCAGGGATCATGATTT
Organism: uncultured Prevotella sp.; assembly: GCA_963541305.1. GTDB lineage: Bacteria > Bacteroidota > Bacteroidia > Bacteroidales > Bacteroidaceae > Prevotella. The sequence goes on from CAUTTP010000033.1 coordinate 3,163, forward strand.
GCTGAAGTGGCTGACGAACTTTTATATTCACCTTACGGCGCAAAGCAAGCACCATTGAGGTGATTTTCTGAGCCATGCCCATGCGTTGCTCAAGATCCATATCAATACGGCTTTCATCTGTTTGGGGGAATCGATCTAAGTGCACAGACTCTAACTTCCCGCCAAGATCAGAATAAAGCTGATCTGCAAAGAATGGAGCAAAGGGGGCTATAAGTTTTGCTACTGTCATAAGACAAGTGTACAAGGTGTTATAAGCAGCAAGCTTATCAGCGCTCATCTCTTTACCCCAGAAGCGTTTACGGTTAAGACGCACATACCAGTTGCTCAAGTCATCATTGACAAAGTTATCAATCAATCGGCCGGCACGGGTCGGATCATACCCATCAAGTTCTTGACTTACAGCCTTGATAAGTGTGTTAAGACTTGAGAGAATCCATCGGTCTATCTCTGTCAGGCTGTCGCCCGATATAGACAGGCTTGTCACCTCCGGGTCGTAGCCGTCCACATTGGCATAGAGTGCAAAGAAGCTATACGTATTATAAAGTGTACCAAAGAACTTACGACGGCATTCATCCACTCCGTTTGGGTCAAACTTGAGATTATCCCACGGCTCGCTATTGGTCATCATATAGAAACGTACTGGGTCTGCACCGTACTCTCCGATCATCTCGAAAGGATCGGTCACGTTACCCACGTGCTTGCTCATTTTGTTGCCTTTAGCATCAAGTACAAGGCCTGTAGAGATTACGTTCTTAAATGCAACAGAGTCAAAAACCATTGTAGCAATGGCATGCAGGGTGAAGAACCATCCACGCGTCTGGTCTACTCCTTCATTGATAAAGTCGGCAGGGAAGAATGCAGGAGGAATCGGAATTCCTGCATAAGTACTGTGTGCAAGCTCATCGCGATACTCTGACTCTGTCTTACCGGTATTCTTCAAGCCATCAATGCTAATCTCTCCTTCAAAGGGATAATGGAGTTGGGCGTACGGCATTGAGCCGGAATCAAACCAAACATCAATGAGGTCACTTTCTCGGTGCATTGGTTTCCCTTCATCGCTAACCAACACGATGTAATCAATGTAAGGGCGGTGAAGATCGATCTTATCATAGTTCGCCTGCGAATAATCGCCTACGACAAAGCCTTTATCTTTCAAAGGGTTACTCTGCATGATGCCGGCGTCGACAGATTTCTCGATTTCGTTGTAGAGTTCTTCCACAGAACCTATGCACTTTTCATGCCGTTCTTCATCGCGCCAGATAGGTAATGGAGTGCCCCAGAAGCGAGAACGTGAAAGATTCCAATCGTTCAGGTTCTCCAACCAATTGCCAAATCGTCCGGTACCCGTTGACTCCGGTTTCCACTGAATGGTCTTATTGAGTTCGACCATACGCTCTTTCTTGGCGGTATCGCGAATAAACCAACTGTCAAGAGGATAATAAAGCACGGGTTTATCCGTCCGCCAGCAATGAGGATAGCTGTGTACATGCTTTTCAATCTTGAATGCGGAGCCATTCTGTTTCATCTCTAAACACATGATGATATTGAGGTCATCCGCCTTCTCGGATGCCTCTACATCCCACACTCCGCCCGGATTGAACTTGGGATCGTACGAGTTTTTCACATAGTCACCTGCATGCAGACTGTATCCGTCAATGTTAACACAATGATTAATGAAGTTCTCATCCAACTCTTCTATCAAAGAATACTTACCCGAAAGGTCGACCATTGGGCGTGTTTCACCTTTCTTGTTGACAAGTTGAAGGGCAGGAATATTAGCCTCTTTAGCCACTTTCGCATCATCAGCACCAAAAGTCGGCGCGATGTGAACAATACCGGTACCATCATCTGTAGTTATATAGTCGCCAAGAATCACACGAAATGCCTCGCTCTCTATCTCAACAAACTTGTCGCGGCCATCCTTGCCTGTAAATACCTTATCGGGATTTTTTGCCGCATAGTCATTCACAAACGCATGGGCGGTGTCGCCTATCTTCTCGCACGGCTTAACCCACGGCATGAGCTGCCGGTAGTGCAGTCCCTCAAGGTCAGCGCCTTTCACACGGTCGACCACACGCCACGGACATTGCTTTTTTTCTTTATCGAATGGAGGCAACTCTCCGTCCTTACATTCCTGCTCTGCACTGAGGTAAGCATTGACGCGGGCTTCAGCCATAACAACCGTTATGGCCTGACCATCGTACGGGTTGTAAGTTTCCACTATGACATAATCGAACTTTGCCCCTACACACAATGCCGTGTTCGACGGCAATGTCCACGGCGTGGTTGTCCATGCCAAGAAATAGGGCTTACCATGCTTTGTCCATTCTTTCTTTGGGTCTTTTATCAGGAATTGTGCCGTGACAGTGGTATCTTTCACATCGCGATAACATCCCGGCTGATTCAGTTCATGACTTGACAGACCGGTACCTGCTGCGGGCGAATAAGGCTGAATGGTGTAACCCTTATACAGCAACCCCTTATTATAAAGCTGCTTAAGAAGCCACCAAAGAGTTTCGATATACTTGTTATCGTACGTGATGTAAGGATTGTCGAGGTCTACGAAATATCCCATCTTCTCAGTCAGTTCACGCCACTCGGCAGTGAATTTCATCACATTCTCACGGCAACGTCGGTTATATTCTTCTACAGATATATACTTGTCTGATGCTTTGTTGTCGATATCTTTCTTGGTGATGCCGAGTTCTTTCTCTACGCTCAACTCGACAGGAAGCCCATGAGTATCCCAGCCGGCCTTACGCTTTACCTGAAATCCCTGCATGGTTTTATAGCGATTGAAAGTATCTTTGATTGCACGAGCCAAAACATGATGAATGCCCGGATGACCATTAGCCGATGGAGGACCCTCGAAGAAGATGAATTCAGGGTATCCTTCGCGTTCACGAATGCTCTTGTGGAAGATATCTGCTTTCTCCCATTTTGCTAATACCTCCTCGTTTGTCTTTGTCAAGTCAAGACCATTATGTTCGGCAAATTTCTTAGCCATAATATTTTCTTTCTGTTCCTAAATAATAAATTTTGCGCAAAGGTAACAAAAAAAATATAGATTCACGATATTGTCTTGAACGTTTTTTCGTAAAATTCCAAGAGGATGCAATATTGTTCTACATGTTTTCCTTTTGTTCTCGCCAACCGCCATACATTAGTTTCTCCCAAGCCGTCTGTTTGAGCGTTCTGCGCTTTTTTCAGACGAAAAACGTCCTTGCGTCACCGCCTCTACGTCCGTTTCGCCACCGTATTCCGTCCTGACGACAGCGTACACCGAACGCTGTACGTGCGTACGTCGAACGCCGCACATGTGTACACCGAACGCTGTACGTGCATACACCGAACGCCGTACGCCACCGTTTTTGCATGATGACGGAGCCGAAACGACAGTCTGGGGGCGCCGTTGCGGCATTTTTTCATATCCGTGAAACGTTTATGGCAATATTGGTAGATTCTACATTTTTTTATCTACCTTTGCAGCAAAAACATACGCCACACATGGACATTAAGAAAGCACAGTTCGTCATATCGGCTCCAACCGTCAGCAGATGCCCTGACGACACCAGACCGGAGTTTGCCTTTATCGGTCGCAGCAACGTTGGCAAATCGAGCCTTATCAACATGCTATGCAACCACAAAGGATTGGCTAAGACATCTTCCACACCCGGAAAGACATTGCTGATCAATCATTTCATCATAGACAACCAATGGTATCTCGTTGACTTGCCCGGATATGGCTATGCCAAGCGGTCTAAGACCGTGCAACAAAAGCTCGACCAGATGATTCGGTCGTACATTCTGCAAAGGCAACAGCTCGTCAACCTCTTTGTGTTGATCGACATACGTCACGACCAACAGAAAGTAGACCGGGAGTTCGTCGATTGGTTGGGGGAGAGCGGCATTCCTTTTACCATCATCTTTACTAAAGCCGACAAGGAGAGTCGTGCGAAAGCAGCATCGAATGCAAGTCATTGGATGAACGGATTGCTTGACACATGGGAAACGTTGCCTCCCTATTTCATTACAAGCTCGGAAAAGAAAACCGGGCGTGAAGAAGTGTTAGACTACATCGGACAGGTGATGAAAGAGATTGGGCAGCAAGACGCAGAGGAAGTGACAAACAAATAGCAAAAGTCATCTGCCCCAACCCACGACTTGCTATACTATTATCGGCAACACAAATCATTTGAGCATGACACCTTTCTTAGATGTACAAAACCTAACGAAATCGTTTGGCGCACAAGTCTTATTCGAAGATATCGACTTCTCCATCGGTGAAGGTCAAAAGGTCGGATTTATCGCAAAGAATGGTACCGGAAAGTCTACTCTCCTTGAAATATTGGTAGGAAATGAAGGCTACGACAATGGCACTATTATCTTCCGCAATGACATTCGCATAGGTTATTTGAATCAATCTCCCCGGTTTGACCCCGAGGAGAGTGTGCTGGATGCCTGCTTTAATCATCATGGAGAGCCAGAACGGGTGCTCAAGGCTAAGCAAATCCTCACCCAGTTGCACATCAATGATCTCAACCAGCCGATGAAAGAACTCAGTGGCGGACAACAAAAGCGCGTGGCACTGGCCAATGCACTCATCACAGAGCCCGACTTTCTCATCCTCGACGAGCCAACCAATCATCTGGATCTGGAGATGATAGTATGGCTGGAAGGTTATCTGTCGCGTTCTACGCTTACGCTTTTCATGGTTACCCATGACCGTTACTTCCTCGACCATGTATGCAATCTCATTCTGGAGCTTGACAATAAGACCATCTATGCATATAAGGGCAACTATAGCTATTATTTAGAAAAACGGCAAGAACGCATTGATAATCAGCGTGCAGAGGTTCAACGCGCCAACAACTTGTATCGTACGGAACTGGAGTGGATGAGACGTATGCCGCAGGCGCGCGGTCATAAAGCTCGTTATCGTGAAGAAGCATTCTATGAATTGGAGGCTAAGGCGCATCAACGCATCGAAGAGCGACAGATGAGACTCAAGGCAAATAATGTCTATATCGGCTCCAAAATCTTTGAAAGTCAATATGTTTCTAAGAAGTTCATCGACACAAAAGGGAACGAAAAGATCATTCTTGATAATTTTTATTATAACTTCGCCCGTTTCGAAAAGATGGGAATCGTGGGTAATAATGGTACGGGAAAATCTACGTTTGTCAAGATGCTGCTTGGCATTACACCTCCCGATAGCGGCAGATTCGATGTTGGTGAGACTGTAAAGTTTGGCTATTTCTCTCAGGAAGGGCTCAAATTCAACGAGCAAGACAAAGTAATCGACATTATATCTGCCATTGCCGACTACATCGATTTTGGCGGAGGGCGCAAGATGTCCTCTTCGCAATTCCTGCAATATTTCCTGTTTACCCCCGAACAGCAGCACAATTATGTGTATAAGCTCAGCGGAGGAGAAAAACGAAAACTGCATCTTTGCACCGTATTGATGCAGCATCCCAACTTCCTCGTACTTGACGAACCAACCAATGATCTTGATATCCAAACATTGCAAGTATTGGAGGAATATCTTCAAGACTTTCCCGGTTGTGTGATTGTCGTAAGCCACGACCGATACTTCATGGATAAGGTTGTGGATCATCTGTTGGTGTTCCAAGGTGAGGGCGATGTTAAGGATTTCCCCGGCAACTATACCCAGTATCGTGAGTGGAATTCCCTGAAATCATCGAAAGAAACAGCGAATAAGAAAAATCAAGTTAAAGAGTCGCCCAAAAAAGAGAACGAATACCACAACGATACTCGCCGACGTATGTCGTATAAAGAGAAACGAGAGTATGAACAACTCTCCAAAGACATTGAGGCATTGGAACAAGAACAGAAGGAAATAGAGGAAGCGCTGTGCAGCAGTAACATATCAGTAGAGGAAATCACAAAGAAGAGTATCCGTTTACCACAGTTGAAAGACGAATTGGATGAGAAAAGTATGCGATGGTTGGAGTTGAGTGAACTGGAATAATGATGAATAAACGGTTGATTATAACGATTGTGGCACTGGCATTTGCCATGACAGCCATATTGGCTGAAGAACGGCCGGACAAGGCCATGCTTCAACGAATCTATCGTTATGTCTCAACTGTCGATACCTCAAACATGTCTGGCTTGGAGACCTACGCCTACACTCGCTTTTACCTTAAAGTCAATCGTAAGAATCCAACGCTGATGCTTGTACCTTCTGTCTATGTCATTGCCCATCGTGGAGAACGTGAATTTGTGGGAGAAACATATAATAAGGTAACCTTTAGCGATTATCGTAATTACGAAACCAAAACATTATTAAGGGTCTCTACTATTCCCCATCGCAGAAAGACTTTTGATGTTTTGCTTAAATATCTCACTCCGGAAATCTATAATGAAACCATCATAGAAGATTATATCTTGTCTCCTTTTCACAAGGTGAATCAGCATTTCTATAGGTATAGGGTCTCATTCTTGCTCAATGGAACCGCCAAAATACAATTCAAACCTAAACGCGACAACACCCAACTTGTTACAGGCGAAGCCATCGTTGATTATTATACGGGGCGGGTTATCAGTTGCATACTTACAGGGGAGTATGACATGGTTAATTTTACGCTTACATTAGAGATGGGAGATGAGGGGGCAAAGTCACTAATTCCAACCAAATGTGAACTTGAAACTCATTTCCATTTCATCCGCAATAAGGTGTCCGGACACTTCGTAGCCTATTACGGCCTCCCGAAAGTGCTGCAAGATAGCATTACCAGCGAGAATGATTACCTTCAGATTTGCTGTGTCCGCCCAGACACTTTGTCTTCTTCCGAACAAGCACTCTACAACAAAGCATTTGCGTCCCAACAAACAGAAAAGCCTGATAAAAGTCAAGATACGCTTAAGAAACAGAAAAGAAACTTCGTAAAGGATGTGCTTTGGGATGTGATTGGCGATAACGTTGTCAATCGCATGAAATCGAATTTCGGTATGAATAATCAGGGATACGTACGTGTGAACCCCATTCTTAACCCATTATATATGGGCTATGACCATCGCCGGGGCTTCACTTACAAGTTTGATGTGCGTGCCAGCTATCAACTGTCTGACAACAGTGAGCTCTCTGCCCGACTGAAAGCGGGCTACACATTCAGACTGAAGCAGATTTACTATCGATTGCCCTTATTCTACTATTTTAATAAAAAGAGAAACGGATACCTCAAGATTGAGGTCGGTAATGGCAATCATATTCGTAACAGATCGGTGAGAGACGATATTGAAGAACATCTCCCTGACACCACTGGAATGAAAATCCCTGACCTCAATTTGCTGGATGAATTCCGACAAACAGATGTCCGCGTGGCAATCAACCATGATTTCTCCCGTAAGTTCAGCATGCAGATTGGTGTCTTGTATCAGAAGAAAGATGCCATCAACAAACATGCTTTTGAGCAGCTGGGGTGGGAAACGAAGTACAGATCTTTTTCTCCAATGTTAGAAATCCAATATCGTCCGTGGGGTTGGAATGGCCCTATATTTACAGCAGACTACGACCGGAGCATCAAGGGCATCATGAAGTCGAATACGGCCTACGAACGAGTGGAGATAAATACCGAGTATATCCATCGCCTCAACCAACTGCAATCGTTTCAGATGCGTGTGGGAGCAGGCCTCTATACCATGCGTGATAGCAGGGCTTATTTCCTGAATTACGAGAACTTCAAAGAGAATAACATCCCGGGAGGATGGAATGACGACTGGAGCGGCGAATTTGAATTACTGCGCAGTGAAACCTATAACAATTCTAAATATTACATACGTGCCAATCTCACATACGAGAGTCCGCTTTTGCTGATGAGCTGGCTGCCGTGGGTAGGTCATTACATGGAGATGGAGCGTATCTATATTTCGACTCTTGACGTTACGGCAATCCACCCATACGTCGAACTTGGATACGGCTTCACCACACGCCTTTTCTCCATGGGTGCCTTTGTCAGCACAGGGCAGGGTAACCGAGTTGTAGGTGTAAAATTCGGTTTCGAGCTATTCCGTCATTGGTGATTATCATAACCTCAGCAGTTCCCTCGGTTCTCTGATCAGTGTTGTAGCGCCATGTTGCAACAAAAATTCCTGATCCCTAAATCCCCATAACACACTCACGCAGGGCATGCCACAATTTTTAGCCGTATCGATATCCACATCGCTGTCACCTATGTAGACCGCTGTTTCGCGTGGCATGCCCAACTGGCGTAGCGCTTCCAGAACAGTGTCGGGGGCAGGCTTCTTGCGAATATCTTCTCGTTCGCCGATGGCCACAGGGATCACCTCGCCAAAAAAATGCTTTACTAATGACTGTGTTGCCGCATAGAATTTATTGCTGACAACCGCGAGATGCATTCCCCTTCCTTGCAGTTCTAAAAGCATCTCCATCACGCCGTCATAAGGCCTTGTCGTATCCAAATTGTGGGCAAGATAGTGCGTTCTGAAACATTTATATACTTCATTGAAGTGCGGATTATCAAGTCCCTGTGGCACTGCACGTTGCATCAGCTTTTTCACGCCATTGCCAACAAACAGCCTAACCTCCTCTATTGACCGCATGGGCATGCCGTAGGCTTGCAGCGCATAGTTACAACTGGCAGCCAAATCTCCTAAGGTGTCGAGGAGAGTACCGTCTAAATCAAATATATAAGTCTCGTATTTCATTTCTCAACCGATGCAATTTTCCTAACAACTCATCATGAAACTCCAATACACATGCCGTCCTCACATTACCCCCGTAGAGCACCAGCTGCTCGCCATCCTCCAATCTTTCCACATTGGCCACACGATTGCCACCGTTCTCCCATTCCACTACGTCATGGCTCTTGTCATCAATCACCACATATTTGTACTCAAATGGGAAGACCATTGCCATTGCATTGATTGACAGCATCCAATCACCGTCACCCACATAGTACATCTTGAGATACCGTTTTTCGTTCCAAACGCCTAATGCCGCGTCACTGCCAAGTAATGCCACCGATTGCCCTTCCTTCACGTGAGGGGCCGACACCCGGAAAAACACAGAGCGGTTGAACAGGGGAATATAGGTAAGCTGAGTGACGGGGCGCTGCTGTTTGGCATAATAGATATAATGCCGGATAGACAAATCCCGCCATATATCTTGAAAAAGATATGTCTTTGGGGCTTCAAACAAATAGAGCCTCGGCACAGCATCCCACTCCTTGCGAAGCACCTTGCCATCACCATCCTCCACCTGATAGTGATAGAGCAGGTAACGCATACGCGCGGCATGGGCTGACACAACTACACCCGATGATTCTGCCATCCACACATCACCATCATCAGTGTACATGGGGAGATTGAAGTCGCGCATACGCCCATCCACGTCGATATATCGGATAACAACGTGTAAGGCTTGGCCAAAGGCAGCCCGATAACTGATACAGAACCTGAGTTTCATATTTACAAAAATAGAAAAAAAAATCGAATTATAAGTCGGTTGAGACAAAAAACAGAAATAAATTTTCTCGAAAAGTGCTTGCTTGAAACTCATCGGCGATGAAATGATTTTACCTCCTTTTCTCTTTGGTACAATTTTCTTTGAGCGTAGAGATGAAATAATGCCTGATAAATGATGAATGAGCAGGTGCTTAAAATTGAACACGCGTATGTTCCTAAACGTTTCAAGGATATGGCAAAACACCTTTCCTGTGGCTTCCCGAACCTCGTTTCGGCGCTGCCATCAGGCGGAAACGGCGACGTACGTTGTTCGGTGTACGTGCGTACGTCGTTCGGTGTATGTGCATACGTCGTTCGGTGTACGTGTGTACGTCGTTCGGTGTACGCCATCGTCAGGATGGCAAGCGGTGATGGAACAGGTATAACGGGGGTGGCGCAGAGATGCTTTCCGGCTAAGAAACCGCAAAAATACCCGGATTCCCGGATAAGTGGCTTGAGACCGGTCAGGACAGACAACTGTTTTATGATGCCTGCCGAAAACGTACGGTAAACATTTAGGACAATATTGGCAGGGCGCATAATTTTCGCTTTAAAAGTTTTGCGGTATCAAAAAATATGCGTACTTTTACACCTCGGAAAGAATGCGAGAACGGCTTAGAACGCAAAAGAATGCCGTTAAATCGAATTTTCATTAAAAATAACATAACTTTTAAATGGACGAGAATCAGACAATTGATCAGGACAGAATCATGAAGATCAACATCGAGGAAGAGATGAAGACCTCCTATATCGACTATTCTATGTCGGTGATAGTGTCTCGCGCCCTCCCTGATGTGAGAGATGGTTTCAAGCCTGTTCACCGCCGTATCCTCTACGGTATGCTCGGCTTGAGCAACACAAGTGACAAACCCTACAAGAAATGCGCCCGTGTCGTTGGTGAGGTGCTGGGTAAGTATCATCCTCACGGCGACAGTTCGGTGTATGGTGCGCTGGTGCGTATGGGGCAAGATTGGAACATGCGTTACAAACTTGTAGACGGGCAGGGAAACTTCGGTAGTGTGGACGGTGATTCTGCTGCTGCCATGCGTTACACCGAATGCCGTCTGTCGAAGATGGGCGAACATATCATGGACGACATTGACAAGGATACCGTCGATATGGACAACAACTTCGACGACACCCTCAAGGAGCCGTCGGTGATGCCGACTAAGGTGCCCAACCTTCTGGTGAACGGCGGCAATGGTATTGCCGTGGGTATGGCGACCAACATGCCTACCCACAACTTGGGTGAGGTGATAGACGGCTGTTGTGCCTTCATCGACAATCCGGAGATCGATACCGACGGTTTGATGCAGTATATCCCTGCGCCCGATTTCCCCACAGGTGCCTATATCTATGGCCTCTCCGGCGTGAAAGATGCTTACGAGACCGGCCGTGGTCGCATCATCATGCGTGCCAAGGCAGAGATCGAGGCAGACGACAGTCACGACAAGATTGTGGTGACGGAGATTCCTTACGGTGTGAACAAGCAACAGCTCATCGAGTATATTGCCGATCTTGTGAAAGAAGGCAAGTTAGAGGGTATATCCAATGTGAACGATGAGACCGGCCGTCAGGGTATGCGTATTGTTGTGGATGTGAAGCGTGATGCCAATGCTAAGGTGATTCTCAACAAATTGTTCAAGATGACGGCTCTGCAGAGTTCGTTCTCGGTGAACAACATTGCATTGGTGCCTAACAAGAAAGATCATTCGCAGCTCCGCCCGAAACTCCTGTCGCTCAGAGAGTGCATCGAATACTTCATCGAGCACCGTCATGAGGTGACCATCCGCCGCACGCAGTTTGACCTGAAAAGAGCGCAGGAGCGTGCCCATATACTCGAAGGGCTGATCATTGCCTGCGACAATATCGACGAGGTGGTGCACATCATCCGTGCCAGCAAGACTCCCGCAGAGGCACAGACCAATTTGGAGAAGCGATTTGAGCTGGACAACCTCCAGTCGAAAGCTATCGTAGATATGCGTCTGTCGCAGCTTACAGGCCTGCGCATGGATCAGTTGCATGCCGAGTATGAGGATCTGATGAAGCAGATAGACTATTTGCAGAGCATTCTCGATGATCCCGAGAAGTGTAAGGAAGTGATGAAGGCTGAGCTTCAGGAGGTGAAAGAAAAGTATGGCGACGAGCGCCGCACACAGATTATCCCCGATGAGCATGAGTTCAATGCCGAGGATTTCTATCCCAATGACCCGGTGGTAATCACCGTGAGCCATCTGGGCTATATCAAGCGCACACCGCTGAGCGAGTTCCGCGAACAGGCTCGTGGCGGAGTAGGTTCGAAGGGGGCGCACACCCGCGACAAGGACTTCACCGAATATATCTATCCTGCCACGATGCACCAGATTATGCTCTTCTTCACTAAGAAAGGGCGTTGCTACTGGCTGCATTGTTACGACATCCCCGAGGGCGAGAAGACATCGAAGGGACGTGCCATCCAGAACATGCTCAACATCGAGCCGGATGATGCCGTAAATGCTTTCCTGCGTCTGCGTGGCCGTGGATTGGAGGACGAAGAGTTCGTGAACAGCCACTACGTAGTGTTTGCTACCAAGAATGGCACGGTGAAGAAGACCTCGCTGAAAGAATATTCCCGTCCGCGTGCTAATGGTGTGATAGCCATCAATATCGTTGAGGGCGACGAGGTGGTAGATGTTCGTCTGACCAATGGTAAGAACGAACTGATCCTTGCAAACCGCAACGGTCGTGCCGTGCGCTTCGATGAAGGCAGCATCCGCACAATGGGTCGCGTGTCGACCGGTGTGCGCGGAATGCGTCTCGATGGCAATGACGATGCCGTGGTGGGTATGATCGTGGTGAACGATGCCGGCAGCGAGTCGGTGATGGTAGTCAGTGAGACAGGCTACGGCAAGCGCTCAGAGGTAGAAGATTACCGCAAGACCAACCGGGGCGGTAAGGGTGTGAAGACCCTTGCGATTACGGAAAAGACCGGCCGATTGGTATCGATCAAGAACGTAACCGATGAGAACGACCTCATGATCATCAACCAGAGTGGTATCGTGATTCGTCTGGCAGTATCGGATGTCCGTGTGATGGGTCGTGCCACACAGGGCGTGCGTCTGATCAATCTGACGAAGAAGAATGATATCATTGCCAGTGTATGCAAGGTGATGAGTTCAGAACTCGAAGCAGAGGTTGAGGCCGAGAATCGCCAAAGATTGCAGGACAGCGACGAGCAGTTTGTGCAATCGACCACCGCTTCGGAGGAAATGGTCGGAACAACAGATGAACCCGATGATGATTTGACCGAAAACTCTACCAATGATATAATAGATGTGGAGTAGTAACATAGTGCTCCTGCCGTCCGTCCGGGGCGACAGGGGCTTGATTCAACGTATCAAGCAAAACCTTTATAAAAATTAGAATCGATATGAAGAAACTGATGATTGCAGCGCTGATGGTGTTAGGTACCTCAGCAACATTTGCTGCCGACAGTGAGGCCTTGAAGGCTATTACTAAGGCTAAGGACTATGCAGAGGCCATGAGTCTGCTGAAGAGCAACCTCAGCCAGTTGGCCAGCAACCAAGAGAAAGCCAAAGCTTACGAGCATGTGACGAAGCTCGCTCTGGCTAAGTTTGACAAGGAGAATGCCGTGCAGGCCAATAACATGCAGGCGCAGCTCACCAAGCAGAAAGAGGAGCCTTATGACACATTGGGTTTCTACGAGGCAGCCTACAATGCCACCGTCAACGGTGTGGAGTGTGCCAAGTATGATGCTATGCCCGATGAAAAAGGTAAGGTGAAACCCAAGTACACGAGTGCTCTTACGCCGCTCGTGGCTAATGCCCGCATGCAGCTTGTAACAGCCGGCAACTACTGTGCCCAGCAGGGGAACGATGAAGGTGTGCTGAAGTATTGGGGCACATTCCTTGATACTGACGATAATGCGATGTTCGCTGGTTCAAAGGAGCAGGAAAAGCCTTTCATCGGTCAGGTAGCATTCTATACCGCTCAGTATGCCAATCAGGCGCAGCAGTTTGATAAAGCTGAGAAGTATGCCGATATTGCTATGCAGGACGGGGAGATGCGTGAGAAAGCCCAGAGCTTCAAATATGCCATTGCCCAGCGCAATCTTACCAACCATGCCGATTCTCTGGCTTTCATAGATAAGATGAAGGCTGAGTATGCCAAGAATCCTAACGATGATACCGTGTTCGGCGTGCTCTGCAATATGTATGGCGGTATGAATATGAGTAAGGAGCTGGATGACCTTGTGGATGATAAGATTGCCAAGAATCCCAATAACTTCACCGCATGGGCATTGAAAGGGCAAACCTTGATGAACCGTAACTCTACAGCCGAGAATCCTTCATGGGATGAGACTATCAGCTGTTTCAAGAAAGCCAATGAGATTGATGGCACCAATTCTGTGATTCTTACCTATCTTGGTTTTTGTATCAACTCGAAGGCAGGTACTGCCGATCAGGCTTCACAGAAGCGCCTTTTCCAAGAAGCAATCCCTTATCTGGAGAAAGCACGTGACCTCGATCCTAATCGCGAGCGTGCCAACTGGGCATATCCTCTCTACCAGAGCTATTATGTGGTTTATGGCGCCGATGATGCTCGTACAAAGGAATTGGAGAATATGTTGAAGTAATTGACTTCAATATCAGGTAACAGAATGAACCTCACCCGATGTATGTCGGGTGGGGTTTTTCGTTTGGAGGGCTTATTAAGTAAATCTAAAACTCACGGTCTTCTTTGCTTATTTCAGAAAAATATACTAATTTCGCAAATTGAAGGTATATGGACAATAGGAAGATGAAGCGTATGCAAAGATGGATATACATACTTCTCTTGGTTTTGACTGTGCCGGTTTGGGGCGATAATGTCGCACGTAAACAGGCTGAAATGCTCAATGCTGAAGTGAACACTTTAATTGAGCAGTTGAATACGACATGCGATACGGCAACCTACTATGCCACCTTGCAGGAAGTGATGGATAAAGCTGTGAGGTGTGATCAATATGATGCTACGCCCGACGATAAAGGGAGGGTGAAGATCAGGTACCGTCATCATAATGCCAAACAGTTGGCTCCTCTGCGTCCACAACTGATAGATGCAGGTATGTATTATCATTCTAAGCGTCGTAATCCGGAGGCAGTGAAATGTTTCCAGACCTATATTGCAGGAGCGGAGAGCGGTTTATTCAAAGTGAAGAAAGATCTCTACAAAGGGCAAGCGGCATATTTCGCAGCATTGATTTCTTTCGGATTACATGATTATGAGAGTACCAATCACTATTGCGACATAGCTTTGAAAGATGCTGACTATGCGCGGGATGCAGCGGAAATCAAGATCAACTGTATGAAGGAGACAAGGGAGACCTCTGTGGATTCAGCCCGTTATGTAGTGGCATTGCTCGAACTTCATGAGTATGATCCGCATAATCAGTCGTATTTTAAGATGCTGCTCGGTGAGTTTACGGAAGGAGGCCGCGAGGATGAGTTGGCGCGGTTGGTAGCCGATGAAGTAATAAAAGATCCTGAAAACCAGATTGCTTGGGCGATTCTTGGAGATTTAAAGATGAAGAAGGAGGATTGGAACGGAGCTATAACAGCCTATCGCAATGCGATGGCGTTGGATGATGTGCCGGTTGAGATAAGGCATAACTTGGGTGTATGCTACAGTGCGCAGGCTCAAACGAAGGCAAAAGATAAAGACATTACTCTTGATGCAGAGACGAAAGGCTTACTTGAGGAGGCTGCCCGTCAATTTGAAATGGTAAGGCAGGAAGACCCGGAGTGTAAACGGGCTGATTGGGTGAAGCCGTTATATCAGGTTTATCTGATACTTGGCGAGAAAGAAAAAGCAAAGGCATTGGAGTCACGTATAGGAGAATAAGATTGTAAAAGGAATGATGAGAAGGTTTTTTAGTTGTTTAATGTTGCTTTCTGTTGTGCTATGTTCCGTGGCGCAAAAGAAAGAGATTGCTGCCGCGCGAGAGCAGGTGAAGAAGGGAACTAATCTGGATAAGGCGGAGGCATCCATGATCCAATTGCTGGAGGATTCTGCTAACCGCATGAATGAAAAGATATGGTCAGTATTGTTTGATGCCCAGCGCAAACAATATGATCAGCTTAATGAGAAACTCTATTTGGCTCAAAAATATGATACCACAGCATTGCTTAATACCGCTTCGCGCATGTTTCAATATATGGAGGCATACGATTCTATAGATGCTCGTCCGGACAAAAACGGTAAGGTGAAGTTGAATTTTCGTAAGGTCAATGCCGCTATATTAAATAATGTACGGCCTAACCTGTTTCGTGGAGGTACGGAATATATCCGAAAACAGAAATACGGGGAGGCTTATCGTCTGCTTCATCAGTATATAGAGTCGGCTGTGCAACCACTTTTTAGTGAATACCGATATGCCGAGACCGACAAGCGTATTCCCGAGGCTGCTTATTGGGCTGTATTCAGTGCTTACAAGATGGGTGATATAAAGAAGACATTACGTTACACCTATTGGGCACTTAAAGATACGGCTCACTATGCTCAGATGTTACAGTATCTGGCGGAAACCTATAAGAAGAGTAATGATACGGTTCGCTATGTGCAGACATTGAAAGATGGATTCGCTATGTATCCGCTTTCACCTTATTTCTATTCTCATCTTATTGATTATTACACGATGGAGAAAAGATGGGACGAAGCAATGAATTTGACGAATGATGCTTTGGATAGAGACTCTACGAATGAATCTTTTCTTTTAACCAAAAGTTCGATATATCTTAATCTGGGTAAGTTTACACAGAGTTATGACATCAGTCGCTCGCTGTTGCAAAAGAATGATACACTATCGGGTGCTAATCTTAATGCGGGTTTATCCAAATATAATCAGGGTGTGACCCTTGATAAAACGATTCGTCCTTCCGAGAAAGTAAAGAGCCGTATTCTCAAACTTTACAAGGAGGCTTTACCATACTTGGAATTTTATCGCAATAGGCATCCTGAGGATAAGGAGAAATGGGCATTACCTTTATATACCATTTATCTCAAGCTCAATATGGGTGAAAAGTTTGATGAAATAGATAACCTCATTAAGAAATGAAGATAAACGATATTACGCCCAATGAGATGCAGGAAGCATCGGCAGATGCTGTGCTTAATCATAAGGAAGACGTGGTGGTGCTAAGTCCTACGGGGTCGGGAAAAACGCTGGCTTATCTTATGCCTCTCTCGCAACTTGTGGATACCCAGAGCGACGGGGTGCAAGCTATCGTGATTGTTCCGGGACGCGAACTTGCACAGCAATCCTCTACAGTGCTTAAGGATATGAGAGTAGGGGTGCGTGCATGTGCATGCTATGGTGGTCGTGCTACGATGGACGAGCATCGTATGCTTCGTCAAGTACAACCTCAGATTGTCTTTGGCACGCCAGGGCGATTGAATGACCATCTGGATAAACAGAATATCGATGCTATACATATTAAATATGTAGTTATTGATGAGTTTGATAAGTGTCTGGAGATGGGATTCCATGATGAGATGGAAGCTCTGTTGGCTAAATTGCCTAAAAATGCGAGACGCATTTTCTTGTCAGCAACAGAAGTGAAAGAGATTCCAAATTTCCTATCAAAACCGAAGCAGGTGAAGTTGATAGACTTCCGTCCTGATAACCAGATGCCGGAGCGTTTGCAGGTGTATGTCGTGCATAGCCCGGTGAAGGACAAACTCGAAACCCTCTCTCGTTTGTTGCGCTATTTCGGTGATGCCAGCAGTTTGGTATTTCTTAATTATCGTGACTCTGTGGAGCGTACAGCTAACTATTTATTGGAACGGGGCTTTGCTGTCAGCGCCTTTCATGGCGGATTAGAACAGAAGGCGCGAGAGGATGCCCTCTACAAGTTCTCCAATGGTTCAACCAATGTCTTTGTAAGTACGGATTTAGGAAGCCGTGGACTTGATATTCCCAATATAGAGAATATCATCCATTATCATTTGCCTGAGGGTGAGGAGGGTTATATCCATCGCGTCGGACGTACGGCGCGGTGGGACAAACAAGGCAGAGCATTCTTTATTCTCAATCCCGAAGAGCATATACCTGCCTATGTAAATGCGGATGTAACCGACTTTGATATCCCCGAAGAACTTCCGGAGCCAGCCCAACCACGCATGGCCACTATATACATTGGCAAAGGAAAGAAAGACAAGATTTCCAAGGGCGATATAGTAGGATTCCTTTGTAAGATAGGCGGACTTAAGTCTCCGGAGATTGGGCGCATAGACGTGAACGATCATTACGCGTACGCCGCCGTGATGAGGTCTAAACTAAAATCTCTCCTTAATAATGTACAAGGTGCTAAGATAAAAGGTATCCGAACTGTCATAGAGGAAATAAGATAGTAGTTTAGATGGCAAAAGTTCAGCAGAATATAATTTTAGTGTCAATTTGATATTATTTCTGAGGCTTGAACAAATATTTCACAAATAATTTGTTTAACTAAAATAAAAAATGTAATTTCGCAAGCAGGAAACCTAAATATAGAAATAGGATTTAAACCATTTAAATATTTTTGAGATGAAGAAGTACAACTTTAACGCTGGTCCATCAATGCTTCCTCGTGAAGTGATTGAAAAAACAGCACAACAGATTTTGGATTTCAATGGTTCCGGTCTCTCTCTGATGGAGATTAGCCACCGTGCCAAAGATTTCCAGCCCGTGGTTGATGAGGCAGAGGCTCTGATTAAAGAGCTGCTTGATGTACCTTCGGGTTACTCCGTGATCTTCCTCGGTGGTGGTGCTTCCTTACAGTTCATGCAGATACCTGCGAACTTCTTGATTAGAAAGGCAGGTTATTTGAATACGGGTACATGGGCAAAGAAGGCTCTGAAGGAGGCTAAACTGTTTGGTAAAGTCGTTGAGGTTGCTTCGTCGGCTGATGATAATTATACGCATTTGCCCCATAATTTCGAGATTCCTACTGATATCGACTATCTGCACGTGTGTACCAATAATACCATATTCGGTACGGAATATCGTAAGGATCTCGATGCTCCTGTGCCATTGATTGCAGATATGTCATCAGATATTATGAGCCGTCCGGTTGATGTTTCTAAATACACTGCCATTTATGCCGGTGCACAGAAGAACATGGCCATGGCCGGTGTGACGGTCATTATCGTTAAAGACGAGATGTTGGGTAAGGCTCCTCGTGAGTTGCCTACAATGATTGACTATCGCACCCACGTGGAGAAGGGTTCTATGTTCAATACTCCTCCTGTTGTACCTATATACTCTCTCTTGGAGACCATGCGCTGGGTGAAGGCTCAGGGTGGTGTAGAAGCTATGGACAAACGGGCTCAGGAGCGTGCCAAGATTGTTTATGACGAGATAGATCGTAACAAACTCTTCCGTGGTACGGTTGCCACTGCCGACCGCTCGCTAATGAATCTCTGTTTTGTGATGAATGATGAGTATCAGGAATTAGAGAAGCCATTCCTTGACTTTGCAATAGAGCGGGGTATGGTTGGAATCAAGGGGCATCGTTCTGTGGGTGGATTCCGCGCCAGTTGCTATAACGCCCAGACCATTGAAGGCGTTACGGCACTTGTTCAGGCCATGAAAGATTTTGAAGCTCAACACTAAAAACTTTAAACATTGAACTTTGAGGTTTGGTCTTCTCCACGATGATGATATAAATACAGGAGAAGCCTTTTGCCAAATCCCAAGGTTCAATGTTTGTCGTTTATAGATATAGTGATATTCAAATATAAACCTATTCAACAAAAGAAAAACATGAAAATATTAGTTGCAACAGAGAAACCCTTTGCAGCAGTCGCTGTTCAGGGAATAAAGAAAGAGGCCGAGACAGCGGGGCATGAGGTTGTTCTTTTAGAAAAATATACAGAAACTCAGCAGCTCCTTAATGCCGTATCTGATGCCGATGCGATGATTGTGCGTTCAGATAAGGTGACTCCAGAGGTGTTGGATGCCGCCAAAAACCTGAAGATTGTGGTTCGTGCAGGTGCAGGCTACGACTCAATAGATACCGCATACGCCAAGCAGAAGGGTGTGGTGGTAGAGAATACACCCGGCCAGAATGCCAATGCTGTGGCAGAATTGGTCTTCGGTATGTTGGTTTATACCGTCCGCAATTTTTATAATGGTAAATCGGGTACGGAATTGTTGGGAAAGAAATTAGGTATCCTTGCATTTGGTAATGTCGGTCGTAATGTGGCTCGCATAGCCAAAGGTTTTGGCATGGACATTTATGCCTTCGATGAGTATTGTCCTAAAGATGCTATCGAGAGTGCCGGTGTGCATGCTGTAGCCTCGCGTGATGACCTTTTCAAACAGTGTGATATCGTGAGTCTCCATATTCCTGCTACACCCGAGACTAAGGAAAGTATCAACTATGCAGTAGTGAATCAGATGACAAAGGGCGGTATTCTCGTGAACACCGCACGTAAGGAAGTCATCAACGAGGCAGAGTTGCTCAAGCTGTTGGCCGATCGTGATGACTTAAAGTTTATTACGGACATTAAGCCTGACGCCGATGCCGACTTTGCTAAGTTTGAGGGGCGTTACTTCTCAACGCCTAAGAAGATGGGTGCCCAGACGGCCGAGGCTAATATCAATGCAGGCATTGCTGCCGCCCAGCAGATTTGCGCTTTCTTCAAAGATGGCGATACCAAGTTTCAGGTGAACAAGTAATAGTAGACTTTGGACATTGAGTTTCGGGCTTTATGATTGCTAATGATATGGTTTGGACTCAATGTTCAAAGTCTTTTTAATTCTATATTTAAACTTAAATCAGTTTGAAAGAGAAGAAGTTTAGAGTGATATTTATATGATTTTATGATTTTATAGGTTTATGTTGTGCTTGCCAAAATTAGCAAGACAACCCAAAAGCCCAGTACTTATAAAGGTCGAAATCCAAACCTCAAATTTCAAAACATACTATGGCAACAGTTAAACCCTTCCGTGGCATTCGTCCTCCAAAGAGTTTAGTGGAGCAGGTTGAGTCACGCCCCTACGATGTGCTCGATTCGGAAGAAGCACGCATAGAAGCAGGAGACAACGAGAAATCTCTTTATCACATCATCAAACCGGAGATCAATTTCGCCCCCGGTACCTCCGAGTATGATCCTCGGGTGTATGAGAGTGCAGCGATGCAGTTCCGGTTATTCCAAGACAAGGGTTGGCTTGTGCAGGATCAGGATGAGCACTATTATATCTATGCTCAGACGATGAATGGCAAAACACAATATGGATTGGTGGTAGGTGCATACGTCAATGACTATATGACGGGCGTCATCAAGAAGCACGAACTTACACGCCGCGACAAGGAAGAAGACCGCATGAAGCATGTACGTGTATGCAATGCGAACATCGAGCCTGTGTTCTTTGCTTATCCGGACAACGCTGTGCTCAATGATTTAATCATGCGTTATGCGCAGACCAAACCTGAATATGACTTCATTGCACCTATTGACGGCTTCGGCCATCGGTTTTGGGTGATATCCAATGCTAATGATATCAATACCATCACTCAAGAGTTTGGTAAAATGCCCGCCCTCTATATTGCCGACGGCCATCATCGTTCGGCTGCGGCTGCCCTTGTGGGGGTAGAGAAAGCGAAGCAGAATCCCAACCATAATGGGTCAGAGGAGTATAATTATTTTATGGCAGTTTGCTTCCAAGCCAGTCAGTTGACCATCTTAGACTATAACCGTGTGGTAAAAGATCTCAATGGCATGACGTCAGCCGAGTTTCTTAAGGCATTGGAGAAGAATTTTAAGGTGGAGAGGAAGGATGAGGCAGAGTATAAGCCGCAGCTGCTCCATGAGTTCTCGCTCTATCTTGATGGTGCATGGTACAGTCTGAAAGCCAATCCCGGCACATACGATGATGCGGATGCTATCGGTGTGCTTGATGTGGACATTTCCAGTCGATTGATTCTCGAAGAACTAATGGGAATCACGGATCTGCGTTCCGACAAGCGCATTGATTTTGTTGGCGGGCTGCGCGGATTGCAGGAATTGAAGCGCAGAGTCGACAGTGGTGAAATGCGTTGGGCATTAGCTCTTTATCCTGTCTCGATGGTGCAAATTATGAACATCGCCGACTCGGGAAAAATCATGCCGCCAAAAGCTACATGGTTTGAGCCCAAACTGCGTTCCGGATTGGTCATACATAAACTTGATTGATGGAAGAAGACATCTATTATACGATAAAGGAAACGAGCGAGGGATATTACACGGAAAAGCGTAGTAAGTTCCTCGCTTTTGCACATCATGTGGAATCGATGGAGCAGGTAAAAGAGATAGTGGATGGGTATCGTAAGAAATATTATGATGCCCGCCACTGTTGCTATGCCTACATGCTCGGTGCTGCGCGCACAGAGTTTAGAGCCAACGACGACGGTGAGCCGTCATCTACGGCGGGCAAGCCGATTCTGGGGCAAATCAACTCAAAGGAATTGACCGACATTCTCATTTGCGTGGTGCGCTATTATGGCGGCGTGAATCTGGGTACAGGCGGACTGATTGCGGCCTATCGTGAGGCGGCCGCCGATGCCCTTGCACACAGTGAGATTGTTGCCCGACTGGTAGAGGAGCAGGTGACCTACCGATTTACCTATCCTATGATGAATGGCGTGATGCGTGTGGTGAAAGACATGCAACCCCGCATTATTTCCCAAAACTTTGACAACACCTGTGAGATAGTGCTGTCTATCCGCAAAAGTCAGGCAGAAGAACTTCAAAGTCGGCTCAAAAAGTTGAGCTTCGAGATGATGAGAAGTCCGGAATCAAACGATTTGACCGATGCCGACACATAACCGCAACAGCATCAATTTATATACCAAACGGTATACTGGTCTCATTACAATGCCGACGTACACCGAACGCTGTACGCATGTACGCCGAACGCCGTACGCATGTACACCGAATGCTGTACGCACGCACACCGAATGCTGTACGCACGCACACCGAATGCTGTACGTGCTCGTCAGAGCGAG
>CAUTTP010000034.1:0-25413 GCA_963541305.1 uncultured Prevotella sp.
AAGATTTCATTACAGTTTTTTTGTTCAGATTTTCGTTCATTCTAGAGCGAAAAATAGGGGTGGCTGGGCAAGATTCTGGTCACGGGAGGTCGAAATTTTCGGGATAGGGTTGCGATAGCATAGTTTTCGCGTTGCGATAACGGCCTAATCGCCGTGCGATCTCAATGTTCTCGCCTTGCGATAACGGTGCTTTCGCGATGCGAAAAGGGTACTATCGCAAGACGAAAAGATGAATATCTATGGCATATTCTTACTTTTTGAGCGTAACTCACTGATGCTCCGAGATTTACGTAAACCCCTCTAATTTTCGCGTATTTCGGACAAAAGATTTTCAATTTTGCTACACGCAAATCTCCAGAGGGTGTTTGTCAAGATAATTCTGAAATACTAAAACCGGTTAAAAGCAACTTTTTTTTAGAAAAAAAGTCGGCAGAAAATTTGTAGCATTCAAAATTTTATAGTTAATTTGCGATAATTGATTTAGTTAACATTATTCATCTTTTAAACTCTAATGTGCAATGAAACAACTTCTTTTTGCAATAGCTATTTTAGCTTTATGCAATTGCGTGGATGATATATGATTTTGAAAAATACATCAAGGAAAAACAAAAGTACACATGCACATACGTTATGCTGCCGACTAAGCCAACTATTTCTGTCCCATAGGATGACAGTATACACCGTTGGTTGCCGGAATAAAGATAATTGTTTAATCGGGGAGCAGATGCCTGCTCCCCCCCAAATGCGTGAATTATGAATTACGGTAATCTTTCTTTTATCAATATTGTCTTACTTTTTATCTTCATACCGACAAACTCTTTTGGATGGAATAATCTGCTTCCCTTTCTCTTGCTTGGCGTGTTGGTATTGTCCATCGTGGAAATCGTCTTTTTATCAAGGGGCAAATACATCAAGACCAAAAGAGAAATAGTTGGCATGATAATTTGGTTGGCATTAAACATAGCTGGTCTAATAATCTATTTTCCATCACATGTTTTTTCTTCATTTTGTTATAGCTCATGCAGATTTATTCGCTAACTTTGCACCGTAACTCAAGACATATATAGCATAGACAATGATCAATCAGCAACTGTTACATCCCGAGAGCATCGTGGTGATAGGTGGTTCCAATAATGTGCACAAGCCCGGCGGCGCATTGGTGCGCAATCTTGTGAATGGTGGTTTTGATGGCACGTTACACATCGTTAATCCGAAGGAAGACGAGGTGCAGGGCGTAAAAGTGTTTCACGATGTGAAGGAGATTCCGCCCACGGATATGGCCATTCTTGTGGTGGCAGCCAAGTATTGTCCTGACTATGTGAAATATTTAGCTGCCGAAAAGCAGGTGAAAGCCTTTATCATCATCTCGGCGGGTTTCGGAGAGGAGACGGCAGAGGGCGCCCGGCGTGAGCAGCAGATACTCGACACCTGTGAGCAATACGGCTGTGCGCTGATCGGACCAAACTGCATCGGGATGATGAACTCTTGCTATCATGGCGTATTCACCAAGCCTATCCCAACGCTTCATGCCAAAGGTGCCGACTTCATTTCGGGGTCGGGTGCTACGGCGGTGTATGTATTGGAGTCGGCGGTGACTAAGGGTCTGCCGTTCAATTCGGTATGGAGCATCGGCAATGGCAAGCAGATCGGTATAGAAGACGTGCTGCAATACATGGACGAAACCTACGACCCTAAGCGCGATTCCAACATCAAGCTGCTTTATATCGAAAATATCTCTAACCCCGACAAGCTGCTTTATCATGCCGGTTCGCTCATCCGAAAGGGCTGCCGTATAGCCGCCATCAAATCGGGAAGTTCAGAGAACGGTGCGCGCGCAGCCAGTTCGCATACGGGCGCCATGGCCAGCAGCGACTCTGCCGTGGAGGCTCTGTTTCGTAAGGCGGGCATCGTGTGTTGTTATTCGCGCGAGGAGCTGACCACTGTGGGCTGCATCTTCACCCTGCCCGAACTGAAAGGCAAGAACTTTGCCATTGTGACCCATGCCGGCGGGCCGGGTGTGATGCTCACCGACGCCCTTTCGAAAGGCGGACTCAACGTGCCTAAACTGGAGGGTGCAGCCGCGGAGGAACTTAAGATGCAGCTCTTTCAAGGTGCGTCGGTGAGCAATCCGATCGACATTCTGGCCACGGGCACTGCCGAACAGTTGGGCATAGCCGTCGATTTCTGTGAGAAACGGTTCGAGGAGATTGATGCCATCTTCGTCATCTTTGGCACACCCGGATTAGTGTTGCTGTATGAGGCATACGATGTGCTGCACAAGAAGATATTGGCATGTAAGAAGCCTATCTTTCCCATTCTGCCTTCAGTCAACACCGCCGGCCCCGAGGTGGCGGAGTTTCTGAATAAGGGTCATGTCAACTTTTCCGATGAGGTGACACTCGCCAACTGCTTGGTGCGTGTGATGAACACACCGCTCCCCGCACCTCCCGAGGTGAATCTGTTTGGCGTGGATGTGCCCCGGTTGCGCAATGTGATGGGTGCACTCAAGGGAGACGGCTATGTGTCGCCCGCTGATGTGCGCGAGATACTCGACTGTGCAGGCATTCCTTTGGTGCCTGAGATGGTGTCGAAGAATAAGAAGGAACTCTTGGCGTTTGCCGAGAAAATCGGTTATCCGGTTGTGGCAAAAGTCGTCGGCCCTATCCATAAAAGCGATTCGGGCGGCGTGACGCTCAACATTCGTAGCAAAGAACACCTGTCGTTGGAGTTCGACCGCATGTTACGGATAAAGGATGCTACGGCAGTGATGGTACAGAAAATGATCAAGGGCACCGAGCTGTTTATCGGTGCCAAGTATGAACCCCGTTTCGGTCATGTGGTGCTGTGCGGATTGGGCGGCATCTTCGTAGAGGTGCTGAAAGATGTGTCGAGCGGTTTGGCTCCGCTGTCAATGAGCGAAGCCGAGTCGATGGTGCACAGTTTGCGCGGCTATAAGATTCTGAAAGGAGCACGTGGGCAAGCCGGCGTCAACGAACGCAAATATCAGGAAATCATCGTTCGCCTATCCACCCTTCTGCGTTTTGCCACCGAGATCAAGGAGATGGACATCAACCCGCTACTTGCCGACGAGCATGATGTGGTGGCAGTGGATGCCCGCATCCGCATCGAAAAGGGTTAATCTGTAGCAACGGCATCTGCAACAGGCGCGTGAAATAGCCTGAACATACAGCGTTAATAGAATAGAAAGGGTGTCGGCAGCCTACAAGCGGGGCACGCCGAAGATGCGTGCTACATTTTCGTTGGTAGCCTGCGCCATCTGCTCATCAGTCACGCCATAGCTTTCGGCCAGTGTGTGGAGCACGCGGGTGACGTATGCGCTCTCGTTGCGTTTGCCGCGATGGGGCACCGGAGCCATGTAAGGACTGTCGGTTTCGAGTACGATGCGGTTTATGGGCACGGCTGCGGGCAAATCTTCGCGCAGTTTGCTGCTCTTGAAAGTCGATACGCCACCGATGCCCAGACAGAAATTATCGAGTTGCATGAAGTCGGCAGCCTCTTTCCGATTGCCCGTGAAACAATGAAACACGCCGCCGGGCAGGTCTTTGGCATACGGCTTCATGACGTGTAGCATCTCATTTTGTGCCTTACGGCAATGAATCATCAGGGGCAGACGAAACTCCACCGACCACTGCACTTGCTGTTCGAAAGCCTGTAGCTGTTCGGTTTCGAACTCGCGCGACCAGTAGAAATCCAGTCCGCATTCGCCCACGGCGATGTAGCGTAGTCGGTCGTCCGGCTCATTGGCAAGATTGTCTTCCAGTTCCCGACGCATCATGGTGAGCACGTTGCGCCAGTCGGCACGTACCTCTTCGGGCTGCAAACCGATCATGGGATAGCAATAGCCGGGATGTTGCCGGCATACGGCCATTACCGTCTGAACCGAGCCGGCGTTGATTGCCGGAATAAAAATGGCCTTCACGCCCGCCTCTTGGGCATTGGCAATAACCTTCGGGAGGTCTTCTGCAAACTCTTCGCCGTCGAGATGGGCATGGGTGTCTATGCAATGGGCTGTCATCAGAAATGGTGTGGATTAGTATTTGCGCTTCATCATTCGTTCGGCATACGCACGCAGTTCCTGCTTGCGCTCCTCGGGCACGTTTACCGCATCGATGTAGCGTTTGCTCTTTTCAAAATAGTAGGCAATCTTCTCCTGAGCCAGTTTGTCGATGCCTATCCGATTGTAAAGTTCGGTCACCGCCTTCACTTTCTCGTCTCGGTCGAAAGTTTCGGCCGTTATCCAGTGTTGCAGTTCTGCACGCTGCGCATCATCAGCACGGTTGAAAGCGTTGATGAGCATATATGTTTTCTTATTGGAAGTGATGTCGCCGCCGATGGCCTTGCCAAAGACTTTCGGGTCGCCATACACGTCCAGATAATCATCCTGCAACTGAAAGGCCAAGCCTATCTGCTCGCCAAACTTATACAAATGCTCCGCGTCGTTGGCCGGAGCACCGGCAAGAAGTGCACCGATCTTCATGGCACAGGCCAGCAAAACGCTGGTCTTGAGGCGAATCATCTCGATGTATTCCGCTTCGCTCACGTCGTTGCGTGTTTCGAAATCAATGTCATATTGCTGTCCTTCACCAATCTCCAGTGCAGTGATGGTGAATATATCGAGTACCTCTTTGAGCCTGTCGGCTAAGCCGTCGGCCATGCGCTGATAGGCCAGAACAAGCATAGAATCGCCCGACAGGATGGCTTGGTTAGCGTTCCAGCGCTTGTGCACCGTTTCGTGGCCGCGGCGAATATCGGCGTTGTCCATCAAGTCGTCGTGCAGCAACGTATAGTTATGGTAGGTTTCCAGTCCGGCCGCCTGCATCAGAATGCGCTCAGGGTCGTCCTTATAGAGATTATAAGCCAACAACATCAGCACGGGACGGATACGCTTGCCGCCCATCGAGAGCACATATTTCACGGGAGCGTAGATGTTGACTGGCTTGCGGTTGTAGGGCAGGGCATCCAAAAATGTGTTCACTTTGTTGAGCAATACGTCGGCTGAGTAGGTCATATTTTGTTGTTTTAAGTTATTGATAAGGATGGATATTGATGTGGCGAAAATGGCATTCAATAAGGTTTGTTATGCCACCGCATCAGGAAATGCGATGCCTTATAGCTTGAAGTTCACGGGAATGGCAAACATCGTGCGGCAGGGTTTGCCCTTAATGCTTCCCGGTTTCCAATTGGGCATCATTCTGATTACGCGCAAAGCTTCTTGGTCGAGCATCGGATTGACCGACTTAGCTACTTTGGCCTCACTGATTGTTCCGTCTTTGTTGACGATGAACGTCACCACCACTTTACCCTGCAACCGTTGTCGTTGCGCCACATTGGGATACTGGAGCGTGCGGGTGAGCCATTTCATGAAGTTGACCATTCCGCCCGGAAACTCAGGCAATTTCTCCACGGAGCTATACACTGTAGAGTCTTCCGGCATGGGCGTTTGTGGCAGTGCTTCTGTAATGGGCGTCTCTTGAGCGGAGCTTTCACCGTTGCCCGTCGATAGGTCATTGGTTTGCGTAGAAAGTTTTTCGGCATCATTTGTCGCACTTTCCACCTCTTTCAGATGCTGTGTGATGGCTTTCGAAGCCGGCGATGGAGTAGCCGAAATCATGTCGCGCTGATCCATTGCAGGTGGTAATTCCATATCCTCGGCGAAGTCGTCGAGCAGTGAAGCGTCATCGTCATCCAAGGATGGCCGGGTGGTATATTCCAAACCCGCAAACAGCAAAGCGAGTGCCAGCACCAAGCCCAATAGGAATCGCTCCGTGCGTTGCTTGTCTAAGTTGGCTCGTTTACTCTTCTTGACCTCCATCGGCAATATTCTTTATTTTATGACGTTATTCCTATGAAATCGTTCTGCAAATTTAAGGCAAATCTTCAGAAAATCGGTATCTTTGCCGAATAATTAGAATAATTAAATGAAAAAATCCGTTTTTATTCTTCTTATCGCTCTCATATCTTTAGCCGCTGTGGCGCAGGAGGAGAGTCAAACGGAATATAACTTTCTACGCCTGCCGGTGAGTGCCCATGCGGCCGCGCTCGGAGGTGACAACATTACCCTTATAGAAGATGACGAAGCGCTCATCTTCCACAATCCTGCATTGCTTTCTTCGGTGTCTGACAAGACCGTCAATCTGAACTATATGAACTATATGTCGGGGGCTAACACGGCAAGCGCGGCTTTCAACAGGGTGGTGGGCGAGCGCGGTTCGTGGGCTGTGTCAGCGCAATATATCGATTATGGCACCATGAAAGAGGTGGACGAGAATAATGTACAGACGGGTGAGTTCTCTGCACGCGATATCTCGCTGGGCGGGTATTTCTCCTATATGCTGTCCGATCGCTTTGCCGGTGGCATCTCGGCAAAGTTTATTACGTCTTACATCGGCAGTTACAACTCCATTGGTTTTGGTGTAGATTTAGGTGCCAATTATTATGATCCCGACCGTGAATGGTCGCTCTCGTTGGTAGCTAAAAATCTTGGCGGTCAGCTTAAGGCATACAATGAGGAGTACGAGAAAATGCCCATCGACGTGCAGTTGGGTGTCACCAAGCGGTTTGTAGGCACTCCTTTCCGTGTTTCTGCCACCTTTGTCGACCTCAATCACCCCCAGTATAAGTTCATCAACCATCTTGTTGTAGGTGCCGATATCCTGCTTGCCGAAACCTTTTGGATTGGTGGTGGCTATAATTTCCGGCGTGCCAGCGAGATGAAGATACAATCGTCTGATAGCGGGAGCAGTCATGGTGCAGGTCTGTCACTTGGCGCCGGGCTCAATTTGGAGCGCTTCAAACTCAACCTCGCATACGGTAAATACCATGTGTCGAGCTCCAGTGTGGTGCTCAATCTGGCCTATATCCTATAATCATTTAACCTTTTTAAATATATAGATGAAGAAAATAACCATAGCCATTGACGGCTTCTCCTCATGTGGTAAAAGCACTATGGCCAAGGATTTGGCTAAGTCCATCGGTTATATATATGTAGATACAGGTGCAATGTATCGTGCTGTTACGCTCTATGCCCTGCGTCATCAACTGTTCAATGAGGACGGCAGTGTCGATGCTGAGGAACTTGAACGACAGATGGATAATATCGGAATCAGCTTCAAGTTCAACCCGGAGACAGGTCGCCCCGATACTTATCTCAACGGGGAACTGGTAGAACATGAAATTCGCAACATGGAGGTGAGTAGCCGCGTGAGCCTTATCGCGGCCATTCCCTGCGTCCGTGCAGCCATGGTGGCGCAGCAGCAGGCAATGGGTAAGGACAAGGGGCTCGTAATGGACGGCCGTGACATTGGTACCACCGTATTTCCCGATGCCGAACTGAAAATCTTCGTAACAGCCTCTGCCGAGGTTCGCGCGCAGCGCCGATACGATGAACTCAAGGCTAAAGGTATGGAGGCCGATTACGATGACATACTGAAGAATGTCCAAGAGCGTGACTATATAGATATGCACCGTGAAGTGTCACCACTCAAGAAAGCTGCTGATGCCATCGAACTTGATAACAGTCACATGACCATTGCCGAGCAGAGTGTATGGCTGATGCAGCAATACGAGTGTGCCGTACGATAAGAATTTCAATGGATAGACACCGCCTTGCTGACCTCTTTTCATCACCTTGCAACCTTTCTAAATAAAGAAATGGCAATGGTAAGGGCGGCTTTGTTGAAGAAATGTGCCTGTTCGCTGAATAAAATTGGTCGATTCGTCGCCAACACCTATCTTTGCATTAGAAATAAAACAGGCAGGAGCAATGGCAAAACTCCTTATGCCTTATGTAAGATTTAGGTAATGAAGATTAAGTTTTTGTTTATGTTAATTTCATTGTGCATGTTGCCAGTGATGGCACGGGCACAGTTTTCGGAAGGTGCAGGAGGTCTTGGTTTTCTACCCGAGATGGGAGATTCGACCGGCTTTAGAGGTCCGCAGCCAGATGGCAAAGGGCGTCCTCCGCGCCGACCGGGAAAAGGACATCATCCTCCGATGAGTGGATTTGGTGGCCGAAATACCAAACAGAACGGCACAGTGAGCCCTACCGGTTTAGCGCTAAGCGAAGGCGAGATTTCCGAAGCGAATAAGACATATACATCAACTATTCAGGATGAGAATGTGATACAGGCCAAAGGAGGAACCATTAACCTCACAGACTGTATCATCAAAAAGCTAAGTGGTGATGCCACCGATCAGGATGGCAGTAGTTTTTACGGCATCAATTCGGCCGTTTACGCTGGCAAGGGAGCCACGGTAAATATCATGGGCGGTACGATTACCACCGATGCACTTGGAGCGAACGCCATTGTGGCTATAGGTGGAACAGTTAATGCCACAGGTGTGAAGATCGTCAATTCGAAGAATCTCTCACGAGGAATTCATGCCACAGTAGGCGGAACGATCATCGCCCAAGACCTCAACATTACCACCGCAGGCGATAATAGCTCGGTGATTGCTACCGATAGAGGTGGCGGAAAGGTATATGTTACAGGAGGCAGTTACCAGTGTACGGGAAAAGATTGCGCTGTGACCTATTCCACGGGAGACATTCAGGTGACCGATGCCACGGGAAGTTCAGCACAAGGAGAGGTAGGAGTAATCGAAGGAGATAACTCCATCACACTCAACAATTGCACTATGACCTCAGGCTCAAAGCTCCGTGGTCTGATGATTCTACAAAGCGGGTCAGGTGATTCGGAAGGATATAATGGCAAGATTGCCATCAATGGTGGAACAATAACGCTCACAGAGAGCGATACACCGCTACTTGCGATACCCACCAATATTACTGGGACGCTCACGCTGACCGATGCCAATCTTGTGGTTCCCAGCAACATTCTCATGGATGTATCGGCCAACAGCCGATGGGAGACCAGTGGCGCCACAGGCAATCTGCTGCTGAAAACAACTTCCGGCTTCACCTACAATGGAGATGTGAAAGCCGACAGTGAAGGCACAGCCAATGTCACTGTAGCAGAAGGGGTGATATGGAACGGAGCATTCAATAATGCCAACACTGCTAAACAGGCGCACATTGTTGTCAGCGGAACATGGAACCTTACAGCCGACAGTTATGTCAACAGTGTTGAAACCACCGGCAACGGTAAAATCAACACCAATGGCTTCAAGCTCCATACAGCAGAATAATAATAAGAATAGAATACAAAAGAAGCAAGTCAATAGATTATAAATTTTGAGTTAATTACTGTTTTTTGAAGGAACTGGCTCGTGACGGGTAGGTTCCTTTTTCATTTTCCTATATGAAGAAAGCATACCCACCATTAAAATATATTGAGATTCTCCGGCTTTTATATGGAGTTTGGGGAAAGCAAAAAACCTCTGTATTCAATGCGAATACAGAGGTTTTCCGTAGTAGTCGATAGGGGATTCGAACCCCTATGGCAAGATTGAGAATCTTGAATCCTAACCCTTAGATGAATCGACCGGGTTTGAGCAATAAGTAAATCTCACCTTGAAGTTGAGACATGGTAGTCGATAGGGGATTCGAACCCCTATGGCAAGATTGAGAATCTTGAATCCTAACCCTTAGATGAATCGACCGGATTATAGGTTACTCACTCAGCGGAAGCTGGGGGATTCGAACCCCCGGTACGCGAACGCGTACGGCAGTTTAGCAAACTGCTGGTTTCAGCCACTCACCCAAACTTCCTTTCCGTTGGTGCAGTCAACCTATGGCAGGTTTTAAATGCGGTGCAAAGGTAGAGTATTTATTTCACATCGCCAAACTTTTATATGTATTTTTTCAAGAAACTTCCGCTTTCCGATGGCAATCAGATTGCTAAGTAGGTGTTCAAAATTAAACGCCTATATTTTCTTTTCTTTTTTATTCTTTTGCTTTGCCACAGTCTTTACGCCTCTTTTTCGTCATTCCGCCCCCTTTCATCAGTCGTGTAGCCCGCTACACTCCTTCTTCAAGTTGGCAGACTGACTGAAAAACAGGCGCAAATATTGTGGCAATTAATTATGAACACCAACTTACCTTATTATAATATGTGACATGCTCATTTGATGACCTTGAGCACCTGCTCGGCGATAGCTTTCATGCCTGCAATGTTGGGGTGCCCGTTTTGCTTGTCAATGTTGTGTAGTTGAATTACGGGCACACCGTAGTGCTTGCACACGGTGTGGATGGCATCGGTGTAATCCTTGTCCAGCTCTGTGTTGGAAATGAAATAGAGTTCCACATTGGGGTATCGCTCCTGCATGTGTTGCAGCATAAATGCGAGTGCAGGACGGAAATAATACTTATCTGCCATGCGGAATTTCTCATACTGGTAATTGCCGAGTGGCGTATGCGCCCACGAATCATTGGTTCCGCCGAAGATGAGGATGATGTCGGGATTGCCCAGTGCGTCCATACGCGTGAGAAATGACTTGTAGGTCTCATCAGCATCGTTGTAACTCGTGTTACAGATGGTCGAGCCTGACCACGAATTG
This sequence comes from uncultured Prevotella sp., assembly GCA_963541305.1. Taxonomy (GTDB): domain Bacteria; phylum Bacteroidota; class Bacteroidia; order Bacteroidales; family Bacteroidaceae; genus Prevotella. The sequence goes on from CAUTTP010000034.1 coordinate 10,480, forward strand.
TTAACGCCCAACTTATAGCCGCCATTCTTCGCCACCTGCCACCACCATGTGTCGGTCACCTTGTTTACATCCGTACGCTGTAGGTTGGGCTGCTTGAAATACCACATCTCCATCTTGTCGGGTGTGTTATACCCCTCGAATGTGGAATAGGAGTCGCCTAATATGGCTATCGTTTTGCGCACTTGTGCAAATGAGGCAGAACATGACAACAGCATGACAATGGTGAAAATAGTTTTCTGAAAGAGAGGTAAGGATAAAGTTTTTAGAAGTTTCATATTGTTGTAAAGTAATTGTTGGTTGTTCGTTAAGCCATCTTCACGACTGCCGTCACTCATCGCAGCCTGCTGAAAGGGATGAATTTCGGTTGCGGAACTTGATGCGGCGCTATTAGCTTCTCCATCCACACCATGTCCCACCATCGGTCAAACTTATAGCCGCATTGGTGGAAATGTGCCACCAGCTCATAGCCCAACCGTTGATGAAAGCGCATGCTGTCGTTGTGATGCAGCCCATCTTCCACCTCGGCAAAGGTGATGCAAGCGTTAAGGTTGGTGACGTTCTGCCGTTTCAGCGTGTCTTCTATCGTCTCGTAGAGTGCCTGCCCTATTCCCTTGCGATGGTGCCGTGCATCGACATACACTGATACCTCCGCCGCCCAGTCGTATGCTGCACGCGTCTTGAAAGCCCCTGCGCAGGCATACCCCACCGGCTTTCCGTGTGCGTCCTCTGCCACCAAATAGGGATAGCGCGATAGCGTGGCCACGATTCTCTGCCGAAAATCCTCCACTGTGGGTACGTCATATTCAAACGTGATGGCAGTGCTGAGCACGTAGGGGCGGTAGATGTCGAGCAAAGCTTCGGCATCTACGGGTACAGCGGTTCTGATGCGGATGGTATCAGTCATTTGTTATTGTTCAATGAGACAAAGGTAAACAATAAATTTCATCTGTTCTTTCATTTTGTCTCAAAATGCATTAAATCAGTGAAAATGACACTAAAAACTGTAAATGTGGTACTATGGGAATGCGTCAAAAGCCCTACCTTTGCACCGAAAACAGAACAAGAATAACCCATAAGTAACATATTATGTATATTGAAAACATTAACAGCCCCAAGGATTTGAAGGGCTTGAGTATTGACCAGCTGAACGTGTTGGCAGACGAAGTGCGCGATGCCGTGCTGAACCGTGTGAGCGAACATGGAGGGCATGTAGGCCCCAACTTGGGTTTCACCGAGGCTACCGTAGCCCTGCACTATGTGTTCAATGCTCCCGAAGACAAGATTGTGTTCGACGTATCTCACCAGAGTTATCCTCATAAAATACTCACCGGTCGTAAGGAGGGATTCCTCGACGTGAGCAAGATGGATGGCATTTCGGGCTACTCCTCACCGTTGGAGAGCCCCGACTACGACAACTTCGAGATAGGTCATACCTCTACCTCCGTGTCGTTGATGTCGGGTCTGATGAAGGGGCGCGACATCCTCGGCGGCACTGAGAATCTGATAGCCGTGATCGGTGACGGCTCTCTCTCGGGCGGCGAGGCTTTCGAGGGTCTCGACACCGTGAGTGAGATAGGTACCAATGCCATCATTGTGGTCAACGATAACGAGATGAGCATCTCCGAAACTCATGGCGGTCTCTACCGCAACCTTAAGGTTTTGCGCGAGAGCAATGGTACCGCGGCCAACAATTACTTCAAGGCGTTTGGCTTCGATTACCTTTATGTGGAGCAGGGCAACGACGTGGCAAAACTCGTCGAGGCCTTCCAAAAGGTGAAAGATATCGACCATCCCGTGGTGGTGCACATCCATACGGAGAAAGGCCACGGATTCCAACCGGCTGTCGACAACAAGGAGCAGTGGCACTGGAGCATGCCTTTTAATCGCGAGGATGGCAGTCTCAAGATTAAGGGTGGAGGCGAGAGTATGACCGCATTGCTGGGTACATGGCTGAGCGAGCAGGTGAAGAAAGACCCCAAGCTGGTGGTTATCGCAGCAGGTACAGCGCCTGCTTTCGGCTTCAACAAGGAGCGTCGTGAGGCGGCCGGCAAGCAGTTTATCGATGTGGGCATTGCAGAGGAACAGGCCGTGGCAATGGCTTCGGGTATTGCCAAGCGTGGTGCGCACTCCGTGTTTACCACCTTCGCCACCTTCTTGCAGCGCACTTACGACCAAATGTCGCAGGATTTAGCCGTGAACGGCAACCCCGCCGTAATCAACGTGGTAGGTTCGTCCATCTTCGGTATGAACGATTTCACCCACATCTGCTTCTTCGACATCCCGATGATCAGCCACATTCCCAATCTGGTTTATCTTGCTCCGACAACCTACGAGGAGCTGATTGCCATGGAAGAGTGGGCTATCGCACAGAACAAATATTCGGTAGCTATCCGCGTTCCCGAGTATGGCGTGCACCATGCTACCGAGGCTGTCGATACCGACTATTCCGACCTCAACAAGTTTAAGGTGGCTCATCGCGGACAGCGTGTGGCCGTGATAGCCGTGGGCGACTTCTTCCAAAAGGGTGAAGCGGTGCTGAAGCAGTTGGCTGTCGACGGTATCGATGCTACGCTCATCAATCCCCGCTATCTCTCAGGACTGGACGGGGCGTTGCTCGAAGAGCTGAAGGCCGACCATCAGTTGGTGGTTACGCTCGAAGACGGTAGTCTTGACGGAGGTTTTGGCGAGACCATAGCCCGCTTCTACGGTGCGTCAGCCATGAAAGTGCTCAACTTCGGTGTGAAGAAACAGCTCTACGACCGCTATGATGTCAATGAGCTGCTCAAGGAAAACCACCTCACCGACGAGCAGATTGTGGCCGACATCAAGGCTACGCTCTAATCCGGCTTTCCCTTCTAACTACTTCGGCGCACATCCCTATCGGGTTGTGCGCCGAATTTGTTTTATGCGTACGGGAGATGATGAACTGCAAAATGATGTATGGCAATTTGTTTTATGATAAGCTGATTTTGTTAATTTTTATATCAATTTATTGTTCGGAAATAATTTAACATTCACCTTAAAACTTAGGCATTTTCTGAAAATCAATGGGGTTTTGGACAAAAATTGTAAAAAATCAGAGTGTTTTTTAATGTGTCTGATTATCAGCGAGTTACGAGAATTAAATCGGAAATATTCAAAAATTTCGTTTTTGGGGTGTTGCGATAGCATAGGTTTCGCATGGCGAAAGCATAGTTATCGCGATGCGAGAACGTTGAGATCGCACTGCGATTAGGCCGTTGTCGCGATGCGAAAGCTATGCTATCGCAGAAGCATCTCAAAATTTCCGAGCGAGAAATGACGCTTTCTTGACAAATTATCTCAATATTTTCTCTTTTCCGACTTTTCCGAAAAGAAGATGATTCAGAATATATTCAACAATATATAGCTCTTGTGTAATAAATGGAGAAAGAGCAAATGCTTAAAGGTGGGGCGTCTCTTTAAGGCGGCTTGTGAAGCGTAAAGATTTGTCTATATGGTGCTTGCGGGTGTTTATTTGCTTTTGGCGGCGTAAGCTGTCAGAGCCTTCTCCATGACGCGGTGCCCGTAGTCGATGATTTCCCGCGCCTTGTCATAATCGAAAAGGCCGTAAGCATTCATCGGCATCTCGGCACAGATGTCGGGTGGGGTGAGGCGCATGGCCATGCGGGTGTTGTTTTGTATGCTGAGTTTGGTGACGCGCAACATCATGTTCATGTAGTTGGACGACGGGTCAGAACGGAAAAAAGGCAGGCGCATCCGGATGAACTTCTCGACAGGGTTGTGCAGTTCGCCGATTTGTTGGGAGCAGGCATCGAAGTCCTCGGCATCGGGTGCACTCACGTTCATCGCCACGAGGATGTCGCCGGTGTGACGCTCTACGCGGTCAAGGGGTAGCGTATTGTGCAGGCTGCCATCTACAAAGACATGTCTGTCGATAGCTAAAGGCTTGAACACCAAAGGGATGGAAATCGACGCGCGGATAGCCGTTTTGAGCAGTCCGCTGCGAAACACCATCTCCTCACCGCTCACCACGTCGGATGCCGAGCAACAGAAAGGCACGGGGAGCTGTTCTATCCGCGTGTCTCCCAGCAGTTTGTCAAGCATCAGCATGAGACGCTCGCCGGTGGCGATGTGGTTGAGGCCGGGTGAAATGTCGACCATCTGCCACAGTTTCTTGCGGGTGAGACGCAGGACGAGCCGCTTCAGCGATTCGAGTCTGTTGGCGGCATAACATCCGCCCACGATGGCACCCATGGAAGTTCCCGATATGGAGGTGATGGTGTAGCCCTGCTCTAACAGTGCTTCTATAGCGCCGATGTGAGCAAGTCCGCGTGCTCCTCCTCCGCTCAAGACCAGTGCCACCCGTCGGCTGGGCTGTGGTTTGGCGGTGAAGTGTGACCATAATCTGTTGAGCATGTTCATCGTTTATCCTCCTTTCTGTGTAGGCAAAAATACGAAAAACTTTGAAAGGGAGGGGCGAAAATTAACTTTTAAATATTAAAGATTAACTATTGTGGCATCGGGGCGTTATCTTTTACCCATTATCTATTACCCGTTATCCATTGCCTAATTGTTTTTTCTGTAACTGAATATAGCCCATCCGTCAAGCACGAGAGCGAAGCCTGCGAGGGCGCACACCTGATGGGCGATGCTGCCCAAACCGCCTCCACGCACGAAGACGGTGCGGATAGCATCGATGAAATAGTGTAAAGGATTGGCAGTGACGATGGTTTGCGCCCACTCCGGCATGGAGGTGACGGGGGTGAACATGCCGCTCATGAGCATCAGCACCACTACGACAAACCACATCATGAAGACGGCCTGCTGCATGTTGTCACTATAGTTGCTTATGCAGAGTCCGAGTCCGCTGAAGATCAAAGCCAGCAGTATGGCGAGCAGGTACACCCATGCGAGACAGCCCTGACAGGTGATGCCATAGACGAGCCATGCAAGAATGATGCTGACAGTCATGACTATCAGACCGATTACCCAGTAGGGAATGAGTTTGGCAAGGATGAACTGCCACTTCTTGACGGGCGTCACATTGATCTGCTCGATGGTACCACTCTCCTTCTCTCCCACGATGTTGAAGGCGGGAAGATAACCGCAGAGCATCATGAGCAGTATGCCCATGAGGGCAGGAATCATCAGAATCTTATAATTAAGATGGTTGTTAAACAGGTTGACAACGGCAATGTGCAGTTGGCTGGTGGACGCATTGCCATTCAGGTTCGCCGTCACGATTTGCGAGAGATAGCTGCTGCCCATTGACCCTTTCGTCGCATTGGCGGCATTGGCAGCGATGAGTATCTGCGGCATGCGGCCGTTCACGAGCTGTCGTTCGTAGTTGTAAGGTATTTCAAGGATAACGTCCGTCTTACCCTCCTCAATGTGCGACAAGGCTTCCTGATAGGTGTTGGCCTGTCCGTTGAAGATGAAATAATTGCTCGCCTCAATGCGGTGAGTGAGCCGTTGCGAGGTGGTGGAACGGTCATGATCGACAATTTCCACTTTGATATTCTTCACTTCCATGCTCATCACCCACGGCATCACGCAGATTAACGCGATGGGAAAAAGCACCACGAGCTTCGGGATGAAAGCATTGTGGAGCAACTGGGTGAACTCTTTTTGTAGCAGATATTTGAGGATCATTCAAGTCTGTTTTTGAATTTTGTAAGTGATATGATGAGCAACAGGAGGGTTATGCAGGTGAGGATGATTGCCTCATGCAGCACGGCAGAGATATCAACGCCCATGATCATGAGCTTGCGCATGGCCGAAATGTACCATCGGGCAGGAATGATGCACGATAGCCATTGCAGAATCTGTGGCATGCTCTCCACGGGAAACATCATTCCCGAGAGCATGACCGTAGGCATCAGCAGCAGCATGGCAGAGCTGAGCAGTGCCACAAGCTGCGAATTGGCGACATTGCTGATAAGCAACCCGAGCGAGAGGGCAAGCAGAATGTAAATGAGCGACACGCTGACGATTCCGAATATAGAGCCTGCCAGAGGCACGTCAAGGATATAATGGCTCATCAGTAGGATTGCCGTGAGGATGAGAAGAGCCAAGAACAGATAGGGCACGGCTTTGGCAATGATGATGTTGAGCGGTCGGATGGGCGACACGAGAAGCACCTCCATCGTGCCGCGCTCTTTCTCGCGGGCAATGCTCACCGATGTCATCATGGCGCAGATGAGCATGAGCAGCATACCCATAATGCCCGGAACGAAGTTGTAGGCCGATAGCATCTGCGGATTATAGAGCATCTTGGTGCTCACGGTGGGGCTGACAGCGGTGGTGTTGGTGCCACTGCCGGATAGCGTGGAGGGGATGATGATGTTCTGTGCATAGATGGCATACTGCTGCCCCATGTTAGGATCGGTGGCATCGGTGATGATTTGCACAGCAGCATCGTCGTGCAGGTCGTTGGCAAAATTGGGTGAGAAAACGATGGCGATGTCAGCCTGCTGATGCTGTATGCCCAGCTTCGCCTCATCGGGTGTGGCAACTAATCCGACGATGCGGAAATATTCGGAGGCATCAAGGGCTTGCACGATGCGTTGGGTCTGCGTATCCATTGATGAGGTGACGACGAGCGTACGCACGTCTTGCACGTCGGTGCGGATGGCGAAACCGAAGAGCATCATCATCACCACAGGCATGCCGAAGAGGATGAGCATCGTGCGACGGTCACGCAGAATGTGCTTTGTCTCTTTGATGACAAATTCAAAAAATTGTATCATTGTTATGTTTCTTTAGGAAGGGAAACTCCTGTTTTAAACATCTTCTCTTTTACCCTGCCTTGCCAGATGGGTAAACACCTCATCCATGCTCGGCTTGTTGAAAGTCGCCTTGAGTTCTGCGGGCGAACCCATTGCACTGATTTTGCCGTCCACCATGATGGAAATACGGTCGCAATACTCCGCTTCGTCCATGTAATGAGTGGTGACAAAGACCGTGATACCGCGTTCGGCAGCCTTGTAGATGAGCTTCCAGAACTGCTTGCGAGTATCGGCATCCACACCGCCGGTGGGTTCGTCAAGAAACACGATGCCCGGTTCGTGGAAGATAGAGACGCTGAACGCGAGCTTCTGTTTCCATCCGAGGGGGATGGCTTTCACCATTGTACGGCGTTGGTCTTGCATGCCCAGCTCGGTCAGGAGCGTGTCGGTCTTCTGTCGGATCTGCTCATCGGTCATGCCGTAGATACCGCCGAAGAGGCGCATGTTTTGCTCCACGGTCATATCCTCGTAGAGGGAGAACTTCTGACTCATATATCCGATGTGCTTCTTGATCTGCTCATACTCGGTCGAAACGTCGTACCCCATCACCTTTCCATGCCCCGAGGTGGGCTGGTTGAGACCGGTGAGGATGTGCATGGCGGTGGTCTTACCGGCGCCGTTGGCACCCAAGAATCCGAATATTTCGCCGCGATTGACGGTGAAAGAGATGTCGTCGACAGCATGAAATGTGCCGAATGCCTTGATCAGATGCTCTACCTCAATCACCGGTTCGGCCTTGCCGTGGTGGGTTACTGTGGTGAGAGGGGTAGGGTTGAATACCTCCTTGAACTCTGTGAGGATGTCGCCGGTCTTTCCGATTCCTGCCACACGTCCCTTGTCGAGGTAGGCCACACGTTCGCATCGCTCTATCTCGTTGAGGTAAGGCGTGGCTGCCACGATGGTGATATGTCGTTCTTTCAGTGTGCTGAGCATATCCCACAACTCACGACGACTTACCGGGTCGACACCCGTCGTGGGCTCATCGAGCAGCAACACCTTAGGTTGATGCACCAGTGCGCAGCTCAATGCCAGCTTCTGTTTCATGCCACCTGACAGCGCGCCCGCCTTGCGACCCTTGAATTTTTCTATTTGCGAGTAGATGGCACGGATGCTGTCGTAACCCTCCTCGATGGTGGTACCGAAGAGCGTAGCAAAGAAATGCAGGTTCTCCTCCACGGTAAGGTCTTGATAGAGCGAGAATCTGCCGGGCATGTAACCCACGATGCGGCGGATGTCGCGCATCTGCTTCACGGTGTCGAAACCCTCTACCAGCGCCTGTCCGCTATCAGGACAGAGCAGTGTGGCAAGGATGCGAAAGAGTGAGGTCTTGCCCGAGCCGTCGGGACCGATAAGCCCAAATACTTCATCCTGCCGTATATCGAGGCTGACATCCTGCAAAGCCTGTACCTTGCCATAGGCTTTCGACACCTGCTTGATCTCTATTGCGTTCATTGTTTCTACTGTCGTTGCGGGAGGATAAAGCGGTCAGAACTTCACCTCGCCATACATGCCGATCTTCACGTAGCCGTCATTCTTCACGCCAATCTTCACGGCATACACCAAATCGGCGCGCTCATCCTCGGTGAGGATGGTCTTGGGCGTAAACTCACTCTTACTGGATATCCATGTCACGGTGCCTTCGTAGGTCTTTCCCTGCTTGTTGCCGTAGTCGGTCATCACGCTCACCCGTTGCCCCACCTTAATGTTGGCAAGCTGTGCGGAGGTGACGTAGGCGCGCAGAAACATATTCTCCGTGTTGGCAATCTTGAGTAGTGGCTGACCCGCTGCGACCACCTCGCCCTGTTCGGCATATTTCTCCAGCACGCTGCCCTGTGTGGGGGCGGTGATGCGGCACTTGCTGATCTGTTCGCGCACTTGTGCCTGTTCGGTGTCGGTTACTCGCTCTTGGCTGTCCAAGGTCGATACCTGCGTTCGGAGTGTGGAGCGTTGCGCGTCAAGCTGCTTCTGCAACACGGCTACCTGACTGCGTGCATCATCGAGTGTCTTTTGCGGTGCCGCACCGTCGTTCACCAGTTCGGTGTAGCGCCGAAGCTCCAGTTTGGCTTTGGCCAGTTGCTCCTGCGTGGCGGCTATCTGCTTGGCCACATCGGGCTGCTGAGCTGCATACACGGCACGTGCTGCATCGGCCTGTGCCAGCTTCAGGCTGAAAGGCACGGTGTCTACCAGTCCGATCTCTTCACCTGCTGTCAGTGTTTGGCCTTCCACGGCGTTGAACCGTATCAGCTTGCCGCTCTGCTCGGCAGAGACGGTGGTCTCTGTTGCCTCAAAAATGCCCGTGGCATCGTATGCTTTCTCCTTGTCGGCACAGGCGGCAAGGAGCATCGTGCATACGACCAAACCTACCCCGCAAAGACCGTGGCGAGTAACTTTCATCATCCCGTTTATCAATTCTCTATGTTTCATTTTCATCTGATTATCTGGTGTGTTATTTGTTCTCTTTATCGTTTACCGTATATTTCAAGTCGTAAACGGCCTTGAGCAGTTCCACCTCATGGATGGATTGCTGTAGCTTGGCGGCGTTTTCGTTATTGATTTCCTTTACCAAATCATTCACGTCGATGATGCCGTGTGCCAGCTTCGACTCGGCGGCCATCCGCACTTGCGAGCGCAGGGCGATAATCTCCCCATCCTGCATGGCGAGTTTGCGATACTTGCTGATATTCTCATTCTCCTGCACCTGCTCCACCTGATTGTTGAAGTTGAACACCTCGCGCTGGTTTTCCACCTGCTCGCGCTGTACACGCAACTTCGCCTTGTCATTCTTACGGGTGTAGAGTGCGCCGATGCTCCACGAGAGTTTCACGCCTGCCATCGCATTGAAAGTGGGCGTGCGGCTGAACATGTCCTTATACATGTTGTAACCCGGATAGCCATAATAGCCCTGTGCGAAGGCGCCGAGCGTAGGCCGGAGCTGCGCGTTGAGTGCCCGCTCCTGTGCATCGATCAGCGACAACTGCTCGTTGAGCTGCGCCAGTTCGGGGCGATTGTTATATGCCGTGGCATAGCTGGACGGCTCAACCGGTCTGGTGGCTGCTGCGAACTCTCGTCCGATGAATAGCTCCAAGACACGGCTCAGGCTCTCCCGCTGGCTTTCCAGTTCCACCATCTGCTGCTCGGCATTCAGCCGTTCGGCTTTCACGGCGTTGAGATCGCTCGTTGCTGCCGTGCCCGACTTGACCATCGCGGTGAGCTGTTGCTCGCTGGAGAGCAGCAGTTTCTGAAGGTCTCGGTTGAGCTGCATCTTATCCTCGACGAGCAAGATGCCGAAATAGAGCTCGTTGACACGTTGCCGCACGGCATAAAGGCTCACCTCGTTCTGCGCACGTTCCACCTCTCCCTGTCGGCGTGCCACGTCTTTCTGCAGCTTCATGCGTCCGCCGTCATAGATGGTCTGGCTTACGTCCACACCCACTTTATACTGCTCCTTCATCAATCCCTTGATGTCGTAGCCCTGCTGTGCCATCATCGTGGTGAGAGCATCGGGCATTTTCACCACGCGGTTTTGCACTGTGCCCTGTGCGTATGCGGATATCTGCGGCAGCCAACCCTTGTTGATATTGGCAACGGTAAGGTCGGTGGTCTGCTGTATCAAGCCATATCTCCGAATCAGCGGATAGTTATTTTCCGCCATCTCCTGGCACTCGTCGAGCGTCTGCGCCTGTGCAGCCAGCCAGCCACAGAGACATAATATAATAAGGTGTAAGCCTCGTTTGTTCATCTTAACCATAATCCTTGTCATTTTGCGTCATCTTTTTTCTGCCTGCAAAGGTACGTATAAAATGCCGATATATCGTTACCTTATCATCATGCTAAATGTCCTTTTTGTATGAAAATGACAAATATAGATGGCTAAAAGTGATATTTTCGTTATCTTTGCGTCATAAAATAATATTGCTGTTCGCTAAAAACAGATAGCCGGCTCGGAAATCCTTTATGCCTCATGTCTATAAGCGCATTTGCCGTAAAGGGGCTTATCTGAGCAGCATATATGCCAAACGGCACACCGAGTTCATTCCAATGCCGACGTATGCCGAACGCCGCACGCACGTACATCGAACGCCGTATGCACGTACACCGAACGTCGTACGCACGTACACCGAACGCCGCACGTGGCCATCAGGACGGGAAGCGGCGATCTGACCGCCGATCTGACCGCTGCGTGAAGATGAAACGGCAAATACTGACGGGCGGATTCGTATCGTTTACTTTCAACTTTCAGCGGGCACCAAGAATAAAACAATATCTCTATGACTAAGAAAGAGCTGCGTCATCTGTCGCTTTCGCAGATGAAAACGATGCTTCAAGAAATCGACGAGGAGGACATTCATGCCTATATCAACAATCATGTGGCTGTAGTGACGGATGTTGTTCCGAGTATCGTCCTTCCCCTGCTGCAACACCCCATTATGCTCGACGAGATGCGCGTAATGGTGCTGAAGCACGGGGCGACCTATCCTACGGTCAACCTGCTGCCCATGGAGCTGAAGCAAGATTCATTGCTCTTCATGGCGTCAAAGTCTATCGTGGAACTGCAAAACTTCTCGCCCGATGTGCAAGGTATGGGCTTTTCGCTCTCCGGCGAACTGTTCAATCTGGCGATGGGCGACCACATCCCGTCCTCAATGGATGGTCATCTGCGACATTTCCACGTCTCTCTGAACGATGGAGAAGTAGATTATCTGTCGCGACTTATCCATCTGCTCTACGACACGATTAGCCAAAAGGATTATAATTCGCGCGTGTTTCTCAGTCTGACAGCAAGTTTTTTCTGGTATGTAGACTCGCTGTGGCAGCGTCAGGCGCATCAGGATGCTATCCCAAACCGTGAGCAGCAGCTCTTCGGCAAGTTCATCCGGCTGGTCAACGAGCATGCGCGGCGCGAGCATAACATCGATTTTTACGCCGAGCAACTGTTTCTTTCGCCTCGTTATATGAGTACGGTAATCAAACGCATCAGCGGAAAAGGAGCAAAGGAATGGATTGATGAGGCCATTGTGACGGCAATCAAGGTAGATTTGCATAACACTGATAAGCCCCTGAAACAGATTGCCGACGAGATGGAATTTCCCAATATGAGCTTCTTCAGTAAGTATTTTAAGCGCATGACGGGGCTGACCCCCATGCAGTATCGCAGGCCTCAGACGTAGTGAGCCAGCTCGATGAGGTTGCCGTCGGGGTCGCGCAGGTAGAGGCTCTGCATCTCGCCCAACGCGCCATGACGTGTCACCGGGCCTAATTCGACAGGCCAGCCTTTGCGCTCAATCTCCGCTTTCAGTGCATGAATATCATCTTCCACGATGAGGCAAACGTCCAGACTGCCATACTCGGGCACTTTGGCAGCAGGCTGAAACTCACCTTTGCGTGTATGGATATTGAACTTATGCACCCCGAAAGACAGGGCATGCCGCCCGTCCCGCTCCACATGCTTCATCCCCAGAATGTAGGTGTAGAAATGCAGGCAGGGTTCTAAAGCGGCTGTGATGAGCACGATGTGATCAATGTTTTCGATTTTCATTTTATGGCGACTATTTTGTAATGAAATGGTCATATTCTCGTGGGAAAGTCGTAATTTTGCACCTCTATGGGAAAGAGTAACAGCCACCTGTGGCACCACATCTTAGGAATCTGCATTGTGTTGATATGGGGCAGCACCTTCATCAACTCTAAAGTGCTGCTTCAGCAGGGGCTCGAAGCACACGAAATCTTCACTCTTCGCTTTCTCATTGCCTACATCTGCATCTGGCTTATTTCTCCCCGCAGGTTGTGGGCAGATAGCCTGCGCGATGAACTGCTGATGATATTGCTTGGCGTGACGGGCGGTTCGCTCTACTTCGTAACCGAAAATGAGGCGGTGAAAATCGACTATGTGAACAACGTTTCGTTCATTGTCTGCACCGCGCCACTGCTCACCATGCTCATCGCTCTGGCTTTGGTGAAGAGCGTCAAGGCCTCACGCTATCTGATTTTAGGTGCCGTTTCAGCCACGGCGGGTGTCGCTTTGGTGGTTTTCAACGGTCAGTTTGTGTTGAAACTCAATCCGCTCGGCGACTTTCTTGCGTTCTGTGCAGCCCTCAGCTGGGCAGTTTACAGTTTGTTGCTGGGGCGTATCAAGGCATATAGTGCGGTGTTTGTCACCCGTAAGGTGTTCTTCTACGGACTTGTTACCTCCCTTCCCATGTATTTCTTTCGCCCGTGGAACTTCCCCTTGGAGCAGTTACTGCGCCCGGTTGTCTGGGGCAATGTGCTCTTTCTGAGCTTCGTAGCGAGCTTCGTCTGCTTCGTGCTATGGAGCTATGTGAGCAAGAAGATAGGTGCCTTAAGTGCGAGCAATTATATCTATCTCAATCCTGTTTCGACGGTCATCGTATCGGCTTTGGTGCTTGACGAGCCTATGACGCAGCTCGCCTATGTGGGGTCGGCAATGATTCTGCTGGGAGTTTATCTGTCCAACCGGCACAAGATGTCATGGTAAGCGGTGAGCTTTGAATAAAAGAATAATAGAATAACCGCTTCGCTCTGTATAAAAGCCATTACTCTATAGGTCGTGTTTTCGTCTGCAGAGCATTTGGCTTTTATACAGAGCGAAGCGGTTATTCTATTATTCTCTTATTCTATCTTGCCACAGCCCCCGTCACCTCATAATCTCTTTCTCTTTCAATATGGCAAACCCTTTAGCCTCCAAAGTCTTTCGGATGGCATCAATCTGCTCCTGATCGCGTGTCTCCATTGATACGCGGAGGATGCAGGCATTCACGTTCTTACGATTGGTCGATCGGTCATGATGCACCCCTGTGATGTTGGCACCGAGTCCGGCGATCACGCTGCACACCGTCAGCAACTCGCCGGGCTTATCGTCGAGCTCCATGTCGAGCGTGCAGAGACGCCCGCTTTTCACCAATCCGCGGTTGATGACACGGTTCAATATCGTCACGTCAATGTTGCCGCCGCTCACGATGCAAATCACCTTCTTGCCTTTGAGCGGCAGCTTATTGTACATCACGGCGGCCACACTGGCTGCCCCTGCGCCCTCTGCCACCATCTTCTCATTCTCGATCAGTTGCAGAATGGCAGCGCAGATCTCATCTTCGGTCACCGTCACAATCTCGTCCACATACTGCTCACAGAGGTCGAATGTGAGTTTGCCCGGTTCCTTCACGGCGATGCCGTCGGCCACGGTCGATACCGAGTTGAGGCGTTCGATGTGGTGATCATCGAGGCTTTTCACCATGCTGGGCGCGCCGGCTGCCTGCACGCCATAAACCTTCACGCGGGGGTTGAGGTTCTTGATGGCAAAGGCGACACCGCTGATGAGGCCGCCGCCGCCCACAGGCACCACCACGGCATCGACCTCGGGCAGTTGCTCCATCACCTCAAGTCCGATGGTGCCCTGTCCGGCAATCACATTCTCGTCGTCGAAAGGATGCACGAAAGTGTAGCCTTTCTCATCGCGCAGCGAGATGGCTTTGGCGTAGGCGTCATCATAAACGCCGGGCACCAGACACACGTCGGCACCCAGTCGTTTGGTTGCCTCCACCTTACTGATGGGTGCTCCTTCGGGCAGACAGATCAGGCTCTTCACCCCCATAGCCGTTGCTCCGAGCGCCACGCCTTGTGCATGGTTGCCGGCCGAACAGGCCACCACGCCTTTGGCACGCTCCTCCTTAGTGAGTTGCGAGATCTTATAGTAAGCGCCTCGAATCTTGAACGAACCCGTCTTTTGCAGGCATTCGGGCTTCAGATACACATCGACATCGGGGTTTATCTTGTTGGTGTGCACCAGTTCGGTCACTCTCAACACCTTGCTCAGCACGTAGCGAGCCTTATAGAAATTGTCCAGCTGTAACATCTGCTCTGTCTTTTTAACTTATGCAAATGTAATCATTTTATCTCTTACTCCGTCATGATAACGGATATTTCTCCATCCTTTAGCTTTCTCTGGTTTGTTTTTTCTGCAATTCCAACCCTTCATCTCCTTGCTTTTGTAAATAAATCATTATAAAAATTCTGTTCACTTTTTCGTTCATTCCAGAGCAGAAAATCGGGGTGGTTGGGCAAGATTCCGGTCACGGAAGGTCGAAAATTTTGAGATTGGGTTGCGATAGCATAGCTTTCGCATCGCGATAACGGCCTAATCGGCGTGCGA